>NZ_JBFBJI010000007.1:0-83858 GCF_040702065.1 Streptomyces sp. NPDC086777 | reverse complement strand
GTCCGCAGAGGTTGATCGCACAGTCCCCCACGCCCCTCAAGCGGGTGCAAACGACAGCCCGTCGACCGCCGGTCCACAGAGGTTGATCGCACAGTCCCCCACGCCCCTCAAGCGGGTGCAAACGACAGCCCGTCGACCGCCGGTCCACAGAGGTTGATCGCACAGTCCCCCGCGCCCCTTCGGAGGGGCGGAGCGCCGTTGTCGGCTTTGCGCACAGTTCGGCGTGCTCCCCTCGGGCCGGTGCGACAGCGCCCCGCAAGGGGCGCGGGGAACTGCGCGAACAACCACGACGGCGGCGCGGACGACACACCCCGGCACAGCACCCCGCAGGGACGGTGCGGACGACACCGCCCCGGTGTGGTGCGGCCCCGCGCCTGGGGGGCGTGGGGCCGCTGTGGTGTGGAGGGGCGTCAGCCGAGGAGGCCGCCCACCAGGCCCGGCTGGCCGGAGGAGGAGGCGCCGCCGGAGGTCCCGGAGCCGGTGCCGGTGCCGCCGCCGGAGGTGGAGGCGCCGCCGGTCGCGGTGCCACCGGAGGTGGGCCCCGCGGTGGTCGGCGCGGGAGCGGTGTGCCGGGGCGGCGCCTGCCCCGTGGTGCCCTGGGTCTCACTGGGGCTCGTGGTGGTGGCACCGCTCGTCGTGCGGTCGGCCCCCGGCGTGGTGGCCGCCTGCGAAGGACTCGCCGTGGCACCCCCGGAGGGCGCCGTGGAGGCCGACGGAGTCTTCTGGTGGGGCTTGCCCGACTCGCCGGGGAGCGGGGAGCCGGGCAGGTTGTTGCGCGGGGCCTCGCCGGGACCGGGGACGACCACGCGGCTGGAGTCGCGGACCGCGCCGCCCAGGAGCGAGCCGACGAGGAGGGTGAGGCCGATGGTGATGGCCGTGATCAGGGCGCCGCGCCGCAGTACGTAGGCGCGCAGCTCCCAGATGTCGGAGCGCGGACCGAGCCGCCGCCAGGCGCTGCCCGCGAGGCGGCCGTCCACGGAGTAGACGGGGGCACCGGCGATGATCAGCGGCGACCAGGCGGCCAGGTAGATGATGTCGGGGGCGTCGTAGGCGGGGACGGTCTTCCAGCTGACGGTGACGATGAGCGCGGCGGAGAGCAGCGCGCCGACGACCGCGGCGACCCGCTGCCAGCAGCCGAGGACGGTCAGGACGCCGACGATCACCTGGAAGAAGGCGATGACGAGCCCGGAGCCGACCGGGTGCTGGAGGGCGAACTGGCGCAGCGGCTCGGCGACCTCCCACGGGTGCAGCGTGTTGAGCCAGGTGACCATGGAGCCGCGCTTGCCGCCGTCGAAGTAGACGGGGTCGCAGAGCTTGCCCATGCCGGCGTAGATGGAGATGAAGCCGAGGAAGACGCGCAGCGGGAGAAGGACCACGCCCAGGTTCATCCGGCGGCCTGGGTAGTAGGCGTGCCGGGCCGGGTCGCCGTCACCGGCCCGCCGGGCCGACCGCGGTTCGTCGAAGTCCTCGAACTCGTCGTCGCCGTAGGGCGGTTCGTCGTAGGGCGGCTCGTCGTAGGCGCTGCCCACCGCCGGGAGGTCCGGGAGCAGCCGTCTCTCGCCGGACGCCGGGGAGCGCGGGTGGCCGACCATCGGGGTCTCGACGGTCTGGTCCAGCACGTCGTAGCCGTCGTCGACGCGCGGGATGACCCGGGTCGCGCCCGCCGGTTCGCCGGCCTCCTCGGCGTGCCGGACGCTGCCGCCCCGGACTGCCTGGAGCAGCCGGTGGGCGCCGGTGTCGTCGGGCGCGGACCTGCCGCTCCAGACGACCGGGCGGCGCCGGCCGGGCGCGGCCCCCGCCCTGCCCGCCGTACCGACGGCCGGGACACGCGCGGTGTCCTCGGTGGCGCTCAGGTGCCGTGCGACCCGGGAGGATTGGGTACGCCGTGTCGATACGCCCAGCTGCACGCGGAAACTCACGTGGTTGACGATGACCTGCGCCGGATCGCTCGGCACCTTCACCATGCTCAGCGCGGGAGCGTCGTCGAGCCCGGAATCGAATCCGGAGCGGAATCCCGACGAGCGGTCCCCCGTGGGTGTGCGGGGTGTTCTGGTGTCCACACTCATCTAACCGAGTGACGTGGAGTTAGGACACTGCTTTGACCGGCCGGATGTGTCCGGACCCCGTCAAGGATGTCCCGGACGCCGGAATTAACCCGCCCAGGTGAGCTTACGGACGTTTGTTCACCCGCGTCGGCGCGCCGCCTCGTACAGCACGACCCCCGCCGCCACACCCGCGTTGAGCGACTCGGCGCCACCCGGCATCGGGATCCGGACCCGGAAGTCGCACGTCTCGCCGACCAGTCGGGACAGCCCCTTGCCCTCGCTGCCGACGACGATGACGACGGGCCCGCCGAGGGCCTCCAGCTCGCCGATCTCGTGCTCGCCGTCCGCGGCGAGGCCGACGACCACGATGCCCGCCTTCTTGTACGCCTCCAGGGCCCGGGTCAGGTTGGTGGCGCGGGCGACGGGCGTACGGGCCGCCGTACCGGCCGACGTCTTCCAGGCACCGGCCGTCATACCGGCCGCGCGGCGCTCGGGCACGACCACGCCGTGGCCGCCGAACGCGGAGACCGAACGGACGACGGCGCCCAGGTTGCGCGGGTCGGTGACCCCGTCCAGGGCGACGATCAGCGGGTCCTCGCCCTCGTCGTAGGCCGCCTCGGCCAGGTCCTCGGGGTGCGCGTACTCGTACGGCGGGACCTGGAGGACCAGGCCCTGGTGGTTGAGGCCGTTGGTCATGCGGTCCAGCTCGGGGCGCGGGGCCTCCATGAGGTTGATGCCGCCGCGCTCGGCCGCGAGCTGCAGGGCCTCGCGGACCCGCTCGTCGTTGTCGATGAACTGCTGGACGTACAGGGTGGAGGCCGGGACGCCCTCGCGCAGCGCCTCGACGACCGGGTTGCGGCCGACGACCATCTCGGAGGTGCCCCTGCCGCCCCGGCCGCGCGCCACCGGACGGCGCTGGGCCTGCTTGGCCTTGGCCGTGGCGATGCGGTTCTTCTTGTGCCCCTTGCGCATCTCGGCGGGCGGGGTCGGACCCTTGCCCTCCAGGCCCCGGCGCCGCTGGCCGCCACTGCCGATCTGCGCGCCCTTCTTGCCGGACATGCGGCGGTTGTTGGCTGCCATGAGTTACCCGTCTCCGTGAGCTTCGTGTCGTACGTACGTCTTATGCAGTGTGCCGCCCGGGGGGCCGGGCGGCACAGTCGATCTTCAGTTCCGGGGCGGCTAGGACCTGAGGGTCCAGCGCGGTCCGGAGGGGCTGTCCTCGATCGCGAGGCCGGACTGGTTCAGCTGGTCGCGGATGGCGTCGGCGGTCGCCCAGTCCTTGCGGCCGCGGGCGGACTCGCGCTGGTCGAGGACGAGACGTACCAGTGCGTCGACGACCCCGTGCAGGTCCTCGCCCTTCTCGGCGCCGCCGGACCAGTGCGCGGCCAGCGGGTCGAGGCCGAGGACGCCGAGCATGGCGCGGACCTCGGCGAGGCGGGCGACCGCGGCTTCCTTGTCGTCGGCGGCGAGGGCGGAGTTGCCCTGCCGGACCGTCGTGTGCACGACCGCGAGGGCCTGCGGGACGCCCAGGTCGTCGTCCATGGCCTCGGCGAACGCCGGCGGCACCTCGGCCGAGGGCTCGACGGCTCCCCCGGCCAGCTCCACCACGCGCTGCACGAACCCCTCGATCCGCGCGAACGCCGACTCGGCCTCGCGCAGCGACTCCTCGCTGTACTCGATCATCGAGCGGTAGTGCGGGGTGCCGAGGTAGTAGCGCAGCACGATCGGGCGCCAGTTCTTGACCATCTCCGAGACGAGCACCGAGTTCCCGAGGGACTTCGACATCTTCTCGCCGCTCATGGTGACCCAGGCGTTGTGCACCCAGTACTGCGCGAAGTCGTCGCCGTACGCCTTGGCCTGGGCGATCTCGTTCTCGTGGTGCGGGAAGATCAGGTCGAGGCCGCCGCCGTGGATGTCGAAGGCCGCGCCGAGGTACTTGTGGGCCATCGCCGAGCACTCCAGGTGCCAGCCGGGCCGGCCGCGCCCCCACGGCGTCTCCCAGCTGGGCTCGCCCGGCTTGACGGCCTTCCAGAGCGCGAAGTCCCGCTGGTCCCGCTTGCCGGTCTCGCCCTCGCCCTCGGGCTGGCGGAGGTTGTCCAGCTCCTGGTTGGAGAGCTGGAGGTAGTCCGGGTAGGACCGCACGTCGAAGTAGACGTTGCCGTCGGCCTCGTAGGCGTGCCCGCGCTCGATCAGCCCGCGCATCATCTCGATCATCTCCGGCACGTGCCCGGTCGCGCGGGGCTCGTACGTCGGCGGGAGGCAGCCGAGCGCGGTGTAACCGTCGTTGAACGCGCGCTCGTTCTGGTAGCCGATCGCCCACCAGGGGCGGCCCTGGTCGGCGGACTTGGCGATGATCTTGTCGTCGATGTCCGTGACGTTCCGGACGAACGTCACGTCGTAGCCGCGGTATTCGAACCAGCGGCGCATGATGTCGAAGTTCAGGCCGGAGCGGATGTGCCCGATGTGGGGCGCCGCCTGCACGGTGGCACCACAGAGGTAGATCGAGACGCGGCCCGCGGTGAGCGGGGCGAAGTCACGGATCTGCCGGGCGTTGGTGTCGTACAGGCGAATAGTCACGGGACCTAGGGTAGTGGGCCGAGGGTAGTGGGTGGCACCGGTGCGTGAAGCGCCGTGGCCGGGTGCGCGTGCGCTGTGGCTTGTCGCGCAGTTCCCCGCGCCCCTAACGGAATCCGGTCACGCCGTTTTCACGACCAATGCCGTTGCCACCGCCATAAGGCCTTCGCCCCTGCCCGGGAAACCCAGGCCGTCCGTAGTGGCCCCGGAAACCGACACAGGCGCCCCCGCCGCGTCCGAAAGGATCTTCTCCGCCTCGTCGCGCCGCTTTCCGATCTTCGGGCGCGGGCCCACGACCTGTACGGCGACGTTCCCGATCAGGAATCCGGCGGCCCGGACGATACGGGCCGCCTCCGTCAGGAGGGTGACGCCGGACGCGCCCGACCACTGCGGGCGCCCGGTGCCGAAGTGCTGCCCCAGGTCGCCGAGGCCCGCGGCGGAGAACAGCGCGTTGCACGCCGCGTGCGCGACCACGTCCGCGTCGGAGTGGCCTGCCAGGCCGGGGCCCTCGCCCTCCCACCTCAGGCCGGCGCACCACAGCTCGCGGCCCTCCTCGAAGGCGTGGATGTCGGTGCCGATCCCCACCCGGGGGAGGATCACCTCAGAAGCCATCGTTGAGCCTCCTGCGGGCCAGGACCGCCTCCGCGAGGACCAGGTCGAGGGGGCGGGTGACCTTGAAGGCCTCCTCGTGGCCGGGGACGACCACGACCCGGTCGCCGAGCTGCTCGACCATGCCGGCGTCGTCGGTGACGTTCCCGGTGACCGTCTCGTGGGCGCGGACCAGGGTCCGGCGGTCGAAGCCCTGAGGCGTCTGGACGGCGCGCAGGCGGGCCCGCTCGGGGGTGGCGAGCACCGGCTCGGGGTCGCCGGGGGCGGCGGCCGGCTCTACCTCCTTGACCGTGTCGGCGAGCGGGAGCGCGGGGACGACCGCGGGGGCGCCGTCGCGGACCGCCTGGATCACGGCGTCGACCGTGTCGACGGGGACCAGGGGCCGGGCGGCGTCGTGGACCAGGACGATGTCGTAGTCCGGGGGGAGTGCCTCCAGGCCGAGCCGGACCGACTCCTGCCGGGACTCGCCGCCGGGGACCACGAGGAAGTCGGTGCGATCGGGCAGCGCGTGGGCGTCGAGGAGGGACTTGACCTCGGGCGCGCCGTCGGGCGGGGCCACGACGACGACCAGGGAGACCGCGCGGGAGGCGGCGAGGGCGCGTACGGCGTGGATGAGCATGGGCGTGCCGTTCAGCGCGCGTAGCGCCTTGGGGGCGCCCGGACCGAGCCGTACGCCCCGGCCGGCGGCGGGAATCACGGCTGCCGTGCGCAGTGCGGTACGCGGTTCCGGACGCGAAGGACGCGAATCGTCAGACATCGGTTCCTGTCAGGTTTGTGTGCGGGCCTGGCGTGGGTATGGCCTGGGAAGTGCCGGGCGCGACGCCTTGACCGGACCCTTCCGTGACACTGGTCGAGCCAGCAGCCCGGGCCCGGCACACCTAGTATCGGGGGTTCCCCGAGGGCGTACGCAAACATGCCGCAGCGCCCGGCGACAGAGTGAGTGTCATCGGGCACCGCGGCATTTCGGGTGTGCGGAGCTTCAGCGTGCCGAGCCGGACAGCGTCTGCGTCAGGACGCGAGGACCTCGTCGAGCAGGGCCTCGGCCTTGTCCTCGTTCGTGTTCTCCGCGAGGGCGAGCTCGCTCACCAGGATCTGGCGGGCCTTGGCGAGCATGCGCTTCTCACCGGCGGAGAGTCCACGCTCGCGCTCACGACGCCACAGGTCACGCACGACTTCCGCGACCTTGATGACATCGCCGGAGGCGAGCTTCTCCAGGTTTGCCTTGTAACGACGGGACCAGTTCGTGGGCTCCTCGGCGTACGGCGCGCGCAGCACCTCGAAGACCCGGTCCAGCCCGTCCTGACCGACCACATCACGCACGCCGACGAACTCCGCATTGTCCGCTGGCACACGTACCGTCAGGTCACCCTGGGCGACCTTCAGCACCAAGTAGGTCTTGTCCACGCCTTTGATCTGGCGAGTTTCGATGGCCTCGATCAGCGCGGCCCCGTGATGGGGATAGACCACGGTGTCGCCAACCTTGAACGTCATGTGACAGGTACCCCTTCCGTGGCTATCCAGGGTAACACGGAAACCGGCGGTTCTGAATGGCGTTTTCGCAGGTCAGGGCATATCTCGGGGCTTGACAACAGCGACAGGAACGTGCTTCGCGGGCCGTCCGGAAGCAGGTATTCGCAGGTGGGAGCGGCTCTCCGGGCAAGGGGAAACGCCCACGTTACACACATCCGGACACCTTCACGAGTGGCTTAACGTCCACATATGTCCGGTTCCAGGCGTGCGACTTCCGCTACTCCGTTCGGTTGTCGGCGCCGGATCCCGGACGTTTCCGGAATTGATCACGGGTACGGCCGAACGCCCGACTGAACGGTACGTGAAGCCGCACCTGAAGCAGTAGGTGATCAATTTTCCCGGTGGTCGCGCATTCCTTCACGGAAATTTTGCGCGTGGTGTTGCGGACGGGTTATGCGAATGCCGGACGCGGGCCGCTCCAAAGTGGCCGGAGGGGCACTTGCGGATGCCCTCGCGTACCTCCTCCCCGAAGGAAGCGGGGGGCTTGGGGAGGGTCGGGTGCGGCGTCGCGGGAACGGCTCGGTAACCTAAGGCCGCTGACAGACACTTAGGGCGGCTTTATAGGGGGCCGCCCGTGCGTTCAAGGAGTTGCCGCCGCCGTGAGCAGCAGCCTTCGACGCGGCGCCCTCGCCGCCTCCGCCATCGCCTTCTCCGTCGCCGCGCTCTCCGCGTGCGGCGCGGGCAACAACTCCCAGACGCTGGAGATCAAGCCGGACAACGCGGCGACGAGTGTCGGCGACATCAAGGTCCAGAACGCGACCGTGATCACCCAGCCCGACCTCACGTCGACCGGCCCGGCCGTGGTCTCCGCGACCATCTTCAACACCGGCACCGATCCGGAGACGCTCCAGTCGATCGTCGTCGCCGGCACCGGCAAGACGGCCGAGCTGCACGCCACCAAGACCCAGCCGCTGACCATCCCCGGCGGTGGCCGGCTGATCCTGGGCGGCAAGGACAACGCCTCCGCGGTGCTGGGCAGCAGCCGCGAGGCGGTCCAGGACGGCAACGCCCAGAAGATCACGTTCACCTTCAGCAAGGCCGGTGACGTGAGCCTGCGCGCCTTCGTCGTGCCGGCCGAGAGCTTCTTCACCGGCTGGGGCCCGAGCGCGGTGCCGTCCGCCACGGCCGCCGCGTCCGCCTCGTCGTCGGCCTCCGCCACCGGCTCCGGCTCCCCGGCCGCGGGCTCGACGGCGAGCGGGAGCGCCAAGGCCGGCAAGAAGAACAAGCAGTCCGAGAGCGCCACCCCGAGCGACTCGGCCTCGGAGTCGACGAACGCGGGCTGAACACCACCCCGAAACGGGCGGAAGGGCGGCACCCCGAGGGGTGCCGCCCTTCGTCACAGAGAAAAACACGCCCCGCAGAAGCGCGGCGAACTGCCCGGCCCGCCCCCACCGGGCCGCAGAGCACTGCGCCGCGCTCCGCCCGTCGGCCGACCGCGACGCAGGTCCTTACGGCTCGAACACCCTCCTCGACGCACCCCTCGCACCGCTGCGCGGGCTTCGGCGTGCCGCGCTGGCCTCCGTCCGCCGGCCGACTACGACGCCGGGTTTTACGGCTCGAACTTGTAGCCGAGACCGCGGACCGTGACCAGGTAGCGCGGGGCGCCCGGGTCCGGCTCGATCTTGGCGCGGAGGCGCTTGACGTGGACGTCGAGGGTCTTGGTGTCGCCGACGTAGTCGGCGCCCCAGACACGGTCGATGAGCTGCATGCGGGTGAGGACGCGGCCGGCGTTGCGCAGGAGCATCTCCAGGAGGTCGAACTCCTTGAGGGGGAGGTCGACCTTGGAGCCGGAGACCGTCACGACGTGGCGGTCGACGTCCATGCGGACCGGGCCCGCTTCGAGGGCGGCCGGGGTGACCTCCTCGGGCTCGCCGCGGCGGCGGAGCACCGCACGGATGCGGGCGACCAGCTCGCGGGAGGAGAAGGGCTTGGTGACGTAGTCATCGGCTCCTATTTCGAGACCGACGACCTTGTCGATCTCGCTGTCCTTGGCCGTCACCATGATGACGGGGACGTTGGAGCGGCCGCGCAGCTGGCGGCAGACCTCGGTGCCCGGCAGGCCGGGCAGCATCAGGTCGAGGAGGACGAGGTCGGCGCCGTTGCGCTCGAACTCGTCGAGTCCGTCGGGGCCCGTGGCCGCCACTGCGACCTCGAAGCCCTCCTTGCGGAGCATGTACGACAGGGCGTCGGAGAAGGACTCCTCGTCCTCGACGACGAGCACTCGGGTCACGGAAGGACCTCCGGGGCGGGAAGCGGTTCGTACGGGGATGACTCGTTGGTACCGGCCTCGTCTTCGAGGTCGGGGTCGGGGTGCTGCGATGCGCGATCGCGGGCCACGCCCGCCTCCGGCAGTCTGAGGGTGAAAGTGGAGCCCTGGCCTTCGGCGCTCCACACCGTGACCTCCCCGCCGTGCGAGGCGACCACGTGCTTGACGATGGCGAGGCCGAGGCCGGTGCCACCGGTGGCCCGTGAGCGGGCCGGGTCGACGCGGTAGAAGCGCTCGAAGATGCGCTCCTTGTCCTTGTCGGTGATGCCGATGCCCTGGTCGGTCACGGCAAGCTCGATCATGTCGCCGCCGGTCGCGCTGACCCGGCGGGCGGCTATCCCGACCCGGGTGCGGGCCGGGGAGTAGTTCACCGCGTTCTCGACCAGGTTGCCGAGGGCGGCGGCGAGCTGGCCGCGGTTGCCCCAGACATGCAGGTCGGCGGTGCCGCCGGCGGCCATGGTGATCTGCTTGGTGCCGGCCTGGTGCCGGCACCGGTCGATCGCCTCGGCGACCAGCTCGTCGACCCGGACGGGCTCGGCGTCCTCCAGCGGGTCGTCGTTCTGCACTCTCGACAGGTCGATGAGCTCCTGGACCAGGTTGGTCAGGCGCGTGGCCTCGATCTGCATGCGACCGGCGAAGCGCTGCACGGCCTCCGGATCGTCCGAGGCGTCCATGACGGCCTCGGAGAGCAGGGAGAGCGCGCCGACCGGGGTCTTCAGCTCGTGGCTGACGTTCGCCACGAAGTCCCGTCGTACCGCCTCGATGCGGCGGGCCTCGGTGAGGTCCTCCACCAGGAGCAGTACGAGCCGGGAGCCGAGGGGCGCCACCCGCGCGGAGACGGCCAGGGCCTCGCCCCGCCCGGTCCCCCGCCTGGGGAGATCCAGTTCGACCTGTCGTATCTCGCCGTCCCGCCGGGTGTCGCGAGCCATCGCGAGCATCGGCTCGATGGCGAGTTTGCCACCGCGCACGAGTCCGAGGGCGTACGCGGCCGAGCTCGCCTTGACAACCGTGTCCGCCTCGTCGAGAACGACCGCGGAGGAGCGCAGCACGCTCAGTACGGTGTCCACGCCCGGGGGCAGTACGGGGTCGGTGTGCAGAGAAGTCCTGGTCGGTCGCTTCTGGTCGCGCTCGCTCCAGCGGAACGCCAGCATGGCGATGACACCGGTAAGCACCCCGGCGATCGCTGCCGCTGCGGCGACCGCCGCGTTCACGTCCATGCAAACAGGTTAAGCAGGGGGTACGACATCCCCACAGCCCGCGAGGTGTCAGCTCGAACACTCGTCGCCCAGAGTTCACCTTGGAGCCAGTATTGGTTCATTTGGGGTGGCAGAAACGGACGCGTAGGGATCGGAACGTGGGAGCGTGGGGTTCGCAGCTGGTTTCGGCCACGGGCCCCGGCCCCCGGAACCCCTGGACCACGCATACGAGAGGTAACCCTGATGCGGGACGCGTACCACGAGGAACTCGATTCGATCGGCGACAGCCTGGTCGACATGGCCCGCCTGGTCGGATCGGCGATCGGACGTGCCACGACGGCGATCCTCGACGGCGACCTCAAGCTCGCCGAGAGCGTCATCGAGGCCGACCAGAAGGTGGACGAGCTCCACCACGACCTGGAGGCGCGCGCGATAGCCCTGCTCGCCCGCCAGCAGCCGGTGGCGACGGACCTGCGGATCGTCGTCACCTCGCTCCGCATGTCGGCGGACCTGGAGCGCTCCGGCGACCTCGCCCAGCACGTCGCGAAGCTGGCCCGGCTGCGCTACCCGGCGAACGCCATCCCCCACGACCTGCACGCCACCATCCTGGAGATGGGCCAGCTCGCGCAGCGCCTGATGGCCAAGGCCGCCGAGGTGATCATCACCAAGGACGTCGACCTGGCCCTCCAGCTGGAGCAGGACGACGACGAGATGGACCTCCTGCACCGCACGATCTTCCAGCACCTGCTGGACGACCGCTGGCAGCACGGCATCGAGACCGCCGTCGACGTGACGCTCCTCGGCCGCTACTACGAGCGGTACGCCGACCACGCGGTCGCCGTCGCCAAGCGCGTCGTGTTCCTGGTCACCGGCGAGCACGCGGACGACCTGCAGCCCGACATCCAGCCGGTGACGGGCGCCGAGGGGGCGTGACCCGCAGGCGGGTGGGGGCTCGCGGGGGGCGGGTCAGGCGTAGGAGCGCCACTGTGCGCCGTTGATGCGCCCAGTGAAACGGGCATGGAATGGGCATGGCCCTACTACTAGGGCATCTAGGGACCTCTAGGAGGGATCCATGGCCGAATCCCCCAGCACCACGCCCGACCCCACGCAGCAGCACGAGACCGACCAGCCGAGCGAGATCAAGAACCTGCTGGTCATCGGCGCCTGCGGGTGCGGCTCGGGCTGCGGCTGCGGCTGCCAGTCGGGCAGCCCCTGCCAGTGCGGCTGAGCGGACCCGTCGGCGCGTCGGCGCTCGTCGGTTACGGCGAAGGGCCCCGGACTCCGGTCCGGGGCCCTTCGCATGCCGTGCCGCGGTGGCGGGCGCAGCATGGTGGGGAGACGGGTGGGACGGACAAGGCGAAGGAGGTGGCAGCCATGCCGCACTACATGGACGTCCACCACGGGATGCAGGGCATCACCGCCGACCAGCTGAAGGAGGCCCACGAGGCCGACCTCGCCGTCGAGAAGGAGGAGGGCGTCCACTTCGAACACGCCTGGGCCGACCCCGCCTCCGGCAGGGTCTACTGCCTCTCCGAGGCGCCCTCGGCCGAGGCGGTCAAACGCGTCCACGAACGCACGGGCCATCCCGCCGACGAGATCCACCAGGTGCCGTTGTCGATCTGACGAAGCCGCTCGGACGGACCAGGAAGCCCTGCGGACGGATCGGGAAGCCGCTCGGACGGATCAGGGAGCTGTTCGGACGGACGGGACGGATCGGACGGAGGGCAGTGCCGCCAGCCAGTCGACCAGCAGGCGGTTGACCTCGTCGGGGCGCTCCTGCTGGATCCAGTGCCCGCAACCGTCCAGGATGTGGGCGGAGACCAGGCCCGGGAGGGTGACCGGGTACGCCTCGATGGCGTCGGCCAGCCAGGTCGTGGAGGCGTCGAGGCCGCCGCCGACGAACAGGGACGGCTGGGTGATCGGGGCACCGTCGTAGGCGGCGAGGTCCTCCCAGTCGCGGTCCATGTTCCGGTACCGGTTGAGCGCCCCGGTCAGTCCGGTGCGCTCGAACTCCCCGGCGTAGACGTCGAGATCCCGTTCGCCGAGCCACCCGGGCAGCCGTCCGGCGGGGAACCGCTCCCGGAGCGTGGTCCCCTTGCCGACGAAGTGCGGGTCGGGGGCGCCGGGTCCGGGCATGGTGTCGCCGGACAGGGCACCGTAGAACCCCGCGAGCCAGCCCCGTACGTCGGGTTCGATCTCGGCCTCGGCCCGCCCGGGCTCCTGGAAGTACGAGACGTAGAACTCCTCGTCCCCGCCGCTCATCCCCTCGAAGACGGCACTGGGCCGCGGCCCGCCGCGCGGGGTGTACGGGACGCTCAGCAGCGCCACGGCCCGGAACACCTCGGGCCTCAGCAGCGCGGAGTTCGCGGCGACGGCCGCACCCCAGTCGTGCCCGACGACCACCGCCGACTCCTCGCCGAGGGCCCGCACGACCTCGGCGTTGTCGGCGACGAGCTCGGTCATCCGGTACGCGTCCGGCGCGGCCGGCCGGGACGAACGCCCGTACCCCCGCATGTCGACGGCGACCGCCCGGTACCCGGCCGCGGCGAGCGCCGGCAGCTGATGCCGCCAGGAGTACCAGCACTCGGGAAACCCGTGCACGAGCAGTACGAGGGGTCCCTCCCCCTGCTCGACGAGATGGATCCGCCGTCCGTCCGCGACGACCGACCGATGCCGCGCTGCCATAAGCCCTCCTCGACCTGCCTGTCTTACCTGCCGTGACTGTCCTGCGTGCCGTGCTGCCGTGCGTGCCGTACGAGCCGTGCCGGCCCTTCCGGACCGTCGCCGATCGGACGCCGGCCCTGCACCGATCATGCGAACCCGCGCGTCCCGGCGCCGAGCCCGTTTGCCGGTTCGGCAAACCGCGCCCGGGTGCCCGCACCCGGAGCGACCACGTGGGCGATGGGGAGCGAAAGGGACGGAAGCTCACGTTCTATGACGTCCATCACAGCGGACTGCCGACCTACCGGCGCGCTTAGTAGATGCGACGTGGCGGACATCTGAGCATTTGTCCGTCTTGAGACGGATGCGACCCCCGACGTACGCACCGGGATTCCACCCGGCCGTCGGGCACGCCCATTGCCTTCCCCCGCACGGCTTCTGACGCCGCGACAGCTTTCGCGTCGGCCGCCGATTGCGGACCGGAGCTCCGCACCCGGCCCTGGCGAGGTCCTGGGACCTACGAGGCGACGTAGTGGCGGGGACCCTTTGCGCTCCCTGTCAGGCCGTTCTAAGAATGTCGACCCACAGGACGTCGCCGCAGTTCGGAACCGGTGTTCACGCAACGTCGACCACGCACCGGGGCTCGGCGCCACCGAGTGAGTAGGAGCCCCCCCACATGAAGTCGTCCCGAACGTCCGCGAGACTCCTCGCTCTCGGCCTGGGCCTGGCCTCCGGCGCCCTGGGCACGGCGGTGCCGGCCAGTGCCCAACCGTCCGCCGCCTCCGCCCCCGCCGCCCCGTCCGCCGCCACCGGTTCCGCCGTGGCGCGGTACGACGGGACCGGCGAGGAGGCCGCCGACACCAAGGCGTTCTTCGAGGCCGTGGTCAAGTCGGTCGCCGCGAAGCGCGCGGCACAGCCCGACGGGCAGGCGGTGACCATCCACTACGACGACTCCCGGGCCCCGAGCTTCCGTTCGCAGATAGCGAGCGCGGCCTCGATCTGGAACAGCTCCGAGTCCGACGTCAAGCTCAAGGAGTCCTCGAGCGGCGCCGACTTCTCCTACTACGAGGGCAACGACTCACGCGGGTCCTACGCCTCCACCAACGGCCACGGCAGCGGCTACATCTTCCTCGACTACTCCCAGACCCGGCAGTACGACTCGATCCGCGTCGTCGCCCACGAGACCGGGCACGTGCTGGGCCTCAAGGACGACTACAGCGGGCCGTGCAGTGAGCTGATGTCGGGCGGCGGCGCCGGTCCGTCCTGCACCAACCGCTATCCGAACGCCACCGAGCGCTCGCAGGTCGACCAGCTGTGGTCCACCGGAGCCGGACAGCAGACCACCGGAGCCGGGCAGCAGGCCACGGGCGGCACGGCCGGCCAGCCCGGTGCTTCGGTGAACGTCGCACCTCAGATGCCCCAGATGCCGCGGGTACCGCAGGTGCCTCAGATACCGCAGGTGGCGCAGGTGCCTCAGATACCGCAGGTGCCTCAGATACCTCAGATACCTCAGATCCCGAACACGGCACCGGGTCGGGTGCAGGGAGGTCCGCTCACCGGCACGCCCTGGGGCTGACCGGGTGCCACGCCCGTGACCGGTCACGGGCGCCGGATCGTGCCGTCCGCCGAGATACGGGCGGCGTGCGGGCCGAAGTCCTCCTCCGACATGGTGGAGACGAGGTCGATCGCATCGCCGCCCGGTTCCGGCGTACCGGGCGCCACGATCAGGGTCGGGTTCAGCCGCCCGGACAGGTAGGTGCCGTCGGCGCCGAGGGTGACCTGCAGCACCCCGCTGGTCGAGAGCGTGCCGCCGAGGCCGAGTACCTTGTAGCCGGAGAAGTTCCCCAGGCTGTAGGCGATCAGACGGCCCTTGTAGAACTCCATTCCCCGCATCACGTGCGGTCCGCTGCCCACCACGAGGTCGGCGCCGGCGTCGATCACCGCGCGGCTGAAGCGGTAGCTGTCACCGCGGTCCTCGCCGAGGAAGTACTCGGTGCCGGGTTCCACGTGGGTGCGGTCCGAGCCCTCCGCGCCGGCGTGCATGACGACGATCACGATGTCCGCCATCGCGGCGGCACGAGCGGTGAGTTGCCGTGCCGCGGGGATGTCCGTGAGGTCGTTCGCCCCCCGGTCGGGAGCGAACCCGAGCACCGCGACCCGGATGCCGCGTACCCGCTGGACGGTGATCTGGCCCAGCCGGCCGGTGAACGGCAGGTTCACGGAGCGCAGCGCGGCGAAGGTCTCGCGCCGCCCCTCGGCCCCGAAGTCGTCGATGTGGTTGTTCGCGGTGTTCAGGACCGTGAACCCGGCCTTCTT
The DNA here is from genome assembly GCF_040702065.1 of Streptomyces sp. NPDC086777. Taxonomy (NCBI): domain Bacteria; kingdom Bacillati; phylum Actinomycetota; class Actinomycetes; order Kitasatosporales; family Streptomycetaceae; genus Streptomyces; species Streptomyces sp. NPDC086777. Next base: position 68,661 of record NZ_JBFBJI010000007.1, on the reverse strand, counting down.
GAGCAGGCCGCCGTAGGACGGCGGGGCGTGGAACGCGAAGCAGTTCGGGCCGTCGATGTGGTCGCACTTGCTGTCACCGCCGGTGGCCAGCGTGCTCTCCAGGTTCCCGAGCACCACGTCGCCGGTGAGCAGGTCGCCGACGGGGTCGAAGAACGTGGCGCCGTCGTCCGGCGGCAGGTCGTCCGGCAGCGAGCCCATGACGATGTCTCCCACGGCGGCGATCCGCACGTTCCCGACCGGCCGCGGCCGCGGCGGCGCCGGCGCCCCGGACGGCGCCGCGGCCCGGGTCGCCTGCGGAGAGATCCGCGCGACGGCGCCGGTGCCCGCGTCCTCGCTCCCGGCGCGGAACGCGCACCCGAACGCCGCGCCGGCCACCACACCACTCCCGACCAGGCCCACGACGAACACCCGCCACCGGCTCCCGGGCCCCCGCCGCTCCCGCCGCCGCTCGGAACACCGCCCACCAAACCCGATCATTCGCTCATATTACGGAGCGTGAACTATCCATCACCGGAGGGTCACCGTCCGGCGTGTTCCCGGCCGGTCGGGCCGTCCGGCTCACTGCCCGCAGGCACACCCGGTGGCGCCGGGTGCGACCCCCTCGGCAGCCCGGCCGGTACAGCAGCCGTCGCCGGCCGCGGCCGGGTCGGCGCTCTTGCCGAGGGTGTCGGCGTCGGCCTTGACCACGTAGACCTCCCACGGCTCGTTGCCGGGGCCGTGCACCCACACCTTGTCCTGGAGGGCGTAGCAGCAGGATGTGTCGTTCTCCTCGAAGGTGGCGAGGCCGGCATCCCGGAGCCGGGTGGTCGCGGCGCCGACCTGGTCGGTGGACTCGACCTCGACGCCGAGATGGTCGAGCCGGGTCTCCTCACCGGGGCCGCCCTCGATCAGGACGAGCTTGAGTGGGGGCTCGGCGATGGCGAAGTTGGCGTACCCCGCGCGCCGCTTGGCCGGTTCGGTGCCGAACAGCTTCGAGTAGAAGGTGATCGACGCTTCGAGGTCGCTGACACGCAGGGCGAGTTGAGCGCGGGACATGGAGAGGCTCCCATCGGCTTGCATTGACGTCTGTCGATGCAACCTTGCGCCCTGGTTCGAAGACTGTCAACATAGACACATGTCGAAGCAAGAGCTGGTGGTTCTCGGGCAGAGCGACGAGAACGGTGCGTGCTGCCCCGGCCTGGTGGCCGCGCCGCTGAACGAGGATCAGGCGGCCGAACTGGCCAGGCTGTTCAAAGCACTCGGTGACCCGGTACGCCTACGGCTGCTGTCGATGATCGCGTCGCGGGCGGGCGGTGAGGTCTGCGTCTGCGACCTGACTCCGGCCTTCGAGCTGTCCCAGCCGACCATCTCGCACCACCTCAAGCTGCTGCGGCAGGCCGGCCTGATCGACTGCGAGCGACGGGGCACCTGGGTCTACTACTGGGCGCTGCCCGCCACCCTCGACCGGCTCGCCGCGTTCCTGACGACCTCACAGGCCGCCGGGGCGACCGCGTGAGCGTCCCGCTCGGCCGCCGCGTCGTCGCCGAGGCGGTGGGATCGGCCGCCCTGGTCGCGGTGGTCGTCGGCTCCGGCATCCAGGCCACCGAGCTGACCAGGGACGTGGGCGTTCAGCTGCTCGCCAACTCGCTGGCCACGGTCTTCGGCCTCGGCGTGCTCATCGCGCTGCTGGGCCCGGTCTCCGGCGCGCACTTCAATCCGGTCGTCACCCTCGCTGCCTGGGCCACCGGCCGCCGCGCGGGGGACGGACCGGCCCCGCGGGAGGTCGCCGCGTACCTACCGGCCCAGGTCGCCGGAGCCGTCGTCGGCGCGGTCCTGGCCGACGCGATGTTCGGCAAGCCGCTCGTGCAGTGGTCCACCCACGACCGCTCCGACAGTCACCTGTGGCTGGGCGAGGCCGTCGCGACCGCGGGCCTCGTCCTCCTGGTCCTCGGCCTGGGCCGCACCGGTCAGGCCCGCCACGCACCCGTGGCCGTGGCCTCCTACATCGGCGCCGCGTACTGGTTCACGTCGTCCACCTCGTTCGCGAACCCCGCGGTCACCATCGGCCGGGCTTTCACCGACACCTTCGCCGGAATCGCCCCCGACTCCCTCGGCCCGTTCATCACGGCCCAACTGGTCGGCGCCGCGCTCGGGCTCGGCCTGGCCACCGCCGTCTTCGGACGCCCGGCCCCCGCGCGGCCCGCCCCCGCCGAACCCGAACTCGCCGCCCCGCCACTCCCCTGACACGCCCTTCGCCATAACCTGACGCACCCTTCGCCATAACCTGACGCACCATTAGCCAGAAAGCGCACCCGCCATGAACACCCCCGCCGAACCGCCCTCCGTGCTCTTCGTATGCGTCCACAACGCCGGGCGCTCCCAGATGGCCGCAGCGTTCCTCACCCACCTCGCGGGCGACCGCGTCCAGGTGCGCTCAGCCGGTTCGGCGCCCGCCGCGACGGTCAACCCGGCCGTGGTCGACGCCATGGCGGAGGTCGGCATCGACGTCTCGGCCGAGGTCCCCAAGGTGCTCACCGTCGAAGCCGTGCAGGCCTCCGACGTCGTCATCACGATGGGCTGCGGCGACACCTGCCCGGTCTTCCCCGGCAAGCGGTACCTCGACTGGGAGCTCCAGGACCCGGCCGGGCACGGCGTGGACGCCGTACGCCCCATCCGCGACGAGATCGAAAAGCGCATCCGCACCCTCATCGACGAGATCACCCCGCCGACGAACGCATGAACGCCCGCCCGGCGCCCCCGTGCCCACGACGGTGAGAACGCCGACCGATCAGACGCACGTGTGCCTCGCCGCACCCCTACCGGCCGTCGCCACGTCGCCGACGCCGCCGACCAGAGCAAGCCGGGGCTGTCCCCCGTGACGACGATGCTCGAGCCCCCAGCCTGCGAAGCTGCCGGCGTTTGGGGGCGGCCGGTGACCTCTCGCCGTGGCAGGGCTGCGACGAACGGCTGTTGTTGCTCTTCGCCACCCGCTACGAGTTCCACGACTTCACCGCGGTCCGCCCGGTGGCACCCGCGCCAACCGGTCAGGGACCTGCCGAGCACGGGGCAGATGCGTAGCCGAGCGCCAGAAACTCCGGAACAGCGACAGATCCCCTGCCGACGAGGACGACGAGACCGTCCGCTGGTCCGCGGAGGCCCGCGACGGAGCCGTCGAGGGCACGAGCCGGCGGCGGGATCGTAGAGCCGAACCACGCGCGGGAGAACCGACGTCAGGACCGCGCCGAGAGACTGGGATCATGCGTGTCGGCCCGTGCCCTGGCGTCGACTGGCCCGGTCCTCCGGCGACCCTGACCGCGGTCACCCCTTCCTGCGGCGGCTCCCTGCCGGCCCGCAGGCCAGGCAGGGGCGGGTCGCACGACCGGGGTCGCTACGGAACAGAGGGATCGGCAGTCAGTGTCCGTAGGACCTTCCGGGCCTCGGTGCGGAAGAGTTCGTCGTTGAGGATGATCTGGTCCTGGAGGCCGGCGCCCACGATGCGCCGGTCGCCGTCCGCAAGGTCGCGGACGAGGTCGAGCTGGGCGTCGGTGAAGGCTGTCGGGCCGAGCGCGACGCAGGCCTTCAGCACGGCCGAGGCGGAGCGCGCATACGAGCCCGGTCGGGCCGCCGCGAGGACACGGTCGGCCAGGGTGGTCCGGGGGAGCCCGGCGAGTGTGTCGGCCTCGGGACAGATGCTGGTCAGGACGAGTGCGAGGGCAGGGGAGAATTCCGGATCGTCCAGCAGCGGCAGGAGGTCGGGGACGAGCGGCTCGGCCGCCGGGCCGAGCAGGCAGGCGACTTCGGCGGCGCGTTTCACCGTCTGCTGGCCCCACGCGTGGGAGGCCCAGGCAAGGCCCTCCCGGATCACCGGGAGCACCGTCTTTTCGTCCCCGGTCAGTTCCCAGGTCAGCGCCGCGGCCCCGAGGGCCGCCCTGATCGCCGGCACGGTCTCGCGCGACTGCGGTGGCTCCACCAGCAGTGTGTGCAGAAGCGGCAGCAAGGGGCGAGCGGCCTCCCCGAGGGCTGCAGCCGTGGTGACGGTGTGGTCCAAGCCGTTGCCTCGCTCGGCCAGCAGCTCGGAGAGCACGGAAACCAGGGGGTCGGCGTCGCCGGTCAGGGAGTGGAGCGCGCTTGCCGCCGCCTGACGAGTGGCCTGTGGTCCCTGTCGGGTCTGGGCTCGTAGCGCCTCGACCACGTGGGCGTCGGCCTGAGGATCGGCCACGGCGGCCAGGGCACGGCCGACCGGGAGCGGATGACGCGGCAGCGCGGCGAGCAGCTCCGGAATGGCGGCCCCGGCCGATCTGCCCCAGGCAGCCAGCAGCCCGCTCAGGTAGACCGGCTCGTTGGTCGCGGCGAGACCGCCGTCGAAGACCGATCGGCGCTCGCCGGACGGTTCGACGGCGAGCCGGACGCGTATCGCGTCGAGCAGTTCGGGATCGTGGGGCAGGGGCGTCCGGTCCTCGCCGGGTGCGTGGGCCTGACCCGGCGTCCGGCTCTCACCGGTCGCGAGGCGGTACGCCGCCTCCAGTGCGCGGGGCCGCTCGGCCAGGTGGCGGGCGAGCAGCCCGGTCGCCTCCGGGGCTCCCAGGCACACCAGCGCGGCAAGGGCTCCGTCGGCCGACTCGCCCTTACTCCGCGCGATGGCAAGCAGGACCGGGACCGCCTCCGGAGCCGGCCGACACCAGGAACGCAGCAGCGGGAACACGCCGGCCGCGGTGACCGGATCGTCGAGCAGCGGGAGCAACTCGGGGAGCAGCCGCGCCGGGGCGGTTCGTGAGCGGCGGGCGAGGGACTCGGCGGCCCACCGCGCCTCGGCGGCGGCAGCCCGCGCACGTTCACTCCCCTGAAGCCTCAGCGCCACGGCCCGCCCGAGCGCGGAGCCGACCACCTCTATGGCGGTGCCGCCCTCACCGCGTGTGTGCAGAGCTTCGACGATCGCGTGCAGCGGCTCCCGCTCCCACAGGTCGCCGAAACCGTGCCGCTCCAACGGGACCAACGCCGTGACGCGCGCGGTCGTCTCCACGTCCCACGGCAGGCCGCGGTTGGCAGTGACCAGCAGCGCGGCAACCTGGACCGGCGCCGACTCGTCTCCGGCGAGCGCCGCGGCGCACAACTCCTCGGCCGCATCGGGATCCAGGAGCGCACAGGCCGTCAGCACGTCCGCGCGCACCGCCGGATCGCTCTCCGCCGCCCAGCGGCCCCGCAACGCCGCACGCGCGTCGGGACCGGCCGCCGACCGGCACTGGGCCACCGTCCACACGGTGGTCCGCCGCACCTCGCGATCGCCGTCCGCGAGCAGCGGCAGGAGCAGCCCCAGCTGGGCCGCGACGGCGCCGCGGGCCGCCCCGGGCACCGGCAGATCGTGCTCGTCGCCGCTGCCGGCGATCACACCGAGCATGCCCAGCAAGGCGCTTCGGCGCACGCCTTCGGCGACGAGTCGCGCCAGGAAGGGCACCGCGGGAGCGGTCGCCGCGTAGACCGTGCCCTGGTGCACGATGCTGCTCCACAACTCCTCCTCCGCCCCTGCGGCAGTCTCCTCCACCGGGGACGCGAGATCCCGAAGCAGCGCAGGGACGTCCTCCGCGGAGCCGTAGGCATGGTGGAGCCGTGCCCAGTCCACCTGGTCGAGGCCGGCGAAGACGAGGGGGAGATCCATGTCGCGGATCATGTCACCCGGCACTGACAACGACCGGCTGTGCCAACCTCGGGCAGGCAGTGGGGCCGAACACCGAGCGGCCGCCGGCATCGGCACCGGTGCAGGCATCTCAACTGTGTTGCCCCCCGGGGCCTTGGACGGGGCCCCGCGCCCGCGTGCAATGCGGGAGCCTGGCGACGCCATGGCCCTCGCCGAGTACCCCGGCCAAGCGGACCCCGGCCGACGCTGCGCAGTCCGGCAGGATGTTCGGATCTGTACAGGGGAGGGAATCCACGGGCTCGACGCACGACGTCATCGACCTGATCCACCTGGCCGACCGGGTGGGCACCAGCGGGCACAGCGTCTCCGCACGCGTGCTGGGACGCTCGCAGCCCGGCAACCTGTTCGGCCACGACTTCCTCGAATGCGAGATCGTCATCGTGGCGGAGTCTCTGAGCGCCGGCTTCTCGGTGACCCTCCAGATCTGGAGACTGGCAGGGCACGTTGGCGACCCTGGAGACCCGGCGATTTGCCACGTGGCTCGTCTCGGGGCGGACACCGTCGTTGAGGTTCAAGCCCGACGGCCACGACCACGCGCTTCCGACCGGCTGGGCCAGCGAACAGCGCGCGACCTGCTCGCCCGGGTGCACGAGGTCTGCCCCCGCGAAGTCGTGAAGACGTCGCCCGGCGCCTACGAATGGCGCCGGCCCGGTCACGCCTGACCACCCGAAGACGGCCCCGGCGCAGCAACAAGCCCCCCTACCGACGAGAAAACCGCAGGTGGGGGGCTTACGCGTGGGCGGTTACTTCTTCTTGCCCTGGGTGTTGCCGGGGATCTTGGTGAGCTGGGTTTTTGCTGGTCAGGAGCGGTGCGCTCGTGCGCCTGGTGGTCGTCGTTGGTCGTCCTTGGCCACTGTCGAGCGACCTCGGACGGCCCAGGGACGGCCCAGCCTTGCCCGGTGCGGGGCCTCGTTGGGCTGACGGCTGGCACCTTCGTCGCGTCCCTTCGCAGCCTCAGCCGACGAAAGCCCGCCACGACGGCGCGTCAGTCGACCGACCAGGCGCGCGTGTGCCTCGCTGCACCCCACTGACCTCAGCCACGCTATTGGTGCCGTCGATTAGAGCAAGCCGCGATGGCCGACCGTGACCATGCGCAGGAGCCCACAGCCTGAGAAGCTCAGAGCGTCTAGGGCGCGCCTGCGGGCGCGCCTGTGGTGAAGCAATGTCGCCCTGACGGCGGTCAGTGGTTCCCCGATGTCCCCCCGTGGCCCGCCCAATTTGGCATGGTCCTGGATCGCCCGACGTGGGTGCGAGCCACAGGCGCGAGACCGTTGCCCGTAACAACGACCGGTCAGTCCCCTCTTCTGGACTGACCCGTACTTCTGTACCCAGACTGCATGCTAAGTCCGATGCCGTTATTGGCGACAAATGGCACGTGGAGGGCTACGGAGCTACGCCTGCCCCCGACGCGTCAAGCCGAGAGCGAGCCTGTAAAGGTCAGGCACTCTGTAGCGGCGTACATCGTCTTGAGTGCCTTCGTAGATCTCCAACAGACCGACTTCGAGAGCGAGATCTACACGCTCAGCAGCGGCTTGGTCCACTGCTTCGATCTCGCCCGGTTCGATTGGGGTCCTACGCAGGCTCCTCAGAGCTTCGACGACACCGTCGAGTTCTGGAAACTCCTCTTGCAAAGCTTGCAGTGCTTCGATACTGACCCTATCGAGGCTAGGCACAAGGGCCCGTGGCCTCATGATGCTGCGATCGTAACTGCTTCGCGCTTCTTCCCGCCTTTCCCATTGAACAGCCTCATGGAACAGCTGGGAAAGTGAGCGTGGTCCGTGGTCTCCTTGGCCGTCGGCTAGACGATTCCACACCCAGTTGCGTGTGAAGGTTGTCTTGCCTCCCTTCATTCGCTCACCGACCAGAACATTCCAGGCGCGGCGCACCTCATCGTCACGCCAATCGTCGACAGAGGGGCCAACTCGAATTTCCGCCACCATCGCTCGGTAAATCTCGCTGCGGATCGCCTGCTTCAATACTGTCTTGAAGTAGTCGTTCTGATCGCGCCACATGAGCTGAACAGAGCGTCCATAAAGATGACTTTTGTTCTCGAATCGCAGTTGTTGCCAGATGTCCACTCGAAGCATGACTTTGAAAGAAAGCAAAGATAGATGCGCTTCCGACTCTGTCAGGAAGGTCATCAAACCCGTAACGGCACGAGTCCTTCTCTGCCGACTCTCGGCATTGTTCCCAAATCCGGTATCAAGGCCATCGAAGAGCAGCATGTGCCGGTTTTTTGCACTGGCGTTGATATCTCTCAGCCAGCGGGAACCAAGAAGGCCAGCCATAGGGCGGCTCATCATGTGCCTAATAACATCGAGCGTGGACAGTTCATCGTAGACGGAATCAAGAATCTCCGTCGTGAGTTCAAATCTGGCGGGCGGATCTGCCCTCTCCTCTGCAGGCAAGGCGAAGTATGCCGCAAGTGCCGTGTAGCAGGGCCAGAAGGTTGTCCACGCAGATTCCCCTGAGAATTCCGACTCAACGAGTTCCAGAGCCTCGGAGCCAAGACTCCACTTGTAGAGTTGCCTGAAAGCGTGGGGGGAGAAAACGATAACGGGATCCTCGTTTTCGCGATGCCTCTCCATCAACCAGCGAAAGACAGCTGTCTTCCCGGTTCCCTTACGGCCAATGACCAGCGGGGATCTAGCCTCAAGCGCTTGTTGCGCTACACGAGTGTGGACGAAGTCATCAAGAAGACTAGCTTGCTGCTCTGCGGTACCAGTAGAGAAGTCGAGCTGCTCCAGTACATCTCGCTTTCGATTTCTACTTGAAGCTGATAGCGCGTAAGTCTGAGGTAGCAACTGCTCTAGCCAATCCGCTACCGCTCCGTATGTTTCACGAGTTGTGACTCCGTTGACCACCTTGTCTCGAAAGGCAGTATCTGGCGAGTAGCTCACTGCGTGAGTGATTTCGTCCGCCCGAAGCGGGTCGAACCCTTCAGGACGCCGGCTCTGAGCGTCGCCAATCCACTGGTCGATCCAGGTGACTGCACGCGTAAGGACGGTTTCCGCAGAGGGCCCGGGCGGCAATGGAGAAACGATGAACCGCGGCTCGGGCGTAAGGGGAATATCGGATGTGGCCCTACGGCTCTTGGCGGACATCAGTGCCCTGACAAGAAGCTCAGTCCCCCGTTCTGCCTGAGGGTGAGGGTAGAGGCAAATGACGGCTAGATCAGAGACATCAAACAAAAGAGGTGCAGCAACCGGCGAAATGCCCGTGCGGGAATCAAGGAGAATCAAGTCCGGCTCAAGTGCCGACTCCTTGGCCAACTGCAAGAGTTTGTGAAGAGGATTACCAGCCTCCCTGTACCAGATCTCAGGATCCAGCAAGCGGAGACGATCTGCATAGTCGCTACTAAGTTGTCCTGCGGGCAGGCAGTAAAGTTCCTCGCCCTCATTGACTCGCAGTACGTGATCCCTGATATCGACTTCATCGCCTCGCTCCAGGGCCAATAGGAGCGGAAGCACACCTTGATCTTCCCTAGGTTCAGGGCAGCCCAAAACAGTAGCGAGCCCTGGTGCTTCGAGATCCATGTCAATGCAAAGCAGACGGCGGTCACGCTCAGACAGAATCCGTGCTGCTGCCGCAAGGGCGGTTGTGCGTCCTACGCCACCCCGCAAGGAATAGAATGTGACAATGGCCGGGAGTTCGATGTCCTGGTCGAGATCTGTGGCAAAAGTCAGCTCATCATCCGAGAGCTGACGACTCAGGACTTCATGCCACAGAGGCATTTGTTCTGTAGTCTCACTGAATGGAGGGCCATACCATTCCTCTTCGCTGGGGGTAATCAGTTCAGCGGTTGATACAAGATTGCCCACTCCCTTAAGGAGTAGGTTACGCCGCTCTGAGTCAGCTAGCGCATCGAGCAATTCGTGAACTACTCGAACGAGATAGGATCCAAATCCATCTTCGGCAACATAAATCCGAACGTCGGTCAAACCAGCGGAGCGAGCGTTATTTTCGATCTGCTGCCGGATAGATCGACTGGTCGTGGCCTCGCCGGTCATCGCCTTCCTCCTCTATTGTGCGGGCGTGCGAAACGAATTCGAGATGTTACATATGAAGATAGTTCCTGGGCTCCACGGAGGAGTTCTTCTGCTGAGGCATCGTCAGGCAATTTGGCGCTATATCTGAGACTTGTAGTCCAGGTATCCATAAATGCCTTCTTGTGGCCACTTAAGTCTTGGCTTCTCAGCCCGGCAGTATCCCAAAGCCCTCGAAGATCATGCCCAGCCGATCCTGATCGAGGGAAGGGCTTTCCCATTTTATGCAGGAGGGTTTTAAGTTTGCATTCGACGACATATCCAACCAAGTAGATAGCGCCGCACATCTGGTTGTGCTCTTGCAGTAGCTTGGATTCCCGCTGGCGCGCTCGAGCTGCGTCCTCTAGCAAGATACCGTCCCCCCTACCATGATCCTTCGCAGTCTAGCGGTGATTGCCGGTCGTGGCGTTCGGCTCACAACTGCTGTGCTCGGCTGACGGGAGGAGTAAAGGTCGACGCGGAGGCGATGCTCTTCGAGCACCCCCGCCATGACGTACTCCTTCCATGGCATGAGGCAACTCGCTTTGCTGTGCGCGCGGCGCGGACGCCGGCCGGGCTGGAGCGGGACGAAGGCAGGAGCGCAGGCCCGGCCGGGGGCCGGGCCGCGCGCGGTGAGCGGAGCGAGCCGCCTTGAACCTGTAAAGAAGGTTGTAACTCAGTCGGGCGTGTGGGGCGCCTGAGGTGCTGTGTGCGGTTTAAAGTCCTGTGTGCAGGCTGGGAGTTCGCTGCCTTGGCGGTGTGCCAGCGGTAGAAAGATCACGGGCCGGATCGTCCATGTGATGCGGGTGTCCGCCTGGGTGACTGTCACCGTGCAGGGCTCGGCTCGCAGGAGAGCTTTCCTCGTCGCTATGCGGCCGTCGTACAGCCATTCCCAAGCTTCCTGGGACGCGTCGGGGTCGAGTGCCGGTGAGATGGTGCGGAGTGCGATGGCAACCCATCTGTCTGCCTGGGGCGCGGAGTAGGCGTCGAAGGATGCTCGGAGCGTCAGCCACCCTGCCCCGTCGGTGACGTCTTCGGTCCAGCACTCGCACCAGTAGCCCCGCTGCGGCTTGTCCATCAGCACGGGTGGCCTCCGGCGCGGGGGCCTGCGAACAGTTCGGCGGTGACCGTGTGGCCGCTGTCGCTCTGGTGGACGACGACGCGATGGGCGATAGCGCTGACCATGCCCAGGCCCCGGCCGTGCTCGGCGTCCTGGTCCTGGCGCTCGGCCTTCGGTGCTGTGCCGGCGGCTCCGTCGTCTGTGACCGACAACGCGATCACCTGCGCTGACACCGCGAGGGCCAGATGGAAGCTGCCCGACTCCTGGCCGCTGGCTGTGTGGAGGATCGCGTTCGCGCTCAGCTCGCTCACGATCAGTTCGGCGTCTTCGGCTAAAGGGGAGCCGCGCAGGATGTCGCGGGTCCAGCGGCGGGCCCGGCTGACCTCTTCCGGGAAACCTGGGCACCTGAGCCCCCAGACCCGGGCCGTACTCGTATACTCGTGCATACAAGTTCCTTCGTGCTGGTAGGCCGCCATGTGCAGCGGGTTCGGGCTAGACGAGTTTCACGCCGTCGTGGGCGCGGATGGCCGGTGGAGACACCGTGTCCATCGCGTCCAGGACGCGGATGGCGTATGCCTCGTCGGCAAGCTCGGAGACTTCTTCACGGGTGGCCCAGCGCAGGGCGCGGGTCTCGTCGCCGGTCGTGGGCGTGCCGTCGGCGGCCTCGCAGCGGAAGACCAGGGAGACGATCAGGCCCGTCATGTTCTTGTAGACACCGGTCAACGTCGCCGGAAGAGCGATCTTGATGCCGGTCTCTTCGAGGACCTCGCGTTGCAGGGCCTCGGGAATGGTCTCCTCGCGTTCGAGGACACCGCCCGGCGGCTCCCACTTTCCGTTGTCCCGGCGCTGGATCAGGAGGGCCCGGCCGCGGGTGTCCATGACGACCCCGGCGACGCTCACGGAGTGCGGGCGTTCTGTGCTCACGTTCCTCGGCCCTCTCGGCTGGCTAGGCTCTCCACCGTAGCAACAACTCGCCCACTCGTCTAGATACCTAAAGGAGTACAAGTGAGCCCTGCTCTTCCTTCGGGCCTTCTCGGAGATCTCGACCCCACGAGCGATCGTGCGGTCTTTAGGCAGATTGCCGACCAGCTGCGCGAAGCCATCGACCGCGGGCGGTTCAGAGAGGGCGAGAAGCTGCCTTCAGAGGCTGAGCTTGTCGAGCACTACGGGGTGTCCCGGATGACGGTCCGGAACTCCTTCTCCATCCTTCAAGGGGAAGGGCTCGTCCATGCCGAGCACGGCAAGGGTGTGTTCGTCCGGCCCCGGCCTCCCGTGCGGCGGCTCGCCTCCGACCGGTTCGCCCGCCGTCATCGGGAGCAGGGGAAGTCCGCGTTCATCGTGGAGGCGGACGCGGCCGGCAGTCATCCTCAGGTCGACAGTCTTGAGGTCAAGGAAGAGAAGGCCAGTCAGGAGATCTCCACCCGGCTCGGGTCCGTGCGGCGTGTGCTGGCCCGGCGGCGCCGGTACCTCCTCGACGGCCGGCCGGTGGAGTTCGCCACCTCCTACCTCCCTCTCGACATCGCTCGCGGTACCCAGATCGCCGAACCCAACCCCGGTCCCGGCGGCATCTACGCCCGCCTCGAAGAGCTGGGCCACCACCTCGACCACTTCGAAGAGGAGATCCGCGCCCGGATGCCCTCGCCGGACGAGGTGAAGACGCTCCGGCTGGCTTCCGGTGTGCCGGTCATTCACCTGATCCGGACCGCCTTCGACACCGAGGGGCGACCCGTCGAAGTCTGCGACACGGTCATGGCGGCGGATGCCTACGTCCTGTCGTACCAGCTCCCGGCGACCTGATCGTCATGGTTTGCGGTGGTGCGCGGGCACGCTTCCCGAACTCGTACACCCCAACACGCATACTCGTATAGACGAGTGGGCAAGTTGTGTGGCAGGGTGATCGTCATGAGCCCGGGAGATCGGGTTCACGAATCGCTACACGTATAGACGAGTAGATAGGAAGTGTGCTGTGCGCACCATCCGTGTGGAGACCACCGCCGCCACGATCCTCCTCACCGAGGCTCCTGAACCCAAGGTCCGCGACCGTCAGACCGGCGAGATCGCCAAGGACGCCGTGAGCGGTGAGGCGCTGATGACCATCGGCGTCGTCTACATCGAGGACGGGGAGTCCTCGCTGATCAAGGTCACCGTTCCGGAGGGCGGCGTTTCCGAGGGGCTGAACCTCGGTGCGCCGGTCTCGCTCCCCGGCCTCGTCGCCCGGCCGTGGGAGTCCGTGTTCAACGGCCAGCAGCGTCACGGCATCGCCTACCGCGCCGCCGCCGTCACCCCGGCCTCCTTCCCGGCCGCCATGGGGGCCACCGCCTGATGACCGACCTGACAACGCTCCTGGAGGTGGGTGGTCCTGTCGCCGCGCTCGGCGGCGGGGCTGCCTACACCCGGGCCAAGCACCCCGCGGTCTACTGGTCCGCAGTCGGCGGCCCGATATCCACGGTCCGCCTGCTCAGCTCGTACAGCTCCGTCATGGAAGCCTGCGGCCTGACCGTCGCTCCCTCCCGGCTGCGGGTCCTCGCCGTCAAGGCCACCACCCGGCGGGAGGTCCGGCCGGTCCCGCCCCGCCGGGGCATCCTCCGTCCCACCTCGACCGGGCTACGGCTTCGCCTCCGGCTCGCTCCCGGGCAGGAACCCGCCGACGTCGCCGCCTCGGCCGAACGGCTGCGGCACGCCTGGGGAGTCCACGCCGTCTACGTCACCGCGATCAAGCCGGGCGTCGTCGAACTGCGGCTCGTCGGGTACGACGTCCTGCGCCGTGTCCGGATGCCCCGCAAGACCGGCGGCGGCTTCCTGAAGGTGCCGGTGGCACTGCGCGAGGACGCCATGCCCTTCGTCCGCGACTACCGCACCGTTCCCCACCAACTCACCCTCGGCGCCACCCTGTCCGGCAAGTCCATGTACCTGCGCCACCTCATTTCCGGACTCGCCCGGCAGGACGGTGTCGCGCTCGTCGGAATCGACTGCAAGCGGGGCGTCGAACTGGCGCCCTTCGCCGCCCGGCTCTCCGCCCTTGCCACCGACCCCGACGAAGCCGCCGAGCTGCTCCCCGTCCTGGTCAAGGAAATGGAGGACCGATACGACCTGATCAAGGCCCGGCAGGGCATCGCGCCCGGCACCCCGGACGAGGAGATCACCTCTGACATCTGGGGCCTGCCCAAGAGCGAACGCCCTGTGCCCATCGTGCTGTTCGTCGACGAGGTGGCCGAACTCTTCCTCACCGCCACCCGCAAGGACGAGGAACGCCGCGACGAGATGGTCACCCAGCTCATCCGCCTCGCCCAACTCGGCCGGGCCGCCGGCATCTACCTCGAAGTCTGCGGCCAGCGCTTCGGCGCCGAACTCGGCAAGGGCGCCACCATGCTCCGCGCCCAGCTCACCGGCCGCGTCTGCCACCGCGTCAATGACGAAGCCTCCGCCAAAATGGCCCTCGGCGACATCGCCCCCGAAGCCGTCCACGCCGCCTGCTCCATCGCTCCTGAGATGCCCGGCCTCGCCGTCGTGGGCGACACCTCCGGCGGCTGGTCCCGCATCCGCACCCCCTACCTCTCCCTCGCCGACGCTGCCGCCATCTGCCAGGACACGGCCGACCTGGTCCCCGACGTCCCCGCCCTCAAGCCGTTCCGGCCCGCCGTGCCCGTGCACCCGGTCGAGCCTCCGGCCCCGGTCGTCCGGCCGCGTCCGGTGACCGACTGACCGTCGTTCCTTCCTCGCATCGGTCGGCGTGACCGCCTCGCGCCACGTCCCTACTCCTCCCATGCCGAAACCGAAAGGAGCCCGACCGTGCGCGTCCACCTCGGCCGTGTCGACGCGGTGTTGGTCCAAGCGCTCATCGCTGCCGCGCTGTCCTTCGCCCACCTCCACGACGTAGCCATGGCGGCCGGGCAAGACGGGTGGAAAGCCTGGGCGTACCCGATCAGCGTCGACCTGCTGCTCGTCGCCGCATGGCGTCGACTCCGCTCCGGTACGACCAAGGCGGCGGCCTGGTGCTGGTTCGTCATCGCCCTCGTCGCGTCCCTCGGCGCGAACGTCGCCACCGCCGGCCTCCTCGACCTGGACGACGTCCCGGCCTGGCTGCGGATCCTCGTCGCCGGCTGGCCCGCCGTCGCGTTCCTCGGCGGCACCCTTCTCGCCCACTCGGCACCGAAGACGGATACCGACGACATCGGCGCTGAAGTCATCGAGGACCAGGAGTACGAGCCCGAAGCCACCCCCGCGCCGCCTGTCCAACCCACCATCGAGGCGCTGCCGGAACGCCCGCCCGTCCCGGTCCCGGCCGCCCTGGTCGACCACGCCCGAAAGGTCGCGGCCGAACACCGCACCCGCACCGGCACTCCGATCGACACCCCGACCCTTCGGGCCCGCCTCGGCGTCCCGGCACCCATGGCCGAAGCCATCGCCGCCCAACTCGCCTGAACAGGAGGAACCATGCCGCTCTGCTTCAACACAGCCGCCGACTACCTCGAAGCGGCCCGCCAGATGGCCGACACCGGGCGCCCGACGCTGGCCCGGCTCCTCGCCGAAGAAGCCGCCGATCGCACGTCGGACCCTGCCGAAGCCTCCCGGATCCTGAACGAATTCACCGGCTCCAGCCTGCGACAGGAGGACTCACCGTGACCGCCAACCGCCGCTTCCGCAACGTCACCCGCATCGGCCCCGTCCAGGTCGGCACCGCCTACGACGACCGGGGCCGCGAGAAGCACACCACCGCCTGCACCGCCCCACGCTGCGGCTTCTCCGCCGACTACGACAGCCGCGCCGCCGCCGAACTCGCCGCCCGCACCCACCGCTGCCCCGTCCGCTGAAGGGACCCCGAACACCATGACCGTCAGTCTCCCGCTGGTCGTCGTACTCGGCTTCTTCGCCTGGGGCGCCGTCAGGTTCCTCGGCGTCCGCGCCTGGGTCGTCGTCCTGGTCGCCCTCTTCGGCTTCTGGCTCTCCCACACCTTCCTGGCCCCCGCCATCGAGACCGGTACGCGCTCCGGCGTGGACGTCATAAACGGCTCACATGACTAGACGAGTAGATAAGGGGAGTTCCGCCGTGTTCCTGCCCAAGTACCCCGACAGCCCCACCCCGCCGCCCGCGCACACCCACGCCCCGACCGACCCGGCCCCCGTCCGGCGCTCCGCGCTCCCGGCCGTCTCCGTCAGTACCGGCGCCGTCGCCGCCGTGCTCACGGGCGGCGTGGTCCTCGCCGCGCTCCTGACCGCCGTCGCCGTGTCGGCCATCTCCGTGGCCATCGCCGCCGTGGTCCTGCGCTCCCTGCTGCGCGAACACAACCGGCGCTGAACCCCGCCCGACCCCTGGGGCGGCCACGACACCGCCAAGCATCCCGCCGCCCCGGGGCCCGTCACTCCTGACCGAGCCAGCCAGAAGGAGCCAGCCATCTTCACCCGCACCACCCCGCCCCCGCTCCGCGAACTCACCAACCTCGCCTCGGGCGGCACCCTGCCCGGTATCCTCCGCCAACTCTCCGGCCTCGGCGGCTGCACCAACCCCATCCGCCTTGACGGCCACCGCACCGAGTACGACGTCGACACCACGACCGGCGAGATCGGCCGCATCCTCCAGCACCTCGACTCGACCGACCTGCCCGCCGGCCAACTCCTCGTCCGCTGCAACAACCGGCGTACCACCCGCTGCGCGGCCTGCGCGGAGGTCTACCGCCGCGACACCTTCCACCTGATCACCGCCGGACTCCGGGGCGGCAAGGGCACCCCGGAACAGGTCGCCACCCACCCCCGCGTCTTCGCCACCTTCACCGCCCCCGGCTTCGGCCCCGTCCACAACCGCCGCACCGACGGGCGTCCCTGCCGCTGCGGCACCCACCACGACCAGGACGACGACACCCTCGGCACCCCACTCGACCCCGACACCTACGACTACGAAGCCGCCGTTCTCTGGAACGCCCACGCAGGCGCCCTCTGGCGACGCTTCTCGATCTACCTCCGCCGGGAGGTCGCCAAGCGCGTAGGCCTCTCACAACGCCGCCTACGCGACCACGCGCGCGTGTCCTTCGCGAAAGTCGCCGAATACCAAAAGCGCGGCGCCGTCCACTTCCACGCCGTCATCCGCCTCGACGGCCCGACAGGCGGCGACACCCCGCCCCCGCCCTGGGCCACCGCCGAACTCCTCACCGACGCCATCCAAACCGCCACCGCCAAGGTCCGCGTCGACGGCCCGACCCTCGACGGCCGCACCCACACCTTCGCCTTCGGCCGCCAACTCGACGTCCGCACCATCCGCTCCGCCGACTTCAACGACGGCCAGGAACTCACCGAACGCGCCGTCGCCGCCTACATCGCCAAGTACGCCACCAAGGGAGCCGAGACAGCCACGGGCGCCCTCGACCGGCCGCTGAAGTTCGCCGCCGAACTCGCCCAGCTCGACATCAGCGACCACGCCCGCCGCCTCATCCGAACCGCCTGGACCCTCGGCGCCCGCAAGGACCTCGAACACCTCCGCCTGCGGGCCTGGGCCCACATGCTCGGCTTCCGCGGCCACTTCTCCACCAAATCCCGCCGCTACTCCACCACCCTCGGCGCTCTCCGCGACGCCCGCGCCGAATGGCGCCGAGCACAAGCGGCGACGGCAGCCGCCAACCCTCGCCCGGACACGACGTACGTCCTCGCGCACTGGGTCTTCGCCGGCACCGGCCTCAGCGCCGCCGAGACCTGGCTTGCCGCATCCCTCGAACCCGCCCCAGGAACGGAAGGAGAGCCCACCCGTGGCTAGCCGACGCCTCGCCCTGGCCGACGTGGCCACCGAACCGCGCACCCTGCCCGCGCGGTATCTGACCCCCGAGGACCTGGTGGAGATGTTCGAGCTGCCCAGCGTCGAGACGGTCTACCAGTGGCGCCGCAAGCGCACTGGGCCTCGTGGCTTCCGTGTCGGTCGGCACCTGCGCTTCGACCCGGCCGACGTTCGGGCCTGGGTGGACTCGCAGCGTGAGGGGGCGGCTGCCTGATGGCCGGACACATCCAAGACCGCTGGTACAGAACCGAGGTCGGACAGGACGGCAAGGACCGCAAGGTCAAGACCGAGCGCTACGGCACCGGCATGCGCTACCGGGCCCGGTACGTCGGTCCGGACGGCACGGAGAAGTCAAAGAGCTTCCCCGACCGGCAAAAGCGACTCGCCGAACAGTGGCTCGCCCACATCGAGGCGGACATGGCGCGCGGGCAGTACATCGACCCGCGCGCGGCACGGATCACCTTCCAGCAGTACGCTGAAACCTGGGTGGAGACGCAGGGAGCGGACCCCAACACACAGGCCTCGATGGAGTCGCAACTCCGCCTGCACGCCTTCCCTCATCTGGGATCGCGGCCGCTCGGTTCCTTCCAGCCCGCCCATATCCGCGACTGGGTGCGGAAGCTCCAGGAGAACGGTGTCCGGGGCTCGTACGCCCGGACGATCTACTCCAACGTTCGTGCCGCGCTGAGTGCGGCGGTGGACGACGGACACCTTCCGCGCAACCCCTGTGCAGCCCGCTCGGTCCGGCCGCCCGCGGTCGACACCAAGCGGGTCGTCCCCTGGACAACGGAACGGCTCTTCGCCGTCCGAGCCGGCATGCCCGAGCGCTTCCAAGCCATGGTCGACCTGGGCGGCGGCTGCGGGCTCCGCCAAGGCGAGATCCTCGGCGTCGCCGTCGACGCGATCGACTTCGGCTCGGACACACTTCACGTGGTCCAGCAGCTCAAGCTGAGTCGGAGCAAGGCGGTGTTCGCTCCGCCCAAAGGCGGGAAGCTGCGGGACGTACCGCTTCCCGCGCCGGTCGCGGATGCACTGCAGGCCCACATGAAGCGGTTTCCACCGGTCGAGATCACCTTGCCGTGGAAGGTGGCCGACGGACCTCCGGTGACCAAGCGGCTGATCTTCACCGGGCCGCGTGGCGGGCACGTCTGGCGTACGTCGCTGAACGAGGAGGTGTGGAAGCGGGCACTAGCCTCGGCCGGCGTGATCCCCCAGCGGAGGCCAGGCCAGTCGTACGCCGAGTCACGCGAGAACGGCATGCACGCCCTGCGCCACTTCTACGCCTCGGTGCTCCTGGACGCCGGAGAGAACATCAAGGCTCTGGCCGAGTACCTCGGCCACTCGGATCCAGGTCTGACGCTGCGCGTCTACGCGCACCTCATGCCGTCCAGTCAGGAGCGCACCCGTAAGGCAGTGACTGCCGTCTTCGATCGGCGGGGATGACCACACCGCAACGATCAGAGATACAACTGTTCCCGGTAGTCACTGGCGAACAGTTCGGGGTGGATGTTCAAGTAGAGACGAGAGATCTAGAGCACGAGTAGGCTCACAAAGTTGATTGAATTAGCAGTGCGTGAGAGATTGCAGATAGCTCTAGTTAGCTCTAGATCGCTTCTCAGAAGCTATGCAGAGTGCAGAACGACTGAGGACCTGGATCCGGCGGCAACCAGATCCAGGCCCTCGTGCAGTCAGCGAGCCCGGTCGCGTGAGAGCAGACCGGGCTCGCTGTATGTACAGCGCCCGATCCCGACCGTACTCGCGCGTGACTCGCTCATCGAGCGAACTGCATCACGCCAGTAGCGATGGCCACGAGTAGGCCGACCCCCGCAAGCCAGACCTGCCACTTCTCGGCACCGGACCACTTGCGAGGCCTGTCCTTCTCAAGACTCACCTCTACCACCTCCCTCCTCCTCCAACCGACCCGCTTCTCGGGTCGGAGTCTGGAACTCGCGTGCCGCCACATCGAGTTCGAGGGAGGTTCAGGTGAGGTGGCATCAGCATACCGGTCACATAGCTCACCACTGAGGCTCGTGGGGAGGCTTGACAGCGGCCCCGGATTCCTTTCACGGCCCAGCGACGGCCCAGGTGTAGCGAAGAACCCCCTGCGCGCGGGAAAACTGCAGGCAGGGGGCCTTTCTGGTTCGCGTTACTTCTTCTTGCCCTGGTTCTTGACCGCCTCGATGGCCGCGGCGGCCGCGTCCGGGTCGAGGTACTGGCCGCCCGGGGTGACGGGCTTGAAGTCGGCGTCGAGTTCGTAGGCGAGGGGAATGCCCGTGGGGATGTTGAGGCCGGCGATGTCGGCGTCCGAGATGCCGTCGAGGTGCTTGACCAGGGCGCGCAGGCTGTTGCCGTGGGCGGCGACCAGGACCGTGCGGCCGGCCAGGAGGTCGGGGACGATGCCGTCGTACCAGTAGGGGAGCATGCGGACGACGACGTCCTTGAGGCACTCCGTGCGGGGGCGCAGCTCCGGCGGGATGGAGGCGTAGCGGGGGTCGGAGGCCTGGGAGAACTCCGAGTCGTCCGGGAGCGGCGGGGGCGGGGTGTCGTACGAGCGGCGCCAGAGCATGAACTGCTCCTCGCCGAACTCGGCCAGCGTCGCCGCCTTGTCCTTGCCCTGGAGGGCGCCGTAGTGGCGCTCGTTCAGGCGCCAGCTGCGGTGGACCGGGATCCAGTGGCGGTCGGCGGCTTCGAGGGCGAGCTGCGCCGTGCGGATCGCCCGCTTCTGGAGGGACGTGTGGACCACGTCGGGGAGCAGGTCGGCGTCCTTGAGGAGTTCACCGCCGCGGACTGCCTCCTTCTCGCCCTTCTCGTTGAGGTTGACGTCCACCCAGCCGGTGAACAGGTTCTTCGCGTTCCACTCGCTCTCGCCGTGGCGGAGGAGGATCAGCTTGTACGGTGCGTCGGCCATGGGACAGAGCGTAATCCACGGGTTCGGGGCCGCGGGCGGGCGGCCGTGGGGCGTCCCAGAGGGCGGACAGTTGACTGCATTTGTTAATTGACTGGCTCAGCCGAGCGGTCGGTAAGTAAGTTCCAGTAGCGGCCTGTGGCGCTTACAGAAACCGCATCGCATCGCTCACGCCTGTCCTGGGGGAAACCATGCCGTCCGCCGCCCTGCGCCGCGCCGTCCGGGAGACCGTCTCCGGTCTGCCCCGGGAGTTCTGGTGGCTGTGGACCAGCACCCTCGTCAACCGGCTGGGCGCCTTCGTGGCCACCTACATGGCCCTGTACCTGACCCTCGACCGGGGGTACAGCGCGTCGTACGCCGGGCTCGTCGCCTCCCTGCACGGGCTGGGCGGGGTGGTCTCGTCGCTGGCCGGCGGGGTGATGGCCGACCGGCTGGGGCGGCGGCCGACCCTGCTGGTCGCGCAGGGTTCCACCGCCGCGGCCGTCGCGCTGCTCGGGTTCGTCCAGGACCCCGTCGCCATCGCCGCCGTCGCCTTCCTCGTCGGCGTGGCCTCCAACGCCTCCCGGCCGGCCGTGCAGGCGATGATGGCCGACATCGTGCGGCCCGAGGACCGGGTGCGGGCCTTCTCGCTCAACTACTGGGCGATCAACCTGGGCTTCGCGGTGTCGTCCATGGGGGCCGGGTTCATCGCCGAGGTGAGCTATCGCGCCGGGTTCCTGATCGAGGCCGGGATGACCGCCGTCTGCGCCGTCCTCGTCTTCCTCCGGCTGCCCGAGTCACGGCCCCGGCAGGCGGCCGCCGAGGCCGCCGGGGACAGCGAGGTCAGCCTGCTGACCGTGGTACGCGACGGGCGGTACATGGGCGTCGTCGGGCTGTCGTTCCTGGTCGCCCTGATCTTCCAGCAGGGGTCGGTCGGGCTGCCGGTGGCGATGGGCGAGGCCGGGTTCTCGCCCGCCGACTACGGCATGGCCATCGCCGTGAACGGGATCCTCATCGTGGTGCTGCAGATTCCGGTGACCCGGGTCATCCAGTACCGGGACCCGCGGTCCCTGCTCGTCGTCTCGTCCCTGCTCGCGGGGTACGGCTTCGGGCTCACCGCGTTCGCCGGGTCGGTCGGGGTGTTCGCGCTCACCGTGTGCGTGTGGACGCTCGCCGAGATCGTCAACGCGCCGACCCAGACCGGGCTGGTGGTGCAGCTCTCCCCGGTGCACGGCAGGGGCAGGTACCAGGGGATGTACACGCTGTCCTGGTCGGCCGCCGCGCTCATCGCGCCGCTGCTGTCCGGGGTCGTCATCGACCGGTTCGGGGCGCGGTGGCTGTGGGGGGTGTGCGCGGTCGTGGGGACCGCGGCGGCTCTCGGGTACGGGCTGCTGATGCGGCGGCTGCCGGTGGAACGACCGGTGGCGGTGGCCGGGGCGGAGGCGGACGCGGGGGTGCGGGCGGCCTGAACGGGTCCCGGCCCCTGCCCCCGGAGGCCGGGGACGGAGGCCGGGGACGGAGGCCGGGGTCCGGCTGCCGGGACGGCTCAGTCCGTGCAGCCCGTGAAGACCAGCGGGGCGCAGTTCGTCGGGATGTTGCGGGTGATGGTGGAGTCCCTGAGCGTGATCGGGACGTTCGTGCGGACGCCGCCGGGTGCGACCGTGGAGGCGTTGTTGCGGACGGTGCTGTGGTCGAGGGTGACGGATCCGCCGTAGTTGTAGATGCCGCCGCCCACGGAGCTGCCGGTGCCGTTGGCGCTGTTGCGGAACACGTCGGTGCTTCTGACGTAGAGCGTGCCCGAGTTGTAGATGCCGCCGCCCTGGCCCGAGGAGCCGCCGACGACGTTGCCGCTGACCTCGGACCTGCCCAGCGTCAGGTTCCCGGCGTTGTAGATCCCGCCGCCCCTGGTGCCCGTGTCGGTGTTGTTCGTGATCTTGCTGTCGGCGATCTCCGTCAGCGTGCCGCCGGCGATGTAGACGCCGCCGCCGTTCATGGTCCCGGCCGCGGTGTTGCGCCGGATCACGCTCGTGCCGACGAAGGCGGTCCCCGCGGCCTGGTAGATCCCGCCGCCGGAGCCCCGGGCGTGGTTGCGGGCGAACTCGGAGTTCTCGACGGTCACGGACCCCCCGGTGTAGAGGCCGCCGCCGTTGGCCGCGTTGTCGAACGCCACGTAGCTGCTTCGGATCTCCGCCGAGCCGCCCGGCTCCACCGCGACGCCGCCGCCGTTGCCCGCGGCGGTGCTGTCGAGTACGTCGACCTTCGTCAGCCTGAGCGCACCACCGCTGTTGACGCGGATCCCGGCGCCGTCCCCGGTGCCGGCATATCCGCCGCGGACGGTGAGGTCCTCCAGGCGCAGGTTCCCGTTCGAGTTGATGTCGAAGATCCGGAACGCAGGGGTGTTCGTCCCGTCCCGGACGATGGTCGCGCCGTTGCCCCGGATCGTGAGGTCCTTGCCGATGACCGGTAGAGCGGTGCCCAGGTGGTAGGTGCAGTCGCGGCGCAGATCGATGGTCTCGCCGTTCCGCGCGGTGGCGATGGCCAGGGCCAGCGCCGTCCCGCTGCACGGCACCCGGTCCGGATCCGCGGCGGCCGCCGGTCCGCTCGTCAGGCCCGTGACGATCGCTGCCGCAACCGCGGCCACACTGCAGACTCTGATGTATCGCATGACTGTCACATGCGACGTCCGGCCCCGGGCACAACAATTACGATCATCAGATCACCCGGTCACCTGACGAAATTCCTCCTGCCGGGCGAAGGGGCGGGTCACGGATGCATCCGCGCCCCCTTCAGTACCTTGTCCACCGCGTTCCGCGGCCCGTACACCGCGAGCCCCACCAGGTCCAGCTCCGCCGTGGGCACGGCACGGACCGCCGCCCGGTTGTCGCGGTCGTGGCCGGTCGAGAACAGATCCGCGGTGAAGACGGCCCGGGGCAGGGCGCGGCCCAGGGCCCGTCCGTGCGCGGCCTTCAGGGTCTCCTTCGCGCCCTCGAAGACCAGTACCGGCTGCCGGAACATCGGCAGGTAGGCGACGCCGTCGGCGTCCTCGTACGGCTCCCCGACCACCTCGGGGAGCGTCGCACCCAGGCCGCTGACCAGGAACGCGGTCACGTTCAGCCGCTGCCAGGGCTCCAGGTCGTCCCGCAGCAGCACAGCGATCTTCGTGTCGAAACGGACGGCGTCCGCGCTGGGAGTGCTCATGCCCCGAGACTGCCGAGCGTCGTACGCCCCCGTCTTGTACGTTCTTTGCATGGCCGCCCGGCAGTCCGACACGCAGGAAGTAACCGCCTGGCGCCCCAGTGTCCCGGGCGTCACCGAGGTCTTCCACGCCCGTTTCACCGAGTACGCGTACCCGATGCACGTGCACGACGCCTGGACGCTGCTCATCGTGGACGACGGCGCCGTGCGGTACGACCTCGAACGCCACCAGCACGGCACCCCGGCCGACACGGTGACGCTGCTGCCGCCGCACGTCCCGCACAACGGCTCCCCCGCCACCGCGGACGGCTTCCGCAAGCGCGTGGTCTACCTGGACGAGAGCGTCCTCGGGGAGGGCCTGATCGGGCCGGCCGTCGACGGGCCCGACCTGCGCGACCCCCTGCTGCGCCGCCGGGTCGGCCAGCTGCACTCCGTGCTCGTCCGCGCAGGCGACGAACTGGAGGCCGAGAGCCGGCTCACCCTCATCGGCGAGCGGCTGCGGGGGCTGCTCCGCCCCCGGCCCGCGCGCCCCGGCCCCCCGGCGGACCCGGTCCTCGCCCGCACCCTGCGCGAACTCCTCGACGAGCGGGTCACCGACGGCCTCGGCCTGGAGGAGGCGGCCCGGCTGCTGCACGCCCACCCCGCCCACCTGGTGCGGGCGTTCAGCGGCGCGTACGGCATCGCCCCGCACCAGTACCTGACGTCCCGCCGGGTGGGCCGGGCCCGCCGGCTGCTGCTCGACGGCGTACCGCCCGGCGAGACGGCCGCCGCCGCCGGCTTCTACGACCAGGCCCATCTCACCCGGCACTTCCGGCGGCTGGTCGGGGTGACGCCGGGGCGCTACCGGAGCAGCGCGCGCTGAGCCTCGTACAGGTTCCGCGGCCGTACCGCGTCCCAGGTGCCGTACAGCTCCAGGCGGGAGTGCAGGTCGCCGGTGAAGTCAGGTACGTCGATCTGGTCGAACTCGGTGACCTCGTTGACGCCGACCGTCGCGGAGTACGGGGCCAGGCCGTCGAGGCGCATCAGGCCCGCGCGGCCGTTGGTCACTCGAACGTTCCAGTGGGTGAAGCGGGCGCCGAACAGCGGTCCCGCGTTGGCGTCGCCGCCGTGCCGGCCGTTGTTGTTCACGGTGATGTCGGTGCGGACGTTGGCGAACGGCAGGCCGCGGTGGGAGTCGAAGGTGCCCATCTGCATCTCGCCGCGCGACCAGACGTTGTGGGAGGACAGTCCCTCGACGTTGATGCCGTGCAACTGGGTGTCCGCGGGGGCGGGGACCGTGCGCTGTTCGACGGTGAAGTCCTCGATCAGGTTGTCGTGCGAGCCCTCGCGGCAGAAGTAGGGGTGGTGCTCGCCCCGGCCGCCGACCCGGGTGCGGCGCAGGGTGCAGGCGGAGGCGGCGACCAGGCCGAAGCCGTTGTCGACGTTGCGGACGGTGACGTCGTCCACCCAGCAGTCGTACGCGCACTGCAGGACGACCCCGTTGTACCCCTTGTCGAGGAGGTGCGGGGACTGCGGGGTCTCCATGACGTCGAGGGTGAGGCCCTCGACGCCGGAGCCGGTCAGCTCCCGGACGTGCGTGGTGAGCTGCGGGTTCCACTCCGGGCGGAGGTCCAGCGGCAGCGGGCGTTCCAGCGTCACCCGGCGGCCGCGCACCGCCGTGACCCGGACGGGCCACTCGTAGGGCACGTACGACAGCAGTTTGGTCTTGTCCTCCCAGTAGTACGACGCCGGTCCCGGGCCGCCGCCGGACATGTGCTGGAGGAGGGTGTGGGCGGGGTCGTCGGCGATCCGGAGCAGGACCAGGCGGCCGGGGCGGAGGCGGGAGGGGTCGGTGACGGTGACCGTCAGGTCGCCCTGCCGGGCGGGTTCGACGGGCGTCAGCTGCTCCCACTCGTCCCGCCTGTTGCCCGTCCAGCCCTCGAAGGGCCAGGCCTGCGCCTTGACCGCGGCGACCAGGGAGTCCCAACGGGCCTCGGGAGCCAGCCAGATGAGCCCGCCCGCCCAGGACCAGGCCGACTTCGTGCCGCCGTAGCGGGAGCCGTAGGGGCCGATCAGCTCGGTGAGGTTCTTCGTCGCGTACAGGGTCGTGCGGCCGCTGCCGGCGCCGCGCAGCACCACGTTGTCGTGGCCGATGCGGACCAGGCCGTCGATGCGGAAGGTGCCGGGCGGGATGGTGACCGTGCCACCGCCGGCCCTGGCGGCAGCGGCGATGGCACGGTTGATCGCGGGGGCGCAGTCGGTGACGCCGTCGGCGACGGCTCCGTACGCGCGCACGTCGGCGACGACCGGGAGGCGGCGGATGCGGGCCGCTCCGGCCCGGCCGACGTAGGGGATCTGCGGGTGGGTGAAGGGGGTGCGCCGGAACTCCCGCCAGAGGGAGGGCACCTGGCCGCCGGAGGCGTGGGCCGTGCCGCCCGCCACGGCGGTCGCGGCCACCGCCGTGGCGCCGGCGAGCAGGGTCCGTCTGGTCATACCGGCGGTCACGTCGTGGTGCGTGGTGCTCATGCCGTACGTCCTTCCCATGGCGGCTTTCATGGTTGTGAACGACGTTCATATGTACGTTGGCGGTGAGCATGCCACGACGGCCCGGCACCTCGAAAGAGTCCTGCAGGGCTCAATGAGGTACGGACCTGAAGTCAGTCAGCAGGGCGTTCGATCAGATGTGTGAACGCGTCGAGGTTCCGGGTGGACTCGCCGCGGGACACCCGCCACGCGTACTCCTTGCGGATCGCGGAGGCGAAGCCCAGCTCCAGGAGGGTGTTGAAGGCGCCGTCCGCGGCCTCAAGGACCTGGCCGAGGAGCCGGTCGAGGTCGGCGGCGGTGACGGAGGAGAGCGGGAGCCGGGCGGTGACGTAGACGTCGCCGAGGCGGTCGACGGCGTAACTCACGCCGTACAGCTTGAGGTTGCGCTCCAGGAGCCAGCGGTGGACGGCGGGTTCGTTCTCGTCCGGGTGCCGGATGACGAAGGCGTTCAGGGAGAGCGAGTGGCGGCCGGCGATG
The DNA here is from genome assembly GCF_040702065.1 of Streptomyces sp. NPDC086777. Lineage (NCBI taxonomy): Bacteria > Bacillati > Actinomycetota > Actinomycetes > Kitasatosporales > Streptomycetaceae > Streptomyces > Streptomyces sp. NPDC086777. The sequence goes on along the minus strand of NZ_JBFBJI010000007.1, from coordinate 42,066 downwards.
AGGGAGACGGTCGTCTTCAGCTTGCGGGTGCCCGGGAGTTGCACGACGTAGGTGCCGGACTCGGGGCTCTCCCAGTCCAGTTCGGCGTCCTTCAGGACACCCTCGATGACCTGCGCGGCCTGCCGTTCCTGTGAAGCATCACCCATGGGCCGAGCGTACGCGACGGCGGTGGGACTGGGTCGCGGCCAGGTAGACGTCGGCGGTGGCGGCGGCCGCCGTGTCCCAGCCGAAGGACTGGGCGTGCTCCGCGGCGGCATCGCCGAAACGGTCCGCCAGAGTGGCGTCGTCGGCGAACCGGCACAGCACGCGCGCGTAGTCCGCGGGGTCGTGACCGCGCACCAGGAAGCCGGTCTCGCCGTCCCGCACGGCCACCGGCAGGCCGCCGACCGAGGCGGCGAGGACGGGGGTGCCGGCCGCCTGGGCCTCTATCGCCACCAGGCCGAAGGACTCGCTGTAGGACGGCATGACCAGGACGGAGGCCGCCCGGAACCAGTCGGCGAGCTGCTCCTGGTCCACCGGCGGGCGGAACCGGACGACGTCCGCGATGCCGAGCCGCGCGGCCAGCTTCTGCAGGCCCTCCGGCTTGGCGAGACCGCTGCCACTGGGGCCGCCGACGATCGGCACGACGATCCGGGAGCGGAGTTCGGGGCGCTCGTCGAGGAGCACGGCCACGGCGCGGAGCAGCACGTCGGGGGCCTTGAGAGGCTGGATGCGGCCCGCGAAGAGCGGGACCAGGGCGTCCTGCGGGAGGTCCAGGCGGGCGCGGGCCGCCCTGCGTCCGTCCGCCGGGCAGAACCGGTCGAGGTTCACGCCGGGGTGGACGACGGCGACCTTGGCGGGGTCGGCGCTGTAGTGCCGCACCAGTTCACCGGCCTCCTCGGCGGTGTTCGCGATGAGGCGGTCGGCCGCCGTCACGATCTGGGTCTCGCCGATGACCCGGGCGGCGGGCTCGGGGGTGTCGCCGTCGGCCAGGTTGGCGTTCTTCACCTTGGCCATGGTGTGCATCGCGTGCACCAGGGGGACGCCCCAGCGCTGGGCGGCGAGCCAGCCGACGTGGCCCGAGAGCCAGTAGTGCGAGTGCACGAGGTCGTAGTGGCCGGGGCGGTGACCCGCCCAGGCCTGCATCACGCCGTGCGTGAAGGCGCACAGCTGGGCCGGGAGGTCCTCCTTGGCGAGGCCCTCGTAGGGGCCGGCGTCGATGTGCCGGACGAGGACACCGGGGGCGAGTTCGACCGTGGGCGGCAGGCCGCCGGAGGTGGCCCGGGTGAAGATCTCGACGTCGATGTCGATCGCGGCGAGGCGCTGCGCGAGCTCGACGATGTAGACGTTCATGCCGCCGGCGTCTCCGGTGCCGGGCTGGTGCAGCGGTGAGGTGTGCACGGAGAGCATGGCGACGCGGCGCGGTCGGCGGGCCCGGCGGAGCCGGGAGGCAGCCGACGGGGAGCGGCGCCCGAGCCTGCTGACGTACTGGCTCACGTGGCGGTCCTCTCTCGGTGCGGGCATGCCTGGGGGAGGCACCGGGTGCCCTCCAGGGGAGTGCAACGCGGAGGTGAGGATTCCCATTCCGTGGACGGTTGATTTTGCCGACACATTACCTGCAGTCGCTCAACCGTTCGAGGGTGGGATGCGTAGGGGTGGTGCGGTTGTGGGGTCGGGTGCGGGTGGGCGGGGGCTGGTCGTGCGGTTCCTCCCCCAGTCTTCGGCCTGGGGGACCCCAGCACCCCTTACGGGGCGCGTCGGCTGGGGGCGCCGCACTGTTTACCCTCGTAGGCATGACAGCCCGCGCCGCTTCCCGCCCCGTGGGGAACGTGACGCGCGGGACCACCAACCCCAACCGGCTGCGCCGCATGGACCGGTGGATCGCCGCCACGCACGGCGCGGTACTGCGTCGCGCGGTCGATCCCGTCGCCGTCGACCTCGGTTACGGTGCCGCGCCCTGGACCGCCGTCGAGCTGCTCGGGCGGCTGCGCACCGTCGCGCCACGCGCGCGTGTCGTCGGGGTCGAGATCGAGCCCGCGCGGGTCGCCGCGGCCCGGCCGTACGAACGCGAGGGGCTCGTCTTCCGGCACGGCGGGTTCGAGATCCCGGTCCCCGCACGGCCGTTGCTCATCCGCGCGGCCAACGTGCTGCGGCAGTACGACGAGGACGAGGTCGCCGAGGTGTGGCGGCGGCTGTGCGGGCGGCTGGCGCCCGACGGGCTGCTGGTCGAGGGGACCTGCGACGAGATCGGGCGGCGGCACGTGTGGGTCGCGCTCGGGGCGGAGGGGCCGCGCACGGTGACCTTCGCGACCCGGCTCGGCTCCCTGGAACGCCCGTCCGACCTCGCCGAACGGCTGCCGAAGGCGCTCATCCACCGCAACGTGCCGGGCGAGCCGGTCCACGCGTTCCTGCGGGACTTCGACCGCGCCTGGGCGGCGGCCGCGCCCTACGCGTCGTACGGCGCCCGGCAGCGGTGGATCCGGGCGGTGCGGGACCTGACGGCCGACTGGCCGGTGACGGACTCGGCGGCGCGCTGGCGACAGGGCGAAGTGACGCTGACCTGGGGAGCGTTGGCACCGAGGGCCTGACGGGCGGGGCGGGAACGATCTCGATGAGTCGTTCGTCACAAAGGCGGGGAGATCGTCATGCTCGGGGGGAAACCGGGGAGGAACCCACCCGCCGTTACCTCTGTCGCTTTACGGCACGCCGTGGCACGATCCCCCACGTGCCATAAGTTACTGACGGTTAATCAGTTTTCCTGGAGGGGGTCGGGCCATGGGACCGGACAAGCACACCGTCCGGCCGGGCGGGCGCGGGATCCTGGCGACGGCGGTGACCGTGGTCTGCGCGGTGACGGTGCTCGCGGCTCCCGGCACGGCGCTCGCGGCGCCCGGACCTACGCCCTCCCCCGGCGCCTCGGCCGCCGCCGGCGGCTCCACGTCCGCCTCCGTGACCGTCCCGCCGGACAAGGACCTCCAGGCAGTCCAGGCGAAGCTCGACCAGCTCTACCACGACGCGGCCGTCGCCACCGACGCCTACAACGCCGCCGAGGAGGCGGCCCGGAAGCAGTCCGCCGAGATCGTCGGCCTGGCCAAGAAGATCGTCGCGGGGCAGCAGAAGCTCGACGAGCTGAAGGAGCGGGCGGGCCGGGCGGCCGCCGCCCAGTACCGCACCGGCGGCCTGCCGGACTCCGCCCAGCTGGTGCTGAGCGACAACCCCACCGAGTTCCTGGACGGGGCCGACCGGGTGCGCCAGGGCCAGCGCGCGACCAAGGCCATGATCAGGGAACTGTCGCAGACCCAGCAGGACTTGAAGCAGTACGCGGCGGACGCGGCCGACCAGTGGAACAGACTGGAGGCGGGCCGCAAGGCGAAGGCCGCCGCCAAGAAGAAGATCACGCAGCGGATCGCCGCCGCCGAGAAGCTCGAGTCGTCGCTGGAGAAGAAGCAGAAGGAGCGTCTCGCCGAGCTGGAGCGGGAGTCCGCCTACAAGGCGCAGACGGCCTGGCTGGACACCGGGATACTCGACGAGATCCACAGCAAGGCGTCCCCGGCGGGCCGCAAGGCGGTCGCGTTCGCCACCGCCCAGCTCGGCAAGCCCTACGTGTGGGGCGCCGAGGGCCCGAACTCGTACGACTGCTCCGGGCTGACCTCGCAGGCCTGGGCGAGCGCCGGGAAGCCGATCCCGCGCACCTCCGAGGAGCAGTGGGCACAGCTGAAGCACATCGACGCCAAGGACATGCGCCCGGGCGACCTGATCATCTACTACGACGACGCCAGTCATGTCGCGATGTACATCGGGGACGGCGCGATCATCCAGGCGCCGCGCCCGGGGCGGACGGTGTCGATCGGCGGCGCGGGATCGATGCCCATCCTCGGGGTGGTACGACCGGACGCCTGAGCATCGCCGGGCACTTTAGGTGCGATGTCCCTTTCGTGAGCTGCGTCATGTGACGTGCCGCACCGCAACACCCGCTCAAACTGGGGCGGCACGTGACCTTCGTCATCCCTGCCCGGCGGCCCTCTTGTCCAACTGCGGTACGGCACGCGGCATATGACGCTGGCCTGAGACAGGGCGACGCGCCTCACACCATTCCGTTGCGGCGGCCAGTACCGCTATGGTCCCCGTCTGGTGGGTCGAGGTCCCTCGCCCCACCATGCCCTCGGGGGGAGGGAAGGAACCCGACACGATGCCCGTACCCGTACCGCGGCAGAGAGCGATCCCGGCCGTGGAGAGTGGTCAGGCGCCGGCCGCCGCGCCCGCACAGGGCGGCGGCCCCCTCAAGGAAGAGGCCAACCGCACGGAAGCCGCCGCCCCGAACGCCGGCGGCACCACTCTCACCCTGCTGCTGATCGAGGACGATCCGGCCGGTTCGCCGGTCCTGCCCGAGTTGCGGGACGCGTCCGGCACCTCGATCCGCGTCCGCACCGCGCGCAACCTCACCGAGGCCGAGCGGCTGCTGACCGACGACGTCCACTGCATCCTGCTGGACCTGGCGCTGCCGGCGCCGGGCGGCAAGGAGACCGAGGGCGAGCTCGCCGTGCTCAAGCACGTCCTGGAGCTCGCGCCCCGGCACGCCGTGCTGGCCCTCACCGCCTCCGGTGACGCCGAGCGCGGCACCGAGGCCGTGCGCGTCGGAGCGCAGGACTACCTCTTCCGTGACGAACTGGACGGACGGCTGCTGAGCCGCGCCATCCGGTACGCCGTCGAGCGCAAGCGCTCCCTCACGACCGAGCGCAAGCTCGCGGAGGGGCGGCTGCGCGCCCAGGAGAACCGCCGCCTGGAGCGGGGCCTGCTGCCGACCCCGCTGCTGGACGGCTCCGCACTGCGCTTCGCGGCCCGGTACCGGCCCGGCCGCTCCCGCGCGCTGCTCGGCGGCGACTTCTACGACACCGTGCGCACGCCCGACGGGACCGTGCACGCGATGATCGGTGACGTGTGCGGGCACGGCCCGGACGAGGCCGCGCTCGGCGTGGAGCTGCGGATCGCCTGGCGGGCGCTGACCCTGGCGGGGCTGAGCGGCGACGAGCTGCTGGGCACCCTGCAGGAGGTGCTGGAGCACGAGCGCTCCGACGAGGAGATCTTCGCGACGCTCTGCACCGTCGACATAGCGCCGGACGGGCGCCGGGCCGGGCTGTGCCTGGCCGGGCATCCGGCACCGCTGGTCGCCCGGCCGGGCCGGCCGGCCGAGCTGCTGCCGTACGAGGACAACGGCCCGGCGCTGGGGCTGCTGAAGGGGGCGCGGTGGCCCCGGATGCAGGTGGATCTCGGCGCCGAGTGGAGCCTGATGCTCTACACCGACGGCCTGATCGAGGGCCGGGTGGGCTCGGGCGGGGAGCGGCTGGGGCAGGAGGGGATGGTCGAGATGGTCCGCCGTCAGCTGGCCGCCGGCCTGACCGGGGAGGCGTTGCTGCGGGCGGCCGTCAACGAGGTGCGGCAGCTCAACGGGGGCGAGCTGACGGATGACGTGGCCGTCGTCCTTCTGGACAGGGGCGTCTGAGGGCGGCTGCCCGCCGTAGGGTGTTCTGCCGTCGGCCGGGTGCGGGTGGTTCGTGGCTGGTCGCTGGGGGTACCCCCAGCGACCCTGACGGGGCGCCCCGGTGGGCGTCCCTCGAGAAGGTTCAGCGGCCGCCGTTGTACGGGCCGTACGGGCCGTCGCTGCTGCTGCCGCCGCGGCGGCCTCGCCAGCCGCCGCCACCGCCGGAGACCTGCTTGACCGCGGGACGGACGTCGACGAGGTAGACGATGCTCGCCACCAGGCCCGCGATCGGGAGGATGGAGAGGATCGAGAAGAGGTAGCTGACGACCAGGGCGATGGCCAGGATGACCAGCCAGAACATCTTGTTCTGCTTGTCGGCCGCGCGGAAGGCGTCCTCGCGCCGGAACACGGCGTCCACCAGTCCGAACGCCGCCAGGGCCATCAGGACGATCTTCAGCAGCCCCAGGAACCCTGCGAATCCCAGCATCAGCATGCCGTCACCACCCGCTCTCTCCCGATCCCTACGCGGCCACCGTACCCGTAGAACGGACCGGGCACCCTCAAGGTGCCCGGTCCGTACGTTCCGCTGACGCGTGCGCCGGTTACTTGGCCGGCGGGGTGGTCTTCCTGACCGGGGTGGCCTTGCGGGGGGCCGGGGTCTTCTTGGCGGCCGGGGCCTTCTTCGCCGTGGCCGTCTTGGCCTCGGCGGCCTTCGGCTCGTCCGCCCTCTTCTCGTTCTCCTTGACCGGGGCCGGCTCGGGCTTGCCCTCGACGGCGATGGCCAGGTCCTCGATCTCGTCGGCGGCCTCACCGCGCCAGGTCTTCACGGCCTGCTCGCCGTGCTCGGCGACCTTCTCGTAGGTCTCACGGGCCTTGACCGCGTACTCGGCGGCCACGCCGACCTGGCGCAGCGCGAAGTCCTGGGCGGACTCGCCGAGCTTCTTGAGGTCGCCGTCGAGGGACACGATGAAGTCGTTGACCTTGGTCTGGAGGCTGGCCTGCGCCTCCTTGGCCTTGACGCCGGCCTCCTTGGCACGGGCGGTGGCCTTCTCCTGGACGGCCTTCGGGTCGGCGTTGCGGACCGCCTCGATGCGGGCCGGGGCCTCGGCGCGCAGCTGCTCGACCAGGGCGGGGACCTTCTTGGCCTGCTGGAGGGCCAGGTCGGCGGTGCCGGCGGCGAAGTAGAGCGGAGTCGGGTCGCTGAAGGTCTTGCGCAGGTCGTCGGTGATGGCCATGGTGATGGTCCTCCCGTATTAAAGTTCGGCTGAGGGTTGTGTGGTCCGCGGCGCGGCGGCCGGCGCGCTTGGCCGGCTCATCCGGCCGTCCGCCGCGGACCGGTCTCTCTGTCTTCGGTGTCGCTGCCGTCGGTGTCGCTGCCGACGTCGCTGTCGGCTTCGTCGTCCTCGGCGACTGCCAGGGTGCCCTTGTCGCTCGCGCGCTCCTCGCCCGACACGAACCCGTTCTCTTTCCTGAACGACTCGTAGATCTGCAGCAGCACCTGCTTCTGCCGCTCGTCGAGGGTGGGGTCGGCGAGGATGACCGCACGGGTCTCCACCTCGTTCAGATCCCGCTCGGCGTCGAGGATTCCGGCGCGGACGTACAGCGTCTCGGCGGAGATCCGCAGGGCCTTGGCAACCTGCTGGAGGACCTCCGCGCTCGGCTTGCGCAGCCCGCGCTCGATCTGACTCAGGTACGGATTGGACACCCCGGCGGCGTCGGCGAGCTGCCTGAGTGACAGCTGCGCGTTGCGCCGCTGTTCACGCAGATACTCACCGAGATTGCCGACGTTCAGCGATGCCATGACTCCACCCTGCCCCACCTTCGCTAACAATTGCAAGCACCTGCTTGCAAAAGTGTGCCGGACCATACCCGGATGGATGAGCCGCCTGGCGCCCGCCGGTTCGCTGAACCCCCTGTCCCGGCGGACCCGCCGCCCTATGGTGGGCCGATGCGTGCAGACCAAATCGACCGGCCGGCCGATCTCGACGTGGTCCGGGAGTCCTACGACCGGGTCGCCGACAACTACGCCGAGATGGTGGCGACGACGGGAATGGGCGACATCCGTCGCGACCCCTGGCTCAAGGCGTCGATCGACGCCTTCGCCGACAAAGTGAACGGACTCGGGCCCGTCCTCGACGTCGGCTGCGGGCCGGGGACGGTGACCGCCTACCTGGCCGAACGCGGCGTCGACGTGTCCGGGGTCGACCTGTCGCCCGGCATGATCGAGAACGCCCGCCGCCTGTATCCGCACTGCCGCTTCAGCGTCGCCTCCGCCACCGACCTCAGCCTCGAAGAGGCGTCCCTCGGTGGCGTACTGGGGTGGTGGTCGCTGTTCAACCTCCCGCGCGCCGTCCTTCCGCAGGTTTTCGCCCTGTTCGCGCGGGCGCTGAAGCCGGGCGGGCACCTCATCACCGGAACGCACGTCGGCGACGAGGACGTGGTGCGCACGGAGGCCTACGGAGGTGTGCCCGTCCGCTGGACGACGCACAAATGGCGGCCGGAGGAGTTCGTCGCCCTGATCGAGCGGGCCGGACTGCGCATCGTCGCCGAACTCCGGCTCCCGGCAGGCGAGTTCAGCGGCCCCGGTCTGGTCGTCATGGCCGAGCGCCCCGCCTGAGGACGCGGCACCGGGGACGGCACCGGAGCCCGCGCCGGGGCCGCGCCGGGGGTGAGCGTCAGCGCTGCGCGGCCAGCCACTCCTCCAGCACCGTGAAGTCCCGGTCCGTCAGGCCGAACTCGTGGTTCACACGGTGGAGGAGGGCGGGCCGGTGATGGTGGGCGGCGACCCAGGCACGGTCGGCCTCGGTGAGCTCGTCGTCGAGCCAGATGAACGGCCGTTCGCCCGCCCACGCCACCAGCGGCCGGGTCTTCCAGTGCAGCAGGGCCGACGGCTCGTCCTCGTCCGGCCACTCCACGACGGGCAGCGGGGGCAGGCCCAGCCAGGGGGCGACACAGGCGTTGGCGTCGTCCATCCAGGTGGTGGCCCACACGAGGTCGCAGCGGAGGGCGCCCAGGCGGGGGCCGAGCGCGGGGTCGATGCGGGTGAGGAGCGGGGCCCACGGGGTGGGGGAGGTCCCATAGACCGGGTAGGGGCGGTCGGCGGGGGCGCCGAAGGGGATGAGGGTGCCGTCGATGTCGAGGAAGAGAAGCATCGGGGACAGGATCGCAAGAGAGCGGCGGAAGAGGCGTCAGCGCGCCTGCGCGCGGGTGGTGGCTGATCGCGCCCACGCGGCGGAGCCGCACGGTGACGCAGCCCCGCGGGGGCGCGGCGCCGCCGCCCCTCAGAAGGGCAGCGGCCTCGTGTGCACCACGTCCAGCCGGGACACCGCCCTGGTCAGCACCACGTACAGCCGGTGCAGGCCGCGTTCTTCCCCCTCCGCCACCGCCGCCGGTTCCACGGCCACCACGTGGTCGTACTCCAGGCCCTTGACGACGCTCGCCGGGACCACGGCCACCCGTGCGCCCAGTTCGTCCGGGCCCGCCGGTTCGAGGCCGGCCGCGGTCAGCGCCTCGCGTACGGCGGTCACCTGCGCGTCCGCCGCCACGACTCCCACCGACCCCGCGTGGGACAGGGCCTCACGCACCGCGATGACCGTCGTCGCGGGCACGTCCCCGGTCGGGCGGATCGTCACCTCGCCGTCACCGCGGTAGGACTCGGCCGGGGGTACGTCCGTGCCGAGGCGCCCCAGCAGCCGGTTGGTCAGGGCGACGACCGCCGCCGGGACCCGGAAGCCGGTGGTGAGCGGGACCACGGCCGCCTCCGGCTTGCCCAGGTGGCCCAGGACCGAGTCCCAGCTCCGTGCCGACCAGGGCGCGGTGGCCTGGGCCAGGTCGCCGAGGACGGTGAGGGAGCCGAAGACCGCCCGTCGGGCGATCGCCCTGCACTCCATGGGGGACAGGTCCTGGGCCTCGTCGACGACGATGTGGCCGTAGCCCTCGGGGTGCTCGACGAGCCCCGCCAGTTCGTCGAGGAGGACCAGGTCGGCGGCCGACCAGCGGGCGGACTTGTACGAACGCGGCGGCCGGGTCCAGAGCAGGTCCCGCTGTTCGCCGGAGGTGAGGAGCCCCTCGGCGGCCGTCGCCAGTGCCCCGCCGTCCGTGAGGAGTCCCGCCAGCACCTCCTCCGGGCGCACCTTCGGCCAGACGGTGTCGAGGTAGGCGCTCATCGCGCGGGAGCGTTCGAGCCGCCGCGTCCAGGCGCCGGGCTGCGGGCCCGCCCGGCGTTCGGCCTGGAGCTGTACGGCCCGCATCGCCCGGCCCCGGACGCGCTCCCGCCCGACGGCGTACGGCGGCTCCTCCTCCCGTACCCCCTCGACGATCCTCGTCAGCGCGGCCGCGGAGACCCGCCAGGTGTACGTGCCGTCGGAGAGCGAGAGCGGGGTGACGGCGTCGGTGCGCACGTGGGCGTAGAGGGCGCGGCGCAGGACCTCGGCCATCCGCGGGTCGTGCTTGAGCGCGGCGGTGCGGTCGGGGTCGGTGCCGGTGACCGGCTGACGGCCGATCTCCTCCGGCAGGGTCCGCTGCCTGACGCCGGTCTCGCCGAGGGCCGGGAGGACCTCGGAGATGTAGGAGAGGAAGGTGCGGTTGGGGCCGAGGATCAGGAGACCGGAGCGGCGGATGCGCTGTGGGTGGGTGTAGAGGAGGTAGGCGGCGCGGTGCAGGCCGACGGCGGTCTTGCCTGTGCCCGGGGCACCCTGGACGCAGACGGAGTCGCCGAGACCGGCGCGGACCAGGTCGTCCTGGTCGGGCTGGATGGTGGCGGCGATGTCGCGCATGGGGCCCACGCGGGGCCGTTCGATCTCGCGGGTGAGGATCGCGCTCCCGCCGGCCCCAACCCTCCCACCGCGTCCGCTCCCGGGCTCGCGCCCGCTCAGGTCCTCGTCCTCCAGGCCCGTGAGGTCGGCGGAGTCGCCGCGGCTGCCGGGCGCCCAGCCGAACCGCCGGCGTACCGCCACGCCCTGCGGGTCGTCGGGGCCGGCCTGGTAGAAGGCGCGGGAGACGGGGGCGCGCCAGTCGACGACGAGCGGTGGGGCGGTCGGCTCCTCGCTGATCCGCAGCCGGCCGATGCGGTAGCTCTGCCCGGCGTGCTCCCCCGCCTCGAAGTCCAGCTTGCCGAAGAACAGCGGGCCCTCCGGCAGCTCGCGCATCTCCTTGGCCCGGCTGCGCAGCCGGTACCCGAGCACTTCGGCGTCGGCACCGGACGCGGAGACGTCCTCACCGGTGACGACGTGCTCGACGGCGTCTTCGACCATGCGGGCGAGGGCGGCTCGACAGGTGTCGTGGTAGGCGCGTTCGCGGTCGAGTTCCTGCTGCATGGGGAACAGCGTAAACGAGAAATTGTGACCCGGTTAAATTTTTTACCGGTCCTCAGTCGTGGCCCGGTCGTCGTCCGCCAGGGCGCGCTCCAGCCGCCCGAACGCCCGCTCCGCCGCCCGCACCGCGTCCGCCCGCACGTTCTCGACCCGCTCCCCCGCCGCGATCCGCCGCCAGTTGTCCTGCGCGAGGATCCGCTGTACGGCGATGATCTGGCCGGCCGCCAGCCTGGCCTCCAGGGTCCCGCCGAGGGCCTCGGCGAGCGCGGCCTCCGACCGCTCCAGGTAGGCGTACTGCCGGGCGACCAGGGTCGGGGTGCTGTGGAGCAGGGTGTGGAAGGCGAGCACCTGCGGGTGGTCGTTGAGCCCGGTGATCGGATCGTTCCGTTCGAGTCCGGCGAGGAAGTGCGCGCGCAGTACGCCGACCGGCGACCCGGCCCCCGTGACCAGCCGCGCCGCCTCCGTCTCGTGGTCGGCGATCCGGTGCAGGACCAGGTCCTCCTTGGCCGGGAAGTACCGGAACAGCGTCGGCTTGGAGATCCCGGCCGCGGCGGCCACCTCGGCGACCGACACCGCGTCGAACCCCCTCGCCAGGAACAGCCGCACGGCGGTGTCCGACACGTCCTCGTACATCCGCCGCCTCTTGCGCTCACGCAGGCCCATGTCACCCATGCGCCCGAGCCTACGCAGCGCGGGTCGGGCGGACGGAAGCTGTGGACGGGAGCCGTCGCCAGTGCGGCAGCTTCGCGAGGTTCCACGGCCCGTGTCGAACCTCAGCCCCGTCCGGACATGCCTGCCCGCTCCGCGCCACGCCGCCCGGCCGATACCGCGGGCCTCCGGGCAGACGCGTATTCGGTCCGGCCAAGGTCCCCCTAGGCCAGAGCACGGGCGAGGTGGGGATTCGCCGTCTCCCGGACCGGCAGGCCCAGGGAGGCCTTGGCCGCCGCCAACGTCATGGCGTACGAATCCACGGCCCGTCGGACGTTGGGGGCGTCCAGACTCGCCCCGGTGACCAGCCGGTCCAGGTCCACGTAGGCGGAACGGACGATCTCGATCCACCGGTAGACCCGCCAGTCCTGCTGCCAGGCCCGTGTGTAGGCGTCCGGCAGCAGGCGTTCCCAGCGGCGGAACATCCGGTCCCGGATCTCCGGCCGGGTCGGGGTGAGATGCATGTGCCGGACCAGGTCGTACAGCGGGTCGCCGACGACGGCCATCTCCCAGTCGATGATGGTCAGCGCCATGGCGTCGTCCCGGCGCACCAGGTTCCAGGGGTTCAGGTCACCGTGCAGGAGGATCGGGCTGCGCTCGGTCACCTGGTGCCGGGCCAGTATCTGCCGCAGTCGTTCGGCGTCGGGCAGACCGAGTTGCCTGGCGAGTTGCTGAGAGTCCTGGGGCAGGTGCGCCACCAGCAGCACGAGTTGGTCGGTCAGGTAACGGTAGAAACCGTAGCCCGCTTCGTCCGCGGCCGGATCGAGCCTGGCGTAGTCGACCCCCTTCAGCGCGCTGAGCTGGTCGACGAGCCGGTCCGCCTCATGCGGCAGCAGGCCGTGCACCGGATGGTTGGGCGGCCTGTCGATGTCGAGTGGCCCCTCGTAGGTGTGGATGGCGAAGCGGTCCTTCCGGTATCTCCCGGGATAGCTCTCGCCCAGTGCCAGAACCCTCGGTGTCGCCACCGGAACACGCGAATTCTCGATGGCCGTGAGCACGGCGTGCTCACTGAGAAAGCTGCGTTCACGCCGGACCACCTTGTGCACCTGGCGCCGCACCACGACGGGGAATTCGATTCCAGGAACCTTCACCACGGAATTCAGGTGACCGGTTCCTTTGAACACCCGGCCGGCCGGGGCGGCGCCCTCCGCCAGCAGCGCGCTCTGCACAGCCGCACAAGGAAAGTCCGGACGCTCGGGAACGCGCCTGTCCGGCTTCCACTGAACGCTGAGGAAACCGGAGAAAAGCCCCTGCCGTGCTTCCCCCCGGGAGATCCGCCACCGGAACAGCACGCGCTCGATCTCGGCCCGGCCGGGCAGCTGCCGCAGCCGCAGGGGGTCCTGGGCCGCCTCCAGAGCACGGCGTACCGCCGACGTGGCCGCGTCCAGGCCCTTCTGATCGAACGATTCCTCCAGCGACGTGGCGGCCCGTATGACGTCCGGATAGACGGACTGCGCCCGCTCGAACGCGACGTAGTGCGCCAGGTCCTTGCCCACTCCGTGGACCGCACCGGGCCGAATCGCCCGCATGGCCTTGGCCCAGGCCTCGACCACCTCGGACCACTGCCGGCGGGGGTACTGCATGCGCACCAGATGAACGGCCAGGTCATGGAGTGGATCGCCGTAGGTGGCGAGTTCCCAGTCGACACAGACGAGCGACGGCCGGCCGCCATAGGTGACGATCAGGTTGTCCCGGTGCAGGTCCGCGTGGAGCAGGCTGTACGGCCGCCGGGCCATCCCCGGCACCCGCTCCGCGAACCGGGTGAGTGCGTCCTCCGGGATGCCCAGGGCCGCGAACAGCCCGCCGAACTTCTGCAGGTTGGTCCGCCGGATCTGCTGGTCCGCGGAGTGCGCCAGCGTCTGCAGAAAGCCTTGGCTGTCCTGGCCGTTGCTGGGCCAGGAGGCCGGCAGGCCCGGCAGCGTGGCCCGGCGCACCTGGGTCATCTGCGCGAGGAGCTCGGCGATCTCCTCGATGAGCAGTGCGTCGAGGGATCGGCCATTGCCGCGGACGCTGGACAGCGGCACACCTTCCACATAGCTGTGGATGGCGTATCCGTTTCCCTCGTAGAGACATTCCGGCACATTAGGCAGCACCGTCCTGACGGCTCTGAGGATGTCCGCCTCGTTCTGCCAGGTCCTGATCACCACGGGCAGCGCATCGGGATGCCGGATGCGCACTGTCACCGACATGCCGGGTTCGCGATGCAGCAGCAGCGCCACGGGGTCGCTCAACGGCAGGGCGTAGTTCGTGTTGTGGTACCCGCTGTGCGCCTTGCCGTGTTCCCTGGCATGGCCCACGATCTGCCGGAACACCACATGACCTGGACCGGGTTTGGCGCGTTCCCCGAAGGACAGGAAGGGAACGGAAGATGCGCCCACTGGCCGCTCCGGAATTGCTAGCGCTGGCTGGAAAGTACGGCAAACGGTAAACGCGGCTGACTGCCCGCACGACCAGAGGCGCAATCGAGTAGCCACAACGGGTGGGTTTGGTACCCCGCTGCGTCAGGTCGTTCTGAGAACGGTGTGCTTGGCCTTCTCATACGTAGGAACCGGAGCGGTTGCTCACAAGATGCGGGCATGCTAGCGCACCGCGGTTGCCCCCACCTTTGGTCCGCCGGAAGCGCTCGGAGCGCATCGATCCGCTCGGCCTGCGCCCCGTCACCGGCGGTCGGGCAGGTGGGGGCCCGGCACCCCCTGGTGCCGCAGCGTCTCCAGCAGCGGCCACAAGGAGCCGACCACGTGCTCCGCGCCGGCCTCGGTCAGGAGCTTGGCCTTCCGTGCGTTACGCGCGTAGCCGAGAAACGGCACCCCGGCCGTGCGGGCCGCCTGGAAGTCCGTGGGCGAGTCGCCGATCATCAGGGCCGCGTCGGGGGCGGCGCCCATCGCGCTGAGGGCGCGGTTGAGGCAGTGTGGGTCCGGCTTGAGGCGGTGCAGGTCCTGGGTGCGGCCGTAGATGTGCGGGGCGAAGCAGGAGGTGAGGGCGCGGTCGTCGAGGTAGGCGCGGACCACCCGGGGGGAGTTGTTGGTGGTGACCGCCATGCGCGCGCCGCGCGCCCGCCACGTCTGGATGAGGATGTCCGCGAACGCCGTGGGCATCGCCGTCGACGTGGCCCGCAGTTCCTCCTTGGTGAGACGTTCCTCCAGCTCCGCGACCAGGTCGCTGCCGGGGTGCCGGCGGTCCACGGCGCGCAGCACGAGGTGCGGGTCGAGGGACTCCCGCTCCGCGTCCGTGACCAGGCCGTGCAGGCCCCGGACCGCCAGCCAGTCGACCAGTCCGCCGGCCACGCCCGCCGCCGAGTGTCCCGCGAACAGCCGGCAGATCGGTCCGTCGAAGTCCCAGAGGACGACCCTGGCGCTTCTGACCAGTTCCGCGATCTCTTCGGTCGTGTTCCTGCTCTTGGCTGCCGCCGGTTGAGTCTGCCTCGTATCAGAAGTCACTAAGAGAGTGTCAGGTCCGTCGTGATGGTTTCCCAGAGGGCGTTGAACCACTTCTGCGATTGCTCCACGAACGCGGCGTCCCGTTGGCCGGTGCGCTTCTCGAAGGAGAAGAGGAGGGACTCCGAGCCGACGGCGTCGTACATGTCGAGCAGGCCGTCCTCCGTCTGCTCCTCGCGGCGGGTGACCGTGTAGTACGCGAACAGCGCCTCGGCGTCGTTGAGCAGGTACAGCTTGATCGGCGGGGTGAACGGCAGGGCCCGGAAGGTGACGTTCACGTCGATCTTGTGGGTGGAGCGCAGGCCCTGGAGGTTGTACTGGAGGACCTGGCCCTGGGCGTTGCGCATGCCGAGCCAGCGGTTGTGAACCGTGTCGTCGTCGCCGTCGACGGCCGTCGGGAAGGCGAGCGGGATGTCGCGGCTGGGGAGCAGGACGCGGACGTCGATGCGGTCGGGGCGGATCCGGCCCTCGTGGATCAGACGCAGGGGCTCGGCGAGGGCCGGCAGCAGGCTCTGGGCGGTCAGGCAGGCGGCGTCGATACGGACGTGGGCGGCGGAGAACGCCTCCGTCATGCGGGGGCCGAGGCCGACCATCGTCGGCTGCGGCTCGTCCAGCCCGACGGGCCGCTGCCCGGCGATGCGCGGCGGGCTGCCCTTGCCGACGTCGACGAGGTAACCGTCGTCCTGCAGTGCCCGCACGGCCTGGCGCACGGTCCCCCGCTCCACGCCGAAGGCCTCGGCCAGTTCGGCCTGGGTGGGCAGGCGGTCGCCGGCCTTGAGGTCGCCCGAGCGGATGCGCTGCCGCAGGGTGTCGGCGATCTCCTGAGGTGTGCTGCCGGCGTTCACTGCCACGTTCTCCTGAGTCACGACCAAACGCTACAACTTTGATCCATCTATCGGGAGTTGTTTGAAGGTTGTTTATAACTGGTCACCAACTGGGGACAACTTAATCAGAGTTGGTAACCAACTTGGTTGAGTTGGCGGAAGCCTTGCTTCCCGACTGATGGGGGGACCCACCATGCCTGCCGCCCTCGCTCTCCTCTCCGCCGTCTTCGTCATCGGCTTCGAGCAGATCGTCCAGTCGACGTACGGTGCCACTGGCATTATCGGCCTGCTGTTGCTCACCGTCGGCATCAAGGCCAAGAGCCCGGCGTTCAGCTCCGCCGGTGCCGTCCTGCTCGCCCTGGTGCTCGCCGGCCCCGCCCTGTAGGAACCACGGACGGCCCTACGCCGTCAGGTGCAGCTCCGAACTGATCGTCTCCCACAGGGCGTCGAACCACCGTGTCGACTGGTCCACGAACGCGGTGTCCCGCAGCCCCGTGCCCCGTTCGAAGGCGAAGAGCACCGACCGCGTGCCCTCGGCGTCGTACGTCTGCAGGTGCTCGTGGTCGATCTCCCGCTCGTGACGCGCCAGCGTGTAGTACGCGAACAGCGCCTCCGCCCCGTTGAGCAGGTACAACTTGACCGGCGGGGTGAAGGGCAGGGCCCGGAAGGTGACGTGCACGTCGATGCCGTGCGTGGCACGCAGCGCCAGCAGGTTGTGGCGCAGCACCTGGCCCTGTGCGTTGCGCTGGGCCAGCCAGCGGTCGTGCACCGCGTCCCCGGCCGAGGCGTCGGCCGCCACCGCCGTCGGGAAGGCGAGGTCGATGTCCCGGCTCGGCAGCAGCACCCGGACGTCGATCTTGGCCGGTTCCAGCCGCCCCGCGTGGATGAGCCGCAGCGGCCCGCCGAGCGCCAGGTTGAGCGAGACCGAGGTCAGGCAGAGCGCGTCGATCCTCACGTGCGAGGCCGCGAAGGCCGCCTCTATGCGCGGGGTGAGGGCCACCATGGTCGGCTGCGGCGGCGCCCCCGGGCCCGCGGCGAACCGTACCGGGCCCGGACCCGGGGCCACCGTCGCCGGAGCGCCCTTCGACACATTGGTGAGCAGGTGCTCCGACTGCAGGATGCGCAGCGCCTGCCGCACCGCCCCGCGCTCGACACCGAACTCGTCGGCCAGTTTGGCCTGCGTGGGCATGCGCTGGCCCGGCCGCAGCACCCCGGACCTGATCCGGGTGCGCAGCTCGTCGGCCACCTCGTGATGTGACGCCTGAGGCCGCGGTGGCCTCTTCCGCCCATTGACGGAGGCGTGTTCCGGCTCCACGGACAAACAGTACAACTTCCCGCCATCTTCCGGCAGTTCACGGGAAGGTGGTTATGAGTCGCATCCAAGTGGAGATAAGTCCTATTGAGTTGGTCACCAACTCGAGCAACATGGTCTTACTTCCTCGGCGGTTGGCCGTCCGGGTTCCCTTCCGGAGGGGAGCCGGGAGCCCGGTCCACCTGGGCCGGCCGTCGGGGCGCGCGGCCAGCACGACCGGCACAGTCACAACTGAACACCGACAACCGAACACAGGCAGACCCGCACAGCCACAACTTCACAGCTCGCTACGGATGAGCAGCACCGCACAACACAGCCACAACAGCAGGGCCACAACAGCACAGGCACAGCCGAACACAGGTGATTCAGGCACCGCCCCCGGGAGGAAGGAGCGCCTCAGAAGATGTCCGGGCACCAAGGCCGCCCGGACGCGCGCAACAGGGCGTCGGCCTCCCGGGCGGCGCCCACTCGCTCTTCCTGGACCCGTCCGAGGGCGTGCAACCGCGCCACGGACTGGTCGCCGAGCCAGACGCTCGCCAGTTCGGCGACGTCGAGGGCGAGGTCCGGGGTGTCGGTGGTCGGGGTGCAGGACGCCCCGTCGGGGGAGGCGTCCAGCCGGAACCGGCCGCCGGCCAGCCCCTGCCGGTCCGCCACCTCCAGGACCAGCGTCCCCGCCCTGTCGTACGTCCGCGCCTCCAGGGCCCGTACGACGTCCAGGATCCGCACCCACAGCCAGTCCGCCTGGTTGGTGATCCGCGCGGCCCGCGGGTCGGGCAGGTAGTGCGGCAGCAGGTCGTCCGGCGACCGCCAGCCGCTCTTCACCCGGGTGATCCAGTCGATCGAGCACAGGTAGTGCCACAGCGCCCGCTCCGCCGCCGGGGTCGTGCCGAGCAGCCAGTGCACGTCTGCGGTGTCGTACGGCTGCTTGCCCTGCCAGTTGTCGTCCGCCGTGTACGCCGCGATGCCCTCCACCTCGCCGGCGGCCGAGCGGTACACCGCGAAGTAGGGCTCCTTCCAGTCGGCCTCGAAGCGGACCGCGCCGGTGCGCAACTGCCACCACAGCTCGCTGCGGCTGACCGCGCCGGGGGTGCTGCGGCGGACCCGTTCGTGCACGTCGGGACCGAGCTTGCGGATGTCCTCACCGTCGACGAGGTCGATCCGGCCGCCGTCCTCGGGGCGCGCCCAGCGCGGGTCGAGGCCGGCCCGCGGGACCTCGACCGTCCACTCCGTCAGCGTGGTCGCCGGGCCGAAGCCGTAGCGGCCGTAGATCCGGTACTCGGCGGCGATCAGGGTCGCGACCACGTCGCCGCGTTCCTTCGCCGCGGCCAGGTCCTGGCTCATCATGCGGGTGAGCAGACCGCGGCGGCGGTGCGTGGGGGTGACCGTGACGCTGGAGACGGCGTCGGCGGGCAGGACCGCGCCGCCCACCGCGGTCAGCTCCTGGTCGAAGGAGCGGAACGTCGCGACGCAGCGGCGGCCGTCGAAGGCGCCCAGGAGCCTGTTCGGCACGAACTGCCTGCGACGGGCGTCGAGTTGCTCTGCCGGGAGGGTGGGCGGGTTGAGGAAGCCGGTGGACAGGGCCCGCTGCCAGTCCTGGAACTCGGGTTCGGTGATGGGGCGGACTTCGACGGCGTCAGTCATGACAGCACGGTAGGTGCTGGGCGGGGGCGGTGCCGATTGAATTTCGGGTGCGGGTGGGTGGGGGCCTGAAGCGTCCACACGGCGGAGCCGCATGCCGGATACAGCCCCGCGCCCCCGGGGACTCCAGCCCTACGTCAGCAGATCGTCGACCTGGGCCTCGCCCTCCCGGTACCTGCGGGTGATCTCGCCGCTGGAGTCGTCGGCCGTCCGCTGCAGGCGCTGCCTGCGCCGTGACACCTCCTGCTCGTAGCGGACCAGGCGGCCCATCGCCGTGTTCAGCTCGGTGTCCGTGCGGGCCGCCAGGTCGGAGAGTTCGACCTCGGCCAGCATGTCCGCCGCCAGCCTGCTGTACTCCTCGTTGTGCGGGGTGCCCAGCGTCACGTGGCGGGCCGAGGAGCGGTGGCGGGCCGGGGCGTCCGTGAGGATCTCCGGGAGCCGGTCCACGACGGCGGCGGCGCCCGCCGGGGAGCGGCGGGCCAGCTCCGCGCGCAGGATGTCGATACGGCCCTGGAGCAGCCGTCTCACGTAGCTGAGGTCGGCCTCGTCGCGCTGCGCGTCCCGGCGCAGGACGCGCAGTTCGGGCAGGCTCAGGCGGGCCAGGTCGTGCTCCGGCGGCTCCGCGGGCAGCGGGATGTCCTCGCCCCGCTGTGCGGGCGGCCGGGGCAGGCTCTGCACGCTCTGCGTGCCCTGCGTCTTCAGTCGCTCGGTACTCGGTGTGCTCATACGTCTCAACCGTCCCCTCGACCGGCGTGTGCAAGCATGGTGCCACCCCAAGTGGCCGCAATGTGACCGAGTGCCCCCGAACGGCCCTAGTTGGGACGTTAAGGTTCAAAAATGGGCCCCTGTGAGGAGCATGCGGGCACCGGGCATGATGGTGCGCATGCGAGCGGTGGTACAGCGGGTGGACGGCGCGAGCGTCGTCGTGGACGGCGAGACGGTGGGCGCGATCGAGGGCGAGGGCCTGTGCGTGCTCGTCGGGGTGACCCATGAGGACACCAAGGAGAAGGCGGCCCAACTCGCCCGGAAGCTCTGGTCGATCCGCATGCTGGCGGACGAGCGGTCGTGCAGCGACGTCGACGCGCCGCTGCTCGTGATCAGTCAGTTCACGCTGTACGGCGACGCCCGCAAGGGGCGCCGGCCGACCTGGAACGCGGCGGCGCCCGGCGAGGTGGCGGAGCCGCTGGTGGACGAGGTGGTCGCACAGCTGCGGTCGCTGGGGGCGACCGTGGCGACCGGGCGGTTCGGGGCCCGGATGCGGGTGTCGCTGACGAACGACGGCCCGTTCACCGTCCTGCTGGAGATGTGACGCCGCGGCATGTGATGCCGCGGCGCGGCTACGGCTCCACGATCACTTCCTGGGCGGCGGCCGTCTCGCCCGCGACCAGGCGGGCGTCCGCCGGGACGTTGCGCTTGACCAGCGCCAGGGCCACCGGGCCCAGTTCGAAGTGGCGCACCGACGTCGTCACGACGCCGATCTTCCGGCCGTCCTCGCCGTCGTCGGCCACTCGGATCTCGGTGCCGTGCGGCGGCAGGTGCACCTCGCTGCCGTCCAGGTGGAGGAAGACCAGGCGGCGCGGCGGCTTGCCGAGGTTCTGCACCCGGGCCACGGTCTCCTGGCCGCGGTAGCAGCCCTTCTGGAGGTGGACCGCGCTGCCGATCCAGCCCAGCTCGTGCGGGATGGTCCGGTGGTCGGTCTCGAAGCCGAGCCGGGGCCGGTGGTGCTCGACGCGCAGCGCCTCGTAGGCGAGCAGCCCGGCGGCCGGGCCCGCCGTCCCGGCGTACGCCTCCAGGTCGGCCCGGGGCAGGAAGAGATCACGGCCGTACGCCGTCTCGCGGACGACGGCGTTCTCCGGGGCCTCGGCGATGGAGCCGGCGGGCAGGTGGACGACCGCGAGGTCGGCGGTGCGGTCGGCGACCTCCACCCGGTAGAAGAACTTCATCGACTCCAGGTAGGCGATCAGCGCCTCCTGGGTGCCCGGCTCCACGTGGGCCCAGACGGTCGTACCGTCGTCGACCAGGTACAGCGCGTGCTCGATGTGGCCGTGCGCGGAGAGGATCAGCGCCTCGGTGGCCTCGCCGGCCGGCAGCTCGCTGACGTGCTGGGTGAGGAGCAGGTGCAGCCAGGCGAGGCGGTCCTCGCCGGTGACGGCCACGACCCCCCGGTGGGAGAGGTCGACGAAACCGGCGCCGTCGGCGAGGGCGCGCTGCTCGCGGAACAGGTCGCCGTAGTGCGCGGCGACGCCTTCGTCCACGCCTTCGCCGGGGACGGCGCCGGGCAGGGACAGCAGGGGGCTCTTCATATGCGTAAGCCTACGACTCGGTAATTGAACTCTGGACGGACGTGGACGCGGCGGATGCCGCCTTGGCTCTCTTCAGCGTGCAGTCCTTGCAACGCCCGAAGATCGCGAAGTGTTTCATGTCCGTCTCGAAGCCGAAGTCGCGCCGCAGCTTGGCGGTGAACTCCGCGGCCACCGCCACGTCCGCCTCGATCACGTTCTCGCAGTCGCGGCAGACCAGGTGGATGTGGTGGTGCCGGTCGGCGAGGTGGTACGTCGGCGCACCGTGCCCGAGATGGGCATGGCTGACCAGCCCCAGCTCCTCCAGGAGCTCCAGGGTCCGGTAGACCGTCGAGATGTTGACCCCCGACGCGGTCTTCCTCACCTCACCGAGGATGTCGTCGGGGGTCGCGTGCTCAAGGGTGTCCACGGCTTCGAGCACGAGTTGCCGCTGCGGCGTCAGCCGGTAGCCGCGCTGCCTGAGGTCGCTCTTCCAGTCGGTGCTCACCACACCGAAAGTCTAGAACTACTTCCGAATTCCAGAACTACTTGAAGAACGCGATGCCGTCGTCCGGCATGTCGTCGGGGAGGGCCTTGGCCCAGCGCTCGACGTCCTCCGGGGTGACGACCTTCTTCAGGTGCGCCGACATGTAGGGGCGCAGCTCGACCTCGGGGGTCTGCTTCTCGCCGACCCACATCAGGTCGCTCTTGACGTAGCCGTAGAGACGCTTGCCACCGCTGTACGGGGCGGAGGCGGCGGTCCGGGCGACGGCGTCGGTGACCAGGTCGATCTGGGGCTTCTGGTCGGCCATCTCGCCGTACCAGATCTCGATCACGCCGTCGTCGCGGACCATCGTGACCTCGACCTTGCGCTGGGCGTCGATGCGCCAGAAGCCGGACTCCGACTCCAGCGGGCGGACCTTGTTCCCGTCGTGGTCCAGCACCCAGGTGTGGGATCGGTACTCCAGGAATTCCCGTCCGTCGTGGCTGAAGGTGACCTCCTGGCCGAAGTTGCACTTCTCCGAGCCCGGGAAGTCGTGGACACCCGCGCCGGCCCAGCTGCCGAGCAGGAAGGCGAGCGGGACGAGGTCCCTGTGCAGGTCGGACGGAATCTCGATCATGAGTGGTGGTTCCTAGACTCGGGCTCGGACTCGGTTCAGCGCTGGCCCTGGTAGAGCTTCTTCACGGCCAGCCAGGCAAAGGCGAGGACGCCGACGCAGACCAGGACCAGCAGGGTTTCGAAGAAGGCTTCCACGGGTGCTCCTTGAGCGAGGTCGGGCGTACGTACAAGAGCCGGGCCCAAGCTTACGCGGCCCGGGCCCGGCGCTCTTGGTGAGGTACGCCCCGCGGGTTCAGTCCAGCAGCTCGCTCTGCAGGGTCACCGTCTGCTCGAAGGGGACGGCCGGCATGCCTCCCTTGCGGGACTGGATGATCACGCCGACGGTGTCCCCGGAAGCCAGGTAGGCCTGCCGGGCCTGCCGGGCGCCGTACGGCTTGAGCTCCGTGTAGGGCGCCAGCAGGACGTGCTCGATCCTGGCCGGGTCCGGGAACTTCCCGTCGAGTTCGAACTGGTCCCCGTCGCGCAGCGCGTAGGTCGGCGCCGCCTGGCTCATGAGCTTGCCGTTGAGGATCGCCTCCGCGACGGCGGCCGTGTCGAACTGGAGCAGGTAGATCCGGGTGTGCGTGCCGTCGGGGGTGGTCCAGCCACGGGCGGCGATGTGCCGCAGGCCGTTGTCGAGGAGCGTCTGGCCCAGCTCCTTCCGGTCGTCCGCGGAGGCGAACTCGGCGAGGAAGCCCTTCGTCGGCAGCCAGCCGTCCGTGCCCTTGAGCGAGGCGTCGGCGGTGGCCCCCTTCGGCGCCGGGAGGACCAGTCCGCGCAGGTCGGCGTAGTGGGCGCCGGCCAGGTTGCGGGTGTCGTCGTTCGGGCCGGGGCTGCCGGAGGGCAGCGGTGGCTTCACGAGGACGGGGTACGTCCAGCGGCCGTCGGAGTGCGTGCCGAGACCGGGTACGTCGGTGCGGTCGAGCCGCGTGATGCCGTACGCCGTGCCGGTCCCGACGATGCCGAAGACGGCGACGGCGGCGACCCAGCGGAGCGTCGCCCGCAGCAGCCGCCGGTCCTTCTTCACGGACGGCACGGGCTCCCCGGACTGCACGGGCTCCCCGGACTGCACGGGCTCCCCGGGCTGCGCGGGCTCCCCGGGCTGCGCGACGTCCGCGACCGGCACGGGGACCGGACTCGGGTCCACGCCGAGGCTCGGCTCCGGACTCGGGCTCGGGCTCGGCTCCGGGCTCGGGCTCGGCTCCGGGTCCGGGTTCGCGTTGGTCTCGGTGGTCATACGGCCGCCCCCGGGTCCTTGATCCGTTCGAGCTGGGCGTGCAGCATGTCCGCCGCGCTCCTCGTGTCCAGCGGCTTGGCCGCGGTGGCCGTGGCGGAGACCAGGACGTCCCCCACGTAGCCGTAGCAGAGCATCGTGTCGAGCTTCTCGGCCGACCCGGCCGGCGACAGGAAGCAGGAGGTCGAGTCCTTGTACCCCGCGATCTCCGGGCCCTTCCGGAAGACGTCCAGCGCGGCGAAGAGCTCCCGCTCGGCGTTGGCGATGGTGCGGACCGTGGCCCGGTTCTGCATCTGGGCCAGCTGGATGTCCATCGTGTACTCGTCGCCCTCGCCGCCGGAGGTGTTCGCGTAGCTGCGCATCACCATGCCCTTGACCGGGTTCTTGTCGATCTGCCGGTCCAGCTCCTGGCGCTGCGAGCGCGGCAGGTCCTGGATCGACTCCTTGCGCAGCGCCGTGGCCTGGGCGCCGGTCAGCCGCACGTCCGAGCCGAACCCGGCCAGGTCCGGGCCACGCCCGTACTGCTCCGCGTCGTACGGCAGCAGCATCCCCTGGAGACCGGTCTGGGCCGCCGCCCGCGTGCCCTTGGACTCCTTGGGCAGGCTCCAGTGGGGAGCACCCGGGTCACGGTCCGCGGCACGCACGGTCACGACCGTGCCGGCGACACCCGCGACGACGGCCACGGCGAGGACGCCGACGGTGACGAAGACGCCGATGCGGCGCCGGGGGCGCGACGGCGGGGCTGCGGGGTCGGGGTCGGGGTCGGCGGCCGGGGCCTCGGCCGTGAGAGGCGCGTCGGAAACGGCCTCGGGAGCGGCTTCGGGAGCCGTTTCGGGAGCCGTTTCGGAAGCGGCCGCCGTCGGCTCGGAGGCCGTCGGCTCGGACACCGTCGGCTCCGGTGCCGCCGCCGGTTCGGGGTTCACGGATTCCTCGCTCACAGCCGCTCCATCTGCCGCTTCGCCAGATCCAGCACCTTCGTCCTGGAGATCGGCTTCGTGTCGCTGATCCAGATCTCCATGGCGATGTCCCCGCGCCACGCGTGCGCCTCGGCCGAGTACACGGTCACGCCGTACGCGCTGTCGGGCTTGTGGTGGACGTACGCCATGCCGTCGCCGGTACCGGGGATCGGCCAGCTCTCGGTGTCCCGGGCCCCCGAGTCGGCCCAGTAGTACGCGTCCGCCGCCGCGTCCGCGGCCGTCGTGCTGGTCTCCTCCTGGCGGTACTGGATGAGCCTGATCTCGACGTTGTAGGTGCTGCCCTCCCGCCAGGTGGTGGCGGCCGCCCGCCGGAAGTCGTCCGTCGCGATCAGGTCGCGGAAGGCCCCGGCCGGCTTGTCGAACGTCTCCGCGTACTCGGTCACGCCCAGCCACCCGTCGGTGCCCACCGTGTACAGCCCCTTGCGCGCCCCGCCCGGCTTCTTCAGCAGCAGCTTGCGCAGGTCGCCGTCGACCTTGACCTTGCGGTCCTGGGCGGCCGACAGCGGCTCCGGACCGTCGCCCTTCGCCTGCGCGACCGACGCCTGGGAGAGCGACGGCAGGGCGGTGGGCGCACGGTCGGCCTGGACGAGGTAGCCGACGCAGGTGCCGGCCACGGCGCCGAGCACGACGGCACCGGCGATCAGCGCGACGGTACGGCCCGCCCTGCGCCTGCCGCCGGGCGCGGCTTCCGGGGTCGTTTCCGGCAGTGTTTCCGGCGGTTTCTCTGGTATGGGTACGTCCATTTCGCCCCCCTGTGTGCAACGGAAACGCGGATTCCGCGATCCGCGCGCCACAGGAGACTCATGGTCCGCTCAATGAGTTGTACAAGGATTAATTACGATCAGGACACCGCGGCGAGCCAGACGGTCGCCCCCGCCGCCGCCAAAAGTGCCAGGTTGAGGGCGACTTGACGGTCCCCCATCCTCAGATGGACCCGGATCGCGCCGATTTGGAGCACGACGAACCCGACGGCGGCGACCGGACCAAGCCAGGGCGCGACGCCGGTCAGGCGCGGGAGGACGAGGCCGGCCGCGCCGAGGATCTCGACGCTCCCGATCGCCCGCACGGCCGGCATCGGCATGCTGTCCACCCACGCCATCATCGGCAGCAGCCGCTCCCTGCTCCGCACGGCCTTCAAGCCGCCCCCGTAGAGGTAGAAGAGGGCGAGCAGACCGGCCACGATCCAGTACGCGACGCTCATGAGGCACCGGCCGGCTCGGTGGCGTAACGCCTCATGATCTCGGCGCTCGCCCGCGGGCTCGGCGGCTCGCCGGTGGCGAACTGGTCCCGCAGGTCCCGGAAGTACTGCACGTACAGGTCGGGCGTGAACGTGCTGAGCATGACGGCCGGTTCGCCGGTGACGTTGGCGAAGGTGTGCGGGGCGCCGGGCGGCACCATGACGAGCGTCCCGGCCGTGGCGTCGTACTCCTCGTCCCCGACGGTGAAGCGCACCGAGCCGGAGACGACGTAGAACCCCTCGTCGTGCCGCGCGTGCCGGTGCTGCGGCGGGCCGGGGGTGTGCGGCGCGAGGACGGACTCGGCGAGGCCGAGGCGGTGGCCGGTGGTACGGCCGTCCTCCAGGACGCGCATCCGGGTGGCGCCGAGCATCAGCACCTCGCCGTCGCCGGGACCGACGACGGATACCGCGGGAGTGTTGTCGTGAGTCGTCATGCCCCGATTCGACGGCCGGGGCGGTCCGGCTGTCCAAGACCTGTTCCGCCACCCCGATACCCGATCGGTATCGTTGCTGGATGGAGCGGATGGAGCGGATGGAGCGGATCGAGCTGCGCACGCTGCGCTATTTCGTCGCGGTCGCCGAGGAACTGCACTTCGGACGGGCCGCCGCCCGTCTCCACATGAGCCAGCCCCCGCTGAGCCGAGCGATCAGGGCGCTGGAGACCGAGATCGGCGCCCGGCTGTTCGAGCGGTCGCCGGCCGGGGTCGCCCTGACCCCGGTGGGAACGGTCCTGCTGGACGAGGCCCGCGCGCTCCTCGACCGGGCCGACCGGCTGCGCGTGCGGGTCGCCACGGCGGCGGGGACCGCCGTTCTGACCGTCGGCCTCCTGGGCGACAGCGCGGATCCGGGCGTGCTCCGGCTGGCCCGCGCGTACCGCGAACGCCACCCGGGCGTCGAGATCCGCATCCGCGAGACCGACCTGACGGACCCCACGTGCGGGTTGCACGCCGGTGCCGTCGACGTCGCCCTCACCCGCGCGCCGTTCGACGAAACAGGCCTGGTGGTCCGGGAGTTGCGTGCAGATCCGGTCGGGGCGCTGCTCCGCGCCGACGATCCGCTGGCCGGCCGGGCGAGCCTGCGGCTGGCCGACCTCGCCGAGCGGCGGTGGTTCCGGTTCCCGGACGGCACCGACGGCCTGTGGCAGGCGTACTGGAACGGCGGGGAGAGGCGGGAGGGCCCGGTCGTGCGGGCCGTCCAGGAATGCCGGCAGGCGGTGCTCTGGAACGGCACGGTGGGCATGACACTGGCCGGCCACGACCCGGGAGCCGGGCTCACGGTCGTACCGGTCGCCGACATGGCGCCGAGCCGCGTCGTGGTGGCGTGGGCCGAGGGGGACGCGAACCCGCTGCTGCGGTCGTTCGTGCGGGTGGCGGTCGCCGCCTATCGCCACCACGACTGACAGCGGGGTTCCCTACGCCCTTTCGACCGTTTCCCGCGTACAGCGGCATGGATGGAGCACGTGCTGAACGGGTGACCATGCCCGGCTGGAGCGCAGGCGCCGTCCGGCGTCAGGCCTGCACGGTCGGCCGGATCACGATCTCGCCGATGTCGATGCCGGCGGGCTGCTCGATCGCGTAACCGATCGCGGACGCGACGGCGGAGGGCGGCATGGCGATCTCGTCGCGCTGCCGGGCCAGCGCTGCCGCCGCCTCGGGGCTGCCTCCCCTGCCGACCCCCTCGGTGTCGGTGAACCCGGGTGAGACCAGAGTGACCCGCAGGTCGGGTCCCGACTCCTGCCGCAGCCCCTCGGTCAGCACCTTCACCGCCGTCTTGGTGGCCGCGTAGACGCCCTGCGGGGATTTCACGACATGTGCCGCGGTGGAGGCGACGTTGACGAAGTGGCCGGAGCGCTGCCGCCGGAAGAGCGGAAGTGCCGCCCCGATACCGTTCAGCAGACCGGTGACATGTGTTGCGACCATCGCGTCCCAGTCGTCCTGGCGCAGTTCGTCGAACGGCGACACCGCCATCGTGCCGGCGTTGGAGACCAGGACGTCGAGCCGCCCGAACCGGTCGACCGCCGTGTCCGTCAGGAGCTTGAGGTCCGCACGGCGCGTCACGTCGACCACGACCCCGACGGCGGAGCCTCCCTTCGCCCTGATCTGTGCCACGACCTCGTTCAGCCGGTGCTCCCGCCGGGCCCCGAGGACGAGCCGTGCCCCTCTCTCCGCGAGGTAGGCCGCCGTCTCCGCGCCGATGCCACTGCTGGCACCTGTGATCGCCACGACCTTGCCCTCGATCCCTGATGACATGATCAACGCCCTTCCAAGCGGGATAGCGCAGGCCAAACCATGGCCTACGATGAAAGTGGAGGCGCCACCACTTATCCCGGACACTAAGTGGGGGCACCCCCACTTAGCAAGTCGAAGGAGAACCCTTGCGAGCTGACGCCCAGCGCAACAGAGACAAGATCCTCGCGGCCGCGGTGCGGATGTTCGCCGCGGAGGGGCTGGACGTGCACCTGGAGCGCATCGCCAAAGAGGCGGGCGTGGGCAGCGCGACCCTCTACCGCAACTTCCCCACCCGGGAGGCCCTGATCGAGGCCGTCTACCGCAACGAGGTGGCCCAGCTCTGCGACGCCGCGCCCGGTCTGCTCGCAGCCAAGCCGCCCTACGAGGCCCTGCACGCCTGGACCCGCCTCTTCCTGGACTACGTCACCACGAAATACGGCATGGCCGACGCCCTGCGTGCCATCGCCGCGACGGGAAACAACCCCTACGGCCGGAGCAGGGACATGATCCTGGCCGCCATCACCGCGCTGATGGACCCCTGCGTGGCCGCCGGGACGATCCGCACGGACATCAGCGCCGCCGACCTGGCCACCGCCCTCGAAGGCATCGCCCTCACCTCGGCGAGCCCCGAACAACGTGAACGCGCCGAGCGCCTGCTCGACCTCACCCTGGACGGGCTGAAGGTCAGCGCTTGACTCCGTCGACGAAGGCGGCCCAGGCGGAGGCTACGAAGACGAGGGTTCCGCGGGAAGGGTCCTTGCTGTCACGGACGGGGACGAGGGAGAGGACGTCGGTGGCGACTTCGATGCACTGGCCGCCGTCCTGGTTGCTGTAGCTGCTCTTGCGCCACGTAATGCCGCTCAGGTCAATGGCTCGCATGGCGCTTCCTCCAGCATCCGTTCGATGAACTGCCGCGATTCGTCAGGGAATAGGGCCAAATCGCGTACCCGATCGCATCGAAGCTGGAGCCGTTCGACGGCGGCAGTTTCTTGCACCGGTTCGCCGGAATACCCGGTCTCGACCCACGCGACCGCCTGGCCACTGGGACCACGCAGAAACATGGTGTCCGCGTTCGTCAGCCCGTGAAGGCCGGCCGACCAACGCAGCACGTGAAGGGTGACGTTGGAGCGACTTGCCATTACCCCCAGGTGCGCCAGTTGCGCGCCTCGACCTGGACTTCCAGCTCCTCTCCCACGAGACCACCGGCCGAAAGCAACTCGCCTGCACACTCCGGGGTTTGGAGAACGCCAGGGAGGTTGGACGTGGCGTAGTGCCACATACTCACGGGTCCGCCATCGCCGGCTCCCACAACGCCGGCAACAGTCCCGGGGTTCCGTGGAGCTGATCCAGCGCCTGGACCACCTCGGGCCCGCCCGGGGTGTGCCCGTTCTCCAATTTCCCGAACTGCGACGGCTCCCGGCCCAACCGCTCGGCCAGCTCCCGCAAGCTCACCCCCTTCTCCGCCCGCAGCAACCGCAACTCCTCCGCGATCCGCCGCCTCGGCTCCTGACCGCGCCTGTCACCACCCGCCTCTGCGGCATCGCACCCCTCCCGGACTCCCCGTGGAATTTGTGGAATTAGCGCCGCCAGACGGGGAAGAACCGGTCCTTTTCGGCGCGCCGACCCCACCTCCCGGCCATCCTCGTAGCAGCCTCGACACGCAGAGTAGTCCAACTCTCGCATTTCGTATAGATGTTGGACAAAAGGAGCGAATGCCATGGAGCCCGGAACCCTGCTCTACGACACCGCCACCGATCAGGTCGGCGAGTACCGGGACCAGTCGGGGCCGTACGCGATGCTGCGTCCCGTAGGGGGAGGGAGAGAGTGGCAGGCCCATCCGTCGACGCTGCGGCCCGCCACCGACAGGGAGCGGCTCAGCGCGGGCGTACGGGCGGCGAACGACCGTACCCGGACCCTGCCGCCGGATCCCGAGGACCTCAGCCGGCCGCCGTGGCCCGTGCCCGGCTGCGCCGAGTGCACGCACCTCGACGACCGGCGGGAGACCGCCCGCGTCGCGCACGACCACAGCGGGGCCACGGACGCGAACGTGCTGCTGCGCCAGCACCAGCGGGCGGAGCACTCGTGACCCGCAGGGTCTTCCGCCACGCGCCGTACGTGATCGCGCAGCACCGGACACCCGGCCGGGGCGATTCCTCAGGAGTCCTGGCGGGGTGCCGTGGTGCCCCGGACCACCAGCCGCGGCGCGACCACGTCCTCACGGCCCGCAGACGCGGCGCCCTCCAGGCGGGCCGTCACCGCCGCGACGGCCAGTTCACCGATCCGGGAGGCGTCCTGGGCCACCGTCGTGAGGTCGATGTGGGGCAGGCGGGCCGCGCGGCTGTCGTCGAAGCCGACCACGGAGATGTCGCCGGGAACCGGGACGCCCGCACGGAAGAGCGCGCCGAGCAGGCCGGTGGCGCAGGCGTCGTTGAAGGCGAGGACGGCGGTGGGCCACGGGGTGGCGTCCACGAGGGTGCGGGCGGCCGCCGCGCCGTCCTGTTCGGCGAGGCCGCCGGACAGGATGCGCACCCGGTCGCCCAGGCCGTGGTCGGTCATCGCGGTGCGGTAGCCGCGGCGGCGCTCGGCCGCGCCCGGCGCCCGGCCGCCGTCGATGTGGAGGATGTCGCGGTGACCGAGGGCCACGAGGTGGTCGACGGCCTGACGGGCGCCCTCGTCGTCGGCGGTGCGGACCACGTGGACGCCGGGGACGGCCGGGCGCAGGCGGCGGGCCACGGAGGCCACCGGCAGCAGGGCGGCGAGCTCGGCCAGGCGGGCGGGCGGAGCCTTCGGGCCCAGCAGGATCAGCGCCTCGCAGCGGTCGCCCAGCAGCGACTCGACGGCCTGGCGCTCGCTGCGGCCGGCCGTGACGGCGCTGAGGGCGAGCTGGTAGCCGGCGGCGTCGGCCGCGAAGTAGAGGCGCTCCACCAGATCGGCATGGAAGGGGTCCTGGATCTCGAACTGCACGCCGAGGAGCCGGGTGCGGTTGCTGCGGAGCAGGCGGGCGCGGGAGTCGGGGCGGTAGCCGATCTCCTGGGCGGCCGCCATGACGCGTTCGCGGGTGGCGGTGCTCGCGCCCTTCGCCCCGCGCATCACGATCGACACCAGCGCGGTGGAGACACCGGCCCGGGCGGCGACGTCGGCGAGGGTCGGCCGGCGGCCCTCGGGGACCGCGGGGGTCGGTGGCACGGCAGCCTCCCTGGTCGTGCGCGTGGACAGCGGATCACGCGATCGTAGAGGAGGGAGGGCGGTCCCCGGTCGGGGCGACTGCAACGTTCCAGGTCGGCGCGACTGCAACGTTCCAGGCCCGCATCGGCTCCATGTCTTGACATGGCCGCCACGGGCTGGCGTACTGGCGGCGGCTTTCTAGAACGTTCTAGGTGCGCGACCCGAGAACCCCGAAGGGGCGGATGACCATGTTCACGCTGGCGGTCTGTGCCGAGATGGTCTTCCGGGACCTGCCCGTCGACGAACGGGCGCGGCGGCTGCACGACGCGGGGTTCCAGGTCGAGATCTGGGACTGGACCCGGCACGATCTCGACGCGCTGGCCCGCACCCCGGCCGAGTTCGGCTCGCTGACCGGGTATGTGCGGGGCAACCTCACGGACCCGGACGGCGTGGCCGAACTGCTGCGCACCGCGCGGGAGTCGATCGACGCGGCCGACCGGCTCGGCTGCCCGCGCCTCAACCTGCACGGCACCGGCCTGGCCGGGGACGGGCTGCCCGTGGACCCGGTCGAGGGCGAGCCGACGCAGGAGATGTGGGCCGCCGCACGGGAGACGCTCACGCGGGTCGCCGAACTGGGCGAGCGGGCCGGGGTCGTCTTCACCCTGGAGAACCTCAACACGGCCGTCGACCACCCCGGCGTGCCGTTCGCGAAGGCCGCCGACACCCTGGCGCTGGTCGCCGCCGTGGACCGGCCGGGCCTGCGGATGAACCTGGACCTCTACCACGCCCAGATCGGCGAGGGGAACCTGATCGAGCTGGTCCGCAGGGCGCACGGCGCCGGTCTGATCGGCGAGATCCAGGTGGCCGACGTGCCCGGCCGCCGCGAACCCGGCACCGGCGAGATCAACTACCCGGCGGTCGCCCGTGCCCTGGCCGGCCTCGGCTACGACGGCACGGTCGCGATGGAGGCCTGGGCGAGCGAGGACAGCGAGAGCGCGCTCCGCCGGTTCCGTGGCGCGTTCACTCCGTGACCCGGGCCCGCCGCTCCGGCAGCGTGATCCGCCAGGGCCGGAGCTTCTCCGGGTTCCGTACCGCCCAGATCCGCCTGATCCGGTCGCCCCCGATCTCGAAGGCGAAGACGGTCGCGACGGCGCCGTCCTGCTCGGCGACCAGGCCGGGCAGACCGTTGACCGTGCACTCCAGAAACGTCGTGCGGTGGCCCGCCACGCGGGCGATCTCGGCGTAGGCACGGGCGATCCGCGCACCGCCCACGATCGGGTCCAGGTGGGTGACGGCCAGCCCGCCGCCGTCGGCGGTCGCGGTGGCGTCGGGGTCGAGCAGGCCGATCAGGGCGTCGATGTCCTTGGCCTCCCACGCCGTCCGGAACCGCCTGACGATGCCGGCCTGCCCGGCGCTCGGGCCCGCGGGGGCCTGCGCGGTGCGGATGCGGCGGCGGGCGGAGGAGGCCAGCTGGCGGCAGGCCGCCGGGGTGCGGCCGACGATCTCGGCGACCTCGCCGAACGGGTAGCGGAAGACGTCGTGCAGGACGAACGCGACCCGCTCGGCCGGGGTCATCGCGTCGAGGACGACCAGGAAGGCCATGGTCACCGACTCGTCGAGGGTGATCCGGTCGGCCGGGTCGGCCCCGCTGGAGCGCGTGGTGATCCACTCCGTGGGCTCGGGCAGCGGTTCCGGGATCCAGGCGCCCACGTACGTCTCCCGCCTGGCCCGCGCCGAGCCGAGGAGGTTCAGGCAGATGCGGCTGGCGACCGTCGTCAGCCAGGCACCGGGCGACTCGACGGCCTCCCGCTCGGGGGCGGACATGGCGTACCAGCGGGCGTAGGTCTCCTGCACGACGTCCTCGGCGTCGGCGAGGGACCCGAGGAGCCGGTAGGCGAGGTTGATCAGCTGACGCCGTTCGCTCATGACCGCGCCGAGACCCGGATCGCCCTGCCCGCCCCGCTCACTCTGTTCACCCTGTTCACCCTGTTCGCCCTGCCCGGCTCCCGTGGTCATGGCCGCCCGTCTCCCTCGCTCGCCCGCGTGGCTGTGCCTCTACCCGTACGACAGGACAGCGCACCGGAATGTCAGGCCGACGGGCCGCCTCACATTCGGCGGAGCTGCGTTGTCGTACCGGTGAGGACGACGACAGCACGTCGACGGTGAGGGGACTCTCATGAACGACTTCCAGGCCATCGCGGACCGCGTCGAGATCGAGGCGTTGCGCGGCGAGTTCACCGACGCGGCGATGATGCGCGACCGGCCCCGCCTGGCCTCGCTGTTCACCCCGGACGGCACCCTGCGCATGCCCGACATCCCCGCCGAGCACGTCGGCCGCGAGGAGATCATCGCCGGGGGCGAGCGGCTGCAGAGCCAGTGGGACTTCTTCGTGCAGAACACACATCCCGGCGCGATCGTGCTCGACGGCGACACCGCCACCGGCCGCGCCTACATCCAGGAGATCGCCCGCACCCTCGACGGTCGTCAGGGGCTCAACTACGCCATCTACCACGACCGTTACCAGCGCACCACGGAGGGCTGGCGGTTCGCCGAGCGGGTGTACGAGGTCAGGTACCTCGACACCTCCCCGCTGACGGGCGCGGCGCCCCAGGCGGCGCCCGCCTCCTCCTTCGCCGACCCGGCACCGGCCGAACGACTGGAGCGGACGGCCGCCGCGCTGCGCGGCAACGGGTTCGCCGCCGAGATCCTGGACGGCGCCGCGGACGCGCGGGCCCGCGTCCGGGAGCTGCTCCCCGAGGGCGCCAGCGTGTTCACCGGGGCCAGCGAGACGCTACGGCTGTCCGGCATCGACGAGGACATCAACACCGGCAGCCGGTACGACGCCGTCAGGCCGCGCGTCCTGGCCATCGACCGGGTCACGGGCGCCGACGAGATCCGCAGGCTGCTCGCCACCCCCGACTACGTCGTCAACAGCGTCGCCGCGGTCACCGAGACCGGCTCGCTCGTCCTCGCCTCGGGCAGCGGCACGCAGCTGCCCGCAAACGCCGGCGGGGCCGGGCACGCGCTCTGGATCGTCGGCGCGCAGAAGGTGGTGCCCGACCTGAGCACGGCGCTGCGCCGCGTCGAGGAACACGCCCTGCCGCTGGAGGACGCCCGCGCCCGGGAGGTGTACGGATCGCCCAGCGCCGTCAACCGGCTGCTCGTCCTCAACGCGGAGCCCCGCCCGGGACGGGGCACGGTGCTGCTGCTCCGGGAGGCCGTCGGATACTGACGGCGGTGGTTACGCTTCCGGCATGGCGAAGAAGTTGTTGATCAAGGTGACGGCGGGGGCGGACGCCCCTGAGCGGTGCTCGCAGGCGTTCACGGTGGCGGCGGTGGCCGTGGCGAGCGGCGTCGAGGTGTCGATGTGGCTGACCGGCGAGTCCGCGTGGTTCGCCCTGCCGGGCCGGGCCGCCGAGTTCGAACTCCCGCACGCGGCCCCACTCCCCGACCTGATCGACTCGATCCTGGCCGGGGGCACGCTCACCCTCTGCACCCAGTGCGCGGCCCGCCGGGACATCACGGAGAAGGACGTCGTCGAGGGCGTACGGATCGCGGGCGCGCAGGTCTTCGTCCAGGAGGCGATGGCGGACGGGACGCAGGCGCTCGTGTACTAGGCGCTGGGCCGGATGTGCCGCGGTGCGTCGCCGGCCGGCTGCGGCGCCGCCGTGGCTGGTCGCGGCGCTAGGACCGCGGGCGTTTCTTGCCGTCCAGCTCGTCCCACCACTCGTCCGACTGGGGATCGCCGGAGGGGTCGTCCCACCAGCGGTCGTCGGGGCCGCGGCGGTTCGCGACCATGGCGGCGACCGGAGGGATGACCATGGCCACCACGCACATCCCCACGGCGGCGGGGACGGACCAGATGCGTACGACACCCCAGGCCAGGACGAAGAGCCCGATACAGGTCCCCATCATGGCGAAGTAGACGCGACGGCGACGAGCCAGCATGCATCCAGGGTAGGTCGGCAGCGGGCGATGAGCGCGGGGCCGACAACGGCGAAGGGCCGCGCCTTCCGGAGGGTGGTCCGGGAGGCGCGGCCCCTGCGGGTGTGCTCAGACCGCGATGGCGACCTCGGCCAGGCCGCCCTGCTGGGCGACGACCGTGCGGTCGGCGGTGGCGCCGGGAACGAGGGCGCGAACGGTCCAGGTGCCCTCCGCCGCGTAGAAGCGGAACTGTCCGGTGGCGGAGGTGGGGACCTCCGCGGTGAACTCGCCGGTCGAGTCGAGCAGGCGGACGTAGCCGACCACGGGCTCGCCGTCCTTCGTCACCTGACCCTGGATCGTGGTCTCACCGGGCTTGATCGTCGAGGGGTCCGGGCCGCCGGCCTTCGCTCCACACATGCTGATACTCCAGAGGTCTTGAACGGTCGGTCTGAGGTCTTGCCGGGGGTCCTACTTGTTGGCGCCGAGCTCGATCGGGACGCCGACGAGGCTGCCGTACTCGGTCCAGGAGCCGTCGTAGTTCTTGACGTTCTCGACACCGAGCAGCTCGTGCAGGACGAACCAGGTCAGGGCCGAGCGCTCGCCGATACGGCAGTACGCGATGGTGTCCTTGGCGAGGTCGACCTGCTCCTCGGCGTACAGCTCCTTGAGCTCGTCGTCCGACTTGAAGGTGCCGTCGTCGTTGGCGTTCTTCGACCACGGGATGTTGCGGGCGGACGGGACGTGGCCCGGACGCTGCGACTGCTCCTGCGGCAGGTGGGCCGGAGCGAGCAGCTTGCCGCTGAACTCGTCGGGGGAACGCACGTCGACGAGGTTCTGCGAGCCGATGGCCGCCACGACGTCGTCGCGGAAGGCGCGGATGGCGGTGTTCTGCGGCTTGGCCCTGTAGGTGGTCTCGGTGCGCTCCGGGACCTCCTCGACCAGCTCGCGGGCGTCCAGCTCCCACTTCTTGCGGCCGCCGTCGAGGAGCTTGACGTTCTCGTGGCCGTAGAGCTTGAAGTACCAGTAGGCGTAGGACGCGAACCAGTTGTTGTTGCCGCCGTAGAGGATCACCAGCGTGTCGTTGGCGATGCCCTTCGCCGACAGGAGCTTCTCGAAGCCCTCCTGGTCGATGAAGTCGCGGCGGACCGGGTCCTGCAGGTCCTTGGTCCAGTCGATGCGGATCGCGCCGCGGATGTGGTTCTTCTCGTAGGCGGACGTGTCCTCGTCCACCTCGACGATCGCGATCTCGGGGTTGTCCAGGTTGTCCTGGACCCAGTCGGCGTCGACCAGGACGTCGCTGCGGCTCATGCTCTTTCTCCTCCGGGGCAGATGCGGCGGGGCGTGCGAGTGCGGGTGGGTGCGCGTCGGCGCGCACGGATGCCCTCGGCGAAGGAGGGCGCGGGGATGCGGAGGCAGCGAGCGGCCTCCACCGTCAGAAGGGGCGACAGAGCATGGCGGCGACGCGGCACAGGTCGACTGCCCGCCGCTTCGTGAGATCCGCCTGACGCTTCATGGGCTCGATCGTAGGGACGGATAACCGGGCATGTCACCGGCATGTCGTATGGTGAGACGCGATCGTCCGAATTGTGGGACGGTGCATGATCCCGAGGCGTGGTTCCGGGGCGGGCGGGCGCCTGAGTCGGTCACCGCATCTACTGTACGGACGCAGCCGTCTCGCGTGGTGGACCGGCGCCGGCCCCGCCGTGCCGCCTCCTACCCGGCCAGCTTGACGTTCGAACCCTTCACCGCGATCTCCACGCCGTCCTGCTGGGCCTCCACCTTGTCCAGCTTGATGCCGCCGGGGAGCTGGTCGACGGCCTGCTGGAAGTCGGAGGCCTGCCGGAAGCGGTCCTCTGCGAGGCTGACGCCGGCGAGCTTGGGGAGGTTGTCGGCGTGCACCTGCACGGCGTTGTCCTTGACGGTGACCGTGCTGAGGACGTTCACCTTCTGGTGGACGCTCGCGCCGGGGACGGTGACGTCGACGGTGACGTTGATCTTGCCGTTGCCGCCGTCGGAGAGGCCGACGACCTGGCCGGTGAAGCCGAGGCCGAGGTCGGCGGGTGCCGTCCGGGCGTTCTTCAGCAGCTCGGCGTAGGAGATGAGCGCGGTGCCGGTGGCGGTCTGCGCGGTGGCGGAGCTGTAGTCGCCGGTGAAGGTGACGTCCTTCATGTCGGCGTTCAGGTCCTCGATGCGGATGGTCTTGCCGCTGGTGCCGGTGGTGGCGTCGTAGTCCTTGATGCCGACGTGCACGTCGTCGAGGGTGCCGCTCGCGACCTGGGTGAGGAACGGGAAGCCCTTGATGGAGACGTCGGGGGTGGTCGCGAGGTTCTCCGTCGTCTTCAGCTTGTCGGCGGCCTCGCCCTGGGCGAAGTGCACGGCGACGCGGTCGACGATCACGAAGAGGACGCCGAGGACCACGACGGTGATCAGAAGAATTCGTAGTGCACGCATGTGGTCGGTTTCCCCCGGGGTCGGCAGCTCACGTCGGTGCCGCCACGCTAACCCTGCGGGGGCGGGCCGACGCGAGATTGTCGAGCAGCTGTGACACTGCGGTGCTGGTGAGCCGGGGGCTGCCGCCCCCAGACCCCCGCATCAGGGATGAACCGACCCGTTTCCGGGTGCACGCCCGCGGGGGCTGATCGCGCAGTTCCCCGCGCCCTTGCGGGGCGCTGCCCAGACGTTATCCATCGACTTCGCCCCACCATCGACCGCGCCCTGCTCCCGACCGAGTCAGGTGGGTGGGCAGGGTCAGTGGAGGATCCAGATCACCGGGGCCGCCGCCGTCAGGGGGAGGGCGATGCCTGCTGTGAAGTGGACGAATCTTGAGGGGTAGTCGTAGCTGGCGGCGCGGTGGCCGATGAGGGCGCAGGCCGCGGCCGCCGCTCCGATCAGAGCCCCCTTCGCGCCCACTCCCGTCATGCCGCCCACCGCGATGCCCGCGCCGGCCGCGGCCACCAGGGACACGGCCACCGATGCAGGGGTCGGCAGGGGCAGCGCCCTCGCGAGGACGGCCACCGCGACCGCGGCCGCGCCGATCGACACCGAGTCGGGGTCCGCGCCCAGGTAGCCCGTCGCGATGATCGCCAGTGCGGAGGACGCGACGGTGGCCATCAGGCCGTACATCCGGGTGTCGGGGTCCGCGTGCGACCGGAGCTGGAGGACGAGGGTGAGCAGGACCCAGACGCCCAGCGGGCCCAGGATCGCCGCCGGGGCCTGGTCCCGGCCCGCCACCAGGACCGCCACGTCCGCCGTGAACCCGCCCAGGAAGGCGAGCGCGATGCCCTGCCGGGCCGGCCACATGCCGTTGAGGCGGAACCAGCCCGCCGCCGTCACGGCCTGGAGGATCACCAGGGGGACGACGAGGGCGTACGACGAGACCGGCGCCGCCACCGCGAGCAGCAGACCCAGCAGTGCCGTGAGCAGCGCGGGCTGCATGCCGGGCTCGATGATCGGCGAGCGCCCCTCCAGACGGGCCCGCTGGGCGTCCGTGACGCGCGCGTTGCCGGCGAGGGTGGCGGGGCCGTAGCCCTCTTCGGGGTCAGCGGGGGCGGGAGCAGGGGTGGCGTAGGCCTGCGGCGGCTGTTGCGGCTGGGGCTGCTCGGCGGGGTACGGGTGTTCGTACGACTGCGGCGGCAGGTACGCCGTCTCCGCGGCCGCCGCCATCGGCGCCTGGGCGGCCGCGGCCTGCACCGGGGCGTGCGTCTGCGTCTCCCAGGTCTGGCCCTGCCACTGCTGCGTGGCGTACTGCTGCTCGTCGTACCCCCACTGCGGCTGCGCAGGAGGCTGCGGCTGCTGCGGTGGCTGCTGGTAGGGGTCGTAGCCCTCGTACGGCTCGTACGGCTGGTTGGTCATCGCTCTCGCTCACCCTCCTGCGAACGGCGGGAGCACCTCGACCGTGCCGCCCTCGGCCAGCCGTACCGTCTCATGTCCGCGCGTGCCCACGGGGTCACCGTCGACGAGGAAGGAGCATCGCCGCAGGACGTGCGCCAGTTCGCCGGGGTGTCGCGTACGCACCGCGGCCAGCGCCTCGGCGAGGGTGTCCGCGTCGTACGGCTCCTCGGCGAGGCCGGCCGCCGCCTTCGCGGCGGCCCAGTAGCGCACCGTGACCTTGGGCATGCGGTTCCTCAAGAGGCTCGGAAGTTCATCGGTCGGCTGTGTACTGGGTCAGGCTAGCCCGCCCGCGCCGCCGCCCAGTCGCCGATCCGGGCCAGCAGCCGGTCGCTCGCCGCGTGCTCGGCGTGGCCCATGCCGGGCTCCAGCCAGAGCTCGGCGGCACCGGCTGCGGCGTCGGCCAGCATCCGGGGGTGGTCGACCGGGAAGTAGCCGTCGCTGTCGCCGTGCACGATCAGCAGCGGGGTCGGGGCGATCCTCGGGACCGCCTGCACCGGGGAGAGCGGTACCGGGTCCCAGTCGCGGTGGTGGATACGGGTACGGAAGCCGTAGCGGCCGACCAGCCGGCCCTCCGGCCTGGTGACCAGCCAGTGGACGCGGCGCATGGGGGCGGTGCCGCGGTAGTACCAGCGGGCGGGGGACGACACGGAGACGACGGCGGCCACACCGGCGTGCAGCGCGGCGTGCCGCAGGACCACCGAGCCGCCCATCGAGAAACCGACGGTGACGACGCGCGCGTGCCCGAGGTCCCGGGCCCAGGCCACCGCAGCCGCCAGGTCGAGGACCTCGCGGTCGCCGACGGTGGTGCGGCCCGCGGACCGGCCGTGGCCGCGGAAGGAGAAGCTGACCACCGGCGCGTAATCGGTCAGGGCGGCCACCACCCGTCGTACGTGTGGCCGGTCCACGTCTCCCGTGAAACCGTGGGCCATGACGAACACCAGGTCACGGGAGGGTGGCGGGGAGCCGTCGTATACGACGGAGGCGGGATCGTATACGGAATCGATGGAAACCCCGTCGTCCGTGCGCAGAAACGTCCGCATAGAGGCGTTTCTGCTCGTCTCACATGTCGGACGAACGGCGGAACGTGCCTCATGACCTGCCGGACCGATGCTCATGTGGGCTATTCTGCTGGGCAGAGGACTCGGGCAGCGCCGCCACCGGGTCCTTTTGTGCTTTCGGAAGGGCTGTATACGAAGCGGGAAACTCCAGGTGACCCGCGGTGTACGGAACATCGGGAGCGCAGCGCAGTGTCGTTGCACACAGTCCTCGCAGGGACCGAGGAGGAACCAGACATATGAGTTCTCTGCTGCTCCTGACCAACGCCCTCCAGCCGTCGACGGAGGTGCTGCCGGCTCTCGGCCTGCTCCTGCACAATGTGCGGGTCGCCCCGGCCGAGGGCCCCGCCCTCGTCGACACCCCGGGTGCCGACGTCATCCTGATCGACGGCCGCCGCGACCTCCCGCAGGTCCGCAGCCTCTGCCAGCTGCTCCGTTCCACCGGCCCCGGCTGTCCCCTCATCCTCGTCGTCACGGAGGGCGGGCTCGCCGCCGTCACCGCAGACTGGGGCATCGACGACGTCCTCCTCGACACCGCGGGTCCCGCCGAGGTCGAGGCCCGGCTGCGGCTGGCCATGGGCCGGCAGCAGATCGTGGCCGACGACTCCCCCATGGAGATCCGCAACGGCGACCTGTCGGTCGACGAGGCGACGTACAGCGCGAAGCTGAAGGGACGGGTCCTCGACCTCACCTTCAAGGAGTTCGAGCTGCTGAAGTACCTCGCCCAGCACCCCGGCCGGGTGTTCACTCGTGCACAGCTGCTCCAGGAGGTCTGGGGCTACGACTACTTCGGCGGCACCCGGACCGTCGACGTGCACGTACGACGGCTGCGGGCCAAGCTCGGCGTGGAGCACGAGTCCTTGATCGGAACCGTCCGCAACGTCGGTTATCGATTCGTTACGCCGGAGAAGGGCGAGCGGGGCGAGCGGGCCGGTGACGCGGCCAAGGCGCACGCCGACCGGCCAAAGCCGGAGGATGCGGACGCATCGGCGGCCCTGGACGCGGTCGAGGTGTCGGCGGAGGCGTAGTCGCCGTCCGGGCGGGGCATGGCCGTCGCCCGGACAGGGCATTGCTTACGCAAGCGAAGCTCCGATTCGCCCTGCCCAGAGCGGGTCCATCCGCGTAGACTCCGCGCGTGGCCAAGGTGACTCGGGATGATGTGGCGCGGCTGGCGGGGACTTCCACCGCCGTTGTCAGTTATGTCATCAACAACGGACCCCGGCCGGTCGCCCCGGCCACGCGCGAGCGTGTCCTCGCCGCGATCAAGGAACTGGGGTACCGCCCGGACCGGGTCGCCCAGGCGATGGCGTCCCGGCGCACCGACCTCATAGGCCTCATCATTCCCGACGCCCGCCAGCCGTTCTTCGGCGAGATGGCGCACGCGGTCGAGCAGGCCGCGTCCGAGCGCGGAAAGATGGTGCTGGTCGGGAACACCGACTACGTCGGCGAGCGCGAGGTGCACTACCTGCGCGCGTTCCTCGGGATGCGGGTCTCGGGCCTCATCCTCGTCTCCCACGCGCTGAACGACCTGGCCGCGGCCGAGATCGAGGCCTGGGACGCCCGGGTGGTGCTGCTGCACGAGCGGCCCGAGGCGATCGACGACGTGGCGGTGGTGACCGACGACCTCGGCGGCGCCCAGCTCGCCGTCCGCCACCTGCTGGAGCACGGCTACGACTACGTGGCCTGTATGGGCGGCACCGCCGACACCCCGGCCGTCGGCGACCCGGTCTCCGACCACGTCGAGGGCTGGAAGCGGGCGATGGACGAGGCGGGCCTGCCGACGGAGGGCCGGCTGTTCGAGGCGCCGTACAACAGGTACGACGCGTACCGGGTCGCCCTCGACGTCCTCGCCGGCCCGCACCGTCCCCCGGCGATCTTCTGCTCGACCGACGACCAGGCGCTCGGCGTGCTGCGGGCAGCCCGCGAGCTGCGCATCGACGTGCCCGCCGAGCTGGCGGTGGCCGGCTTCGACGACATCAAGGAGGCGGCGCTGGCGGATCCCCCGCTGACGACGATCGCCTCGGACCGCCCGGCGATGGCCCGCGCGGCGGTCGACCTGGTCCTCGACGACGGCCTGCGGGTGGCGGGGTCGCGGCGGGAGCGCCTGAAGACGTTTCCCTCGCGGCTGGTGGTGCGTGGGTCCTGCGGCTGCGTGTAGTACGTCGGCCGCGGGTGCGTCGTGGTCGCTCGCGCAGTTCCCCGCGCCCCTGAAGGGGCGCGGGCGCGGGGAACTGCGCGACCCGCCCCCCCCCACCCCCCCCCCGGAAAACACCCCAACAAAAAAAATTAAA
>NZ_JBFBJI010000006.1:220041-342573 GCF_040702065.1 Streptomyces sp. NPDC086777 | reverse complement strand
TGGGGCGGGGGGCGGCGCGCGGGGGGGGGGCGGCGTGGGGGGGCGGGGGGGCGCCGCCCGCCGCCCCCCCCCCCCACCCCGACGGGATCCGCTACGCGGTGACGCCCGCTATGACCTCGGCCGCCGCCATTCCGCAGACCCGGGCCGCGCCGTTCGTCGCGATGTACAGGGCACCCCGGGGCGTGGCCTGCGGTACGCCCATCTCCACCACGACGGTGTCGGGGCGGGCCTTGAGCAGGGTGTCCAGGGCCGCGGTCATCCAGGGGTGACGGTGTTCGTCCCGGACCACCGCGACGATCCTGCGGTCCCCCGCCGCCACGATCGCCGCGTGACCCGCGTCCTCGCCGGCGAAACTGCCGGTCTCGGTGCCGGGCACCAGCCGGGTCAGTTCGGCGGAGACGCCCCACGGGGTCTCGGTGCCCACGGCGATGTTGGTCTCGGGCGTGAGGGAGGCGACGAAGAGCGGTTCGGCCGGGGCCGTGTAGGGGTCGACGCGCGTCACACGGAGCGCGCGGCGGGCGGCGACCAGGCCGATGTCGGTGAGGGCCGGGTCCGGCTGGGCCACCTCCGTCGTGGCCGTCCAGGTCGCCAGGGCCCGCACCCGCTGCGCCGCGTCCGCCAGGCGTTCCTCGGGGAGTTCCCCGGAGCGGACCGCGGCGACGAGGGCGTCGCGCAGCCGTCGTACCGTCTCGTCGTCGGAGAGGCCGCCGCCCACGCAGATCGCGTCGGCACCAGCGGCGAGCGCCAGGACGGTGCCGTGTTCGATCCCGTAGGTCCCGGCGATGGCCTGCATCTCGATGCCGTCGGTGACGATCAGGCCGTCGTAGCCGAGTTCGCCGCGCAGCAGCTCGGTGAGGACGCGGTGGGACAGCGTGCCGGGCCGGGTCGGGTCCAGGGCGGGGACCAGGATGTGGGCGCTCATCACGGCGCGGCTGCCGGCGGCCATGGCCGCGCGGAAGGGCACCAGTTCACGGGCGTGCAGGACCTCGGCGCTCGCGTCGATGCGGGGCATCGCGAGGTGGGAGTCGACGGCGGTGTCGCCGTGGCCCGGGAAGTGCTTGGTGCAGGCCGCCACCCCGGCCGCCTGGAGACCGGTGACGTAGGCCGCCGTGTGCCGGGCGACCAGGTCCTGGTC
This sequence comes from Streptomyces sp. NPDC086777, assembly GCF_040702065.1. Taxonomy (NCBI): domain Bacteria; kingdom Bacillati; phylum Actinomycetota; class Actinomycetes; order Kitasatosporales; family Streptomycetaceae; genus Streptomyces; species Streptomyces sp. NPDC086777. The sequence goes on along the minus strand of NZ_JBFBJI010000006.1, from coordinate 341,438 downwards.
GGCGCCGAAGGAGCGGACGCCGATGACCGGGTTGGCGGAGTTGGAGTTCACGTCGGCGACCGGGGCCCAGCTGAAGTTGACCCCGCAGGCGGCGAGGCGGCGGCCCAGTTCGAGGGCGACCTGCCGGGTCAGCTCCGGGTCGTCGACGGCGCCGAGGGCGTGGTTGCCGGGGAAGGAGGAACCGGTGCGCACCTCCAGGCGGGTGACGTCACCGCCCTCCTCGTCGATCGCCACCAGGACGTCGTCCCGCTCGGCGCGCAGCTGGGCGGTGAGGGCCGAGAGCTGCTCGGCCGAGATGATGTTGCGGCCGAACACGCCCACGGAGGCGAGGCCCTCGCCCAGTCGGCGCAGCAGCCAGTCGGGGGCGGTGGTGCCGGTGAAGCCCGGCTGGAGGACCGTCAGCGCGTCGCGCGTGAGTGTGTCCGTACCGCTGGCGAATGTCGTCATCGGATGGGGTTATCCCTTCACGGCGCCCGCGGTGAGGCCCGCGGCCATCTTGCGCTGGACGAGGAGGAACAGGACGACGATCGGCACGGCGAGCATGGTGGCGCCGGCCATCATCGGGGCGTATTCGGTGCCGTGCTTCGTGGTGAAGTTGGCGAGCCAGACGGTCGCCGTCTGGTGCTCCTGGCTGAGCAGCATCAGGGCGTAGAGGTACTCGTTCCAGGCCTGGATGAAGCCGTAGACCGAGGTGGCGACCAGGCCGGGGGCGAGCAGCGGGAAGACCACGCGGACGAAGGCGCCGGTGCGGGAGCAGCCGTCGACCATGGCGGCCTCCTCCAGCTCCTTCGGGATGTTGACGATGAATCCGCGCAGGGTCCACACCGTGAAGGGCAGGATGAAGGTCAGGTAGGTGATGATCAGGCCGCTGAGCTTGTCGTACTGGTCCAGGTCGTTGAGGAGCAGGAAGACCGGGATGATCATGGCGACCAGCGGGATCATCTGGACCGCGAGGATGCCGACGATCACGACCTTGCGGCCGCGGAAGGCGAACCGGGAGATGGCGAGGGCGGCCAGCAGCCCGATGACCATGCCGATCACCACGACGGAGAGGGACACGATCAGGCTGCGGCCGACCGGGCCCCAGAAGTCGGCGATGTCCAGCGCGCGGCGGAAGTTGGACAGGGTGACGCCGGTGGGCAGCAGGCTGGGGTCCGGGTCGATGGCGTCCTTCGCCGGCTTGAACGCCGTGTTCAGCATCCAGTAGACGGGGAAGCCCGCGACGACGAAGACGAGGAGGCCGAGGAGGTTCCAGCCGGCCTTGGCCCTCCTGCGGCCGGGGGTGGCTACGGTGCTCATTCGACCTCTCCGATCTGCAGCATCTGGCGCATGTACACGGCGACGACGCCGAGCAGGAGGACCACGGTGAGCAGGGCGATCGCGGAGCCCTGCCCGTAGTCGTTGACGACGAAGGCGCGGTCGTAGGACCAGGTGGTCAGCAGCTGGAACTCGGCCTCGGGGTGGCCGCCGCGCATCACGAAGACCTGCGGGAAGACGCCCATGTCCCAGATGACCGAGAGCGTCGTGAGCATCACGATGACCGGCTTGAGGATGGGCAGCGTGACGTAGCGGAAGACACCCCAGGGGCCGGCGCCGTCGAGGCGGGCGGCCTCCTCCAGCTCCTTGGGGACCTGGGTGAGTCCCGCGCTGAGCGTGATGACCACGAAGGGGACCGCTCCCCAGACCACCAGGAGCATGATCACCGCGAGCCCCTCGGGCCCGCTGGCGAACCAGTTGTGGCCGACCATGTCGACCCCGGGGAGCTTGCTGAGCAGGGCGTTGAGGATGCCGTAGTCGGAGTCGAAGAGCCACTTGAAGACCGTCGTGGCGACGATGACGGGCATGCCCCAGCTGGCCACCAGCGCGATGTTGACCAGCGTCTTCACCCAGCCGGAGACGCGCTGCAGCAGCAGCGCCACGAGCATGCCGACGACCATGGTGAAGACGACGGAGCCGCCCGCGAAGACGATCGTGCGCAGCACGACCTGCCAGAACTCACTGTCGCCGAGCACCTCGGAGAAGTTCCCGAACCCGACCCACTCGGCCGGCTTGAACCCCCACAGCTGGGACTGCCCGAAATCCTGGAAGGAGAGCGTGACCAGCCGGTAGAGGGGGTAGCCGAGGACGAGCGCCAGGATCAGCAGGCAGGGGGCGAGCAGCAGCCAGGGAACGGCGGGCCCGCCGGAACGCCGGTTCGCACGTGGTCTTTGCGGGGAGTCCGGTGGAGGTGCCGGCACCTTGGCGGGTGTGGTCGTATCAACGGCACTCATCGTGCGCTCCTCAAACAGATCGAGAGAGGCCGCCAGCAGCGCGCCCCTCGGGGCGCGCTTCGCGCGCCTTCAGGGGCGCGGGGCGAAATCAATTTGCGGCTCCGCCGCGCGGACGCGACCAGCCACGACGAACCGGCATCAACCCACCAACCCATCGCGGACCTTCTGACATCAACCCACCGGCCGGACCTGCCCCCCGTCGGTCAGGCCCGGCCGTGGACCGTCACGGGGTGTTGATGACCTTGTCGATCGCCGCGTCGGCCTCCTTGGCCGCCGCCTCGACGCTCTCCTTGCCGGTGCCGATGTTCTGCAGCATCGTCTGGAGCACCTGGGCCTTCTCGACCTGGCCCCAGCCCGGCGCCATCGGCACGAACCAGTTGGACTCGGCCGCCTCGGCCGGCACCGCGGTCGCCGGGTCGTTCTTCAGCGTGGCGAGGTCGGTCTTGTTGTTCGGCAGGTTGCCCTTGGCCATCAGGCCCTTCTGGCCGGAGGGACCGGTGAACGCGTTGATCCACTCGGCGGCGACGCCCTGCGCCTTGGACTTCACCGGGATGGCGAGGTCGGAGCCGCCGAGGAAGACCGGCATGTTCTTGCCGGACGGGCCGGGCATCACGAAGTTGACGAGGTTGTCCTTCAGCTTGCCGCCGGTCTTGTCGTTCTTCGGGTCGGCCGCGGTCGCGCCCTCCCAGGCGGCACCGAAGATCATGGCCGACTTGCCCTGGCCGTAGACGATGTAGCGGTCCGACTCGTCCTTGGTCTTGTCACCGTGCATGTACTTGTCGATGACGTTCTTGAACTCGGTGAGGCCCTTGATGGACTCGGCCGACTCGAGGTTGCCCTGCCACTTGCCGCCGTTCTCCACCGCGATGGAGCCGCCGGCGTCGTAGACGAAGGACATGGCCGCGTACCAGTCGCGGGTGGGCTGGTACCAGGCGCTGAACTTGTCGCCTTCCTTCTTCTGGATCTTGTCCAGGTCGGCGGTCAGCTCGGTGTAGGTCTTCGGCGTGGTCTTGATGCCGGCCGAGGCCGCGATGTCCTTGCGCCAGTTGGCCACGCGGCCACCGGCGTAGTACGGCACGCCGTAGGTCTTGCCCTGGTAGGTGACGGAGGCCTTGAGGCCGTCGAGCCACTGGTCGGAGTTGGTGAACTGGGAGGCGTCCACGGGGGCGAAGGCGCCCTTGACCATGTAGCTGAGCATCTCGGTGTTGCCCATCTCGACCACGTCGGGGGCCTTGTCCGTGGCGAGGACGGCGTCCAGCTTGGTGTTCTTGTCCGGCCAGCCGTAGTACTCGTGGTTGATCTTGATGCCGGGGTGCTTCTTCTGCACGGCGGCGTCGGCGGCCTTGACCAGGTCGGGCCAGTTGTTCTGCGCGTCCACCGTGAGCCAGACGGTCAGCGCCTTGGCGTCCGAGCCCTGGGACTTGTTGTCGTCCTTGCTGTCGTTGCCACACGCCGCGACGGAGACGACCATGCCCGCGATACCAATCGCGGCTATCAGCTTGCGCTTCACGCCACCCTCCTCAGGGATGCCACGAACCCCCCTGCCTCCCCGCACGAGCGTTGGGCCGGGACCTGGACCAATGGTGTAGACCAGTGCGGGAAGCTTGGCCCAGACCACCAGGCCTGTCAAGGGTGGTCGAATGGGCTCCGACCAGCCGTTATGCGACCTACATATGCAGGAACCTTTAAGTAAGAAACCCTCGAAAACCCGGGGCGCGGACGAGACAATTCCGGTAGACCACTCACTCGGTGGACTAGACCAACAGCGCCCGCGACGGTATACAGAGGGGATCACGCAGCGTGCAGGCGGAATCCCGTACGCTGCCGTGCCACGAGGCGAGCCGCATCAATAAGCCGGGAAGGCGGAGCATGAGCACCGACGTCAGCAGTGCGGAGAACGAGAGCGGGACAGCCGTCCGTACCGCGCGCGTGCCCAAGTACTACCGCCTGAAGAAGCACCTGCTCGAAATGACCGAGACACAGGCCCCCGGCACCCCGGTCCCGCCCGAGCGCACCCTGGCCGCCGAGTTCGACACCTCCCGCACCACCGTCCGCCAGGCCCTCCAGGAGCTCGTCGTCGAGGGCCGCCTGGAGCGCATCCAGGGCAAGGGCACCTTCGTCGCCAAGCCCAAGGTCTCCCAGGCGCTCCAGCTCACCTCGTACACGGAGGACATGCGGGCCCAGGGCCTGGAGCCGACCTCGCAGCTGCTGGACATCGGTTACATCACCGCCGACGACCGGCTCGCCGGGCTGCTCGACATAACGGCAGGCGGGCGCGTGCTGCGCATCGAGCGGCTGCGCATGGCCAACGGCGAGCCGATGGCGATCGAGACCACGCACCTGAGCGCGAAGCGCTTCCCCGCCCTGCGCCGCTCCCTCGTCAAGTACACGTCCCTGTACACCGCCCTCGCCGAGGTGTACGACGTGCATCTCGCCGAGGCCGAGGAGACCATCGAGACCTCGCTCGCAACCCCGCGCGAGGCCGGCCTGCTCGGCACCGACGTGGGTCTGCCGATGCTGATGCTCTCCCGCCACTCCCTGGACCGCGCAGGCCAGCCGGTGGAATGGGTGCGCTCGGTGTACCGCGGCGACCGCTACAAGTTCGTCGCGCGGCTCAAGCGGCCCCAGGACTGAGCCCGTTCGCACCAGGTCCCCCTGACGGCACGTCACTCTTCTCCACCGAATCGACATGCCGATATGCGGATGAGGTCTTCCGCTGACCTTTCGCGTTCGCCATGATTGCCTGCGCATTACACAGGTGAACAACGGTGATCGCCGTGCGGTCAGTGAGGGGACGGAGCCGCGAGATGTCAGATGCGTCCGATGTGACCAAAGCGGCGGTGGTGACGCCCATGCGCGTTGCCATCGCCGTCTGCCTGATAGCGCCCTTCGTGGCGATGCTCTGGGTGGGCTCGTACGCCAAGACGGACCCGGTGTTCATCGGGATCCCGTTCTTCTACTGGTACCAGATGCTGTGGGTGCTGCTCTCCACCGCGCTCACCATGACCGCGTACCGGTTGTGGCAGCGTGACCAGCGCACCCGCAAGGCCGAGGCCGCGACGAGCACGGACGGGGGTGCACAGCGGTGAAGGACGGTGTGAACGGCGTCGCGCTCGGCGTCTTCATCTTCTTCTTCCTGGCCGTCACGGTCATGGGCTTCCTGGCCGCGCGCTGGCGCAAGGCCGACAACGAGCACTCCCTCGACGAATGGGGGCTCGGCGGCCGGTCGTTCGGGACCTGGGTCACCTGGTTCCTGCTCGGCGGCGACCTGTACACGGCCTACACCTTCGTCGCCGTACCGGCGGCGATCTACGCGGCGGGCGCGGCCGGCTTCTTCGCGGTGCCGTACACGATCCTGGTCTATCCGCTGATCTTCACGTTCCTGCCGCGCCTGTGGTCGGTCTCGCACAAGCACGGCTACGTGACGACCTCGGACTTCGTGCGCGGCCGCTTCGGCTCCAAGGGCCTCTCGCTCGCCGTCGCGCTGACCGGCATCCTGGCGACGATGCCGTACATCGCGCTGCAACTCGTCGGCATCCAGGCGGTGCTGGACGTGATGGGCGTCGGCGGCGGCGACGGCACCAACTGGTTCGTGAAGGACCTCCCGCTCCTCATCGCCTTCGGTGTGCTCGCGGCCTACACCTATTCCTCGGGACTGCGCGCCCCTGCCCTGATCGCGTTCGTGAAGGACGGGCTGATCTACCTCGTCATCGCGGTGGCGATCATCTACATCCCGATCAAGCTGGGCGGCTTCGACGACATCTTCGCGAAGGCGGGCGACAAGTTCACGGCGGCGGGAGCGGGCGGCCTCGTCCCGCCCGGAGCCGGCCAGTGGACCTACGCCACCCTGGCGCTGGGCTCCGCGCTCGCGCTCTTCATGTACCCGCACTCGATCACCGCGACGCTCTCCTCCCGGAGCCGTGACGTGATCCGCCGCAACACCACGATCCTGCCGCTGTACTCCCTGATGCTGGGTCTGCTCGCCCTGCTGGGCTTCATGGCGATCGCGGCCGGCGTCAAGGTCACCAACGGCCAGCTGGCCATCCCCCAGCTGTTCGAGAACATGTTCCCGGACTGGTTCGCGGGCGTGGCCTTCGCGGCGATCGGCATCGGCGCCCTGGTCCCCGCGGCCATCATGTCCATCGCGGCCGCGAACCTCTTCACCCGCAACATCTACCGGGACTTCATCAAGCCGGACGCCACGCCGAAGCAGGAGGCCCAGGTCTCCAAGCTGGTCTCCCTGCTGGTGAAGGTGGGCGCGCTGGTCTTCGTCCTCACCATGGACAAGACGGTCGCCATCAACTTCCAGCTGCTCGGTGGCATCTGGATCCTGCAGACCTTCCCGGCCCTGGTCGGCGGCCTGTTCACCCGCTGGTTCCACCGCTGGGCCCTGCTGGCGGGCTGGGCGGTCGGCATGGTCTACGGCACGGTCGCCGCGTACGGCGTGGCCTCCCCGACCCAGGCGCACTTCGGCGGCTCGTCCAAGGACATCCCCGGCCTCGGCCAGATCGGCTACATCGGCCTGACGGCCTTCGTGATGAACGTGGTGGTCACGGTGGTCCTCACCTTCGTCCTGAAGGCTCTCAACGCCCCCGAGGGCCTCGACGAGACCAGCCCCCAGGACTACACGGCGGATGCCGGCGACCCGGGCGTCGAGGTGGAACTGCCCCCGGCCGTCGCGGGAAGCGCCCACTAGGGCGCGCCCCGAAGGGGCGCCGGGGGCACCCCGGCCGCAGGCTGGGGGAGGACCCGCGCGACCAGCCGGCCACGACCCGCAGCGGGCCGCCGAAAATCGAGCACGACGGCGGCCCGCTGTCGTACACACTCACCCGCATGGACATCGTCATCCGGGAAGTGGAACCCGCCGAGTACGACACCCTCGGCGACATCACCGCCGAGGCCTACCTCCAGGACGGCCTCCTCGACTTCGGCGAGAGCGACTCGTACCTGACCGAACTCAGGGACGTCGCGAAGCGGGCAGCCGCGGCCACCGTCCTCGTCGCCGTGGCCGGCGACACCCTCCTCGGCGGTGTCACCTTCGCCCCCGGCCCCGGTCCGATGGCCGACATCGCCGCCCCCTCGGAGGCCGAGATCAGGATGCTCGCCGTCACCAGGGCCGCCCGCGGTCGCGGCGCCGGCGAGGCCCTCGTACGGGCCTGCCTCGCCCGCGCGCGAGCCGTGCCGGGCCGCACGGCCGTCGTACTGTCCACCCAGCGGACCATGCACACCGCCCACCGGCTCTACGAACGCCTCGGCTTCGTCCGTACACCTCAGCGGGACTGGAATCCCCTGCCGGAGCTGGACGACATCACTCTCCTCACCTACGAGTTGACGCTCTGACACCGCCACGACACAACATCTGGGGGTGACGTGACAGCCCGGCACTAGATGTATGCTCATGCTCGCTGTCGCCGCAGGGGAATCCGGTGCGAATCCGGAACTGTCCCGCAACGGTGTACTTGTGCATGTTCGTGCACAGGAGTCAGTCCGAGGACCTGCCGACAGCACGCCCGGCCACCCGGTACGGGCGTTCTGACGTCCGGGCCTCGTGGAGTGGGCCAGGGTCTCGACGCGTGCCCGCGCTCGTGCTGCCCCCTGCCCTCCGCCAGGCCCCGTGCCCAGCGAGGGAGAGCCCCACGTGACCATCGCGCCAGCCGACCCGGCTTCAGCGACCATCTCCGTGGCGTCCACGGCATCCGTGGAGCAGGACGGTCCCGGTACCGCGTTGCTGCGGACCCTGACCGAGCTGACCGCCGACCTCCCCGACGCCGACCCCGGCCGGGTCGCCGCCGCCGCGTTGCGCGGCCGGTCCGCGCGGGCCGACGAGTCGGAGCTGCGCGAGCTGGCCACCGAGGCCGCCGCCGGCCTGATCTCGGAGGACCCCGCCTACTCGCGGCTGGCGGCACGTCTGCTCACCGTCTCCGTCCGCGCCGAGGCCGCCTCGCAGGGCGTGACCTCGTTCACCGAGTCCGTCGCGGTGGGGCACCGCGAGGGCCTCATCGCCGACCGCACCGCCGAGTTCGCCCGGCTGCACGCGGCCCGCCTCGACGCGCTCGTCGACCCGGCCGCCGACGACCGCTTCGGCTACTTCGGCCTGCGCACGCTGCACAGCCGCTACCTGCTCCGGCACCCGATCACCCGCAAGGTCATCGAGACGCCCCAGCACTTCATGCTCCGGGTCGCCGCCGGTCTCGCCGAGGACGACACCGCACGGTCGGTCGACGAAGTCGCCGCGCTCTACGGGCTCATGAGCCGCCTCGACTACCTCCCGTCCTCCCCCACCCTCTTCAACTCCGGCACCCGGCACCCCCAGATGTCGTCCTGCTACCTCCTCGACTCCCCGAAGGACGAGCTGGACTCGATCTACGACCGCTACCACCAGGTCGCGCGGCTCTCCAAGCACGCCGGCGGCATCGGTCTGTCGTACAGCCGCATCCGCTCGCGCGGGTCGCTCATCCGCGGCACCAACGGGCACTCCAACGGCATCGTGCCGTTCCTGAAGACGCTGGACGCCTCGGTCGCGGCCGTGAACCAGGGCGGCCGGCGCAAGGGCGCGGCCGCGGTCTACCTGGAGACCTGGCACTCCGACATCGAGGAGTTCCTGGAGCTGCGGGACAACACCGGTGAGGACGCCCGCCGTACCCACAACCTCAACCTCGCGCACTGGGTCCCCGACGAGTTCATGCGCCGGGTGAACGCGGACGAGCCGTGGTCGCTGTTCTCCCCCGCCGACGTGCCGGAACTCGTGGACCTGTGGGGCGCGGAGTTCGACGCGGCCTACCGCAGGGCCGAGGCCGCGGGACTGGCCCGCAAGACCGTTGCGGCCCGTGACCTGTACGGCCGGATGATGCGGACTCTGGCGCAGACCGGCAACGGCTGGATGACCTTCAAGGACGCGGCCAACCGCACCGCCAACCAGACGGCCACCCCCGGCCATGTCATCCACTCCTCCAACCTCTGCACGGAGATCCTGGAGGTCACGGACGACGGCGAGACGGCCGTCTGCAACCTGGGGTCCGTGAACCTCGGTGCGTTCGTCGACACGACGACCGGTGACATCGACTGGGAGCGGCTCGACGAGACCGTCCGCACCGCCGTCACCTTCCTCGACCGGGTCGTCGACATCAACTTCTACCCGACCGAGCAGGCCGGACGGTCCAACGCCCGCTGGCGGCCGGTCGGACTGGGCGCGATGGGTCTCCAGGACGTCTTCTTCAAGCTGCGCCTGCCCTTCGACTCCGCCGAGGCGAAGGCGCTGTCCACCCGCATCGCCGAGCGGATCATGCTCGCCGCGTACGAGGCCTCCGCCGACCTCGCCGAGCGCGGTGGCCCGCTGCCGGCCTGGGAGAAGACCCGCACCGCGCAGGGCGTGCTGCACCCCGACCACTACGGCGTCGAGTTCACCTGGCCGGAGCGCTGGGCGGCGCTGCGCGCACGGATCGCGACGACCGGCCTGCGCAACAGCCTGCTGCTCGCCATCGCCCCCACCGCCACCATCGCCTCGATCGCGGGCGTCTACGAATGCATCGAGCCGCAGGTCTCGAACCTCTTCAAGCGCGAGACGCTGTCCGGTGAGTTCCTCCAGGTCAACTCCTACCTGGTGCAGGACCTCAAGGACCTCGGCGTCTGGGACGCCCGCACCCGCGAGGCGCTGCGCGAGGCCAACGGCTCGGTGCAGGACTTCGTCTGGATCCCCGAGGAGGTGCGCGACCTCTACCGCACCGCCTGGGAGATCCCGCAGCGCGGCCTGATCGACATGGCCGCCGCCCGCACCCCGTACCTGGACCAGGCCCAGTCGCTGAACCTGTTCCTGGAGACGCCGACCATCGGCAAGCTCTCCTCGATGTACGCGTACGCCTGGAAGTCGGGCCTGAAGACGACGTACTACCTGCGCTCGCGCCCGGCGACCCGGATCGCCCGCGCCGCCCAGGCCCAGGCCACCATCCCCGTCCAGCAGGCGGCCCCCGAAGACGCCGTCGCCTGCTCCCTGGAAAACCCCGAGTCCTGCGAGGCCTGCCAGTGATGTCCAGCAAGAACCTTCTCGACCCCGGCTTCGAGCTCACGCTCCGCCCGATGCGCTACCCGGACTTCTACGAGCGCTACCGGGACGCCATCAAGAACACCTGGACCGTGGAGGAGGTCGACCTCCACTCCGACGTCGCCGACCTCGCGAAGCTGTCCCCGATGGAGCAGCACCTGATCGGCCGGCTGGTCGCGTTCTTCGCCACCGGCGACTCGATCGTGGCGAACAACCTGGTGCTGACGCTGTACAAGCACGTCAACTCGCCCGAGGCGCGGCTCTACCTGAGCCGGCAGCTGTTCGAGGAGGCCGTGCACGTCCAGTTCTACCTGACGCTCCTGGACACCTACCTGCCCGACCCGGAGGACCGCGCGGCCGCCTTCGCGGCGGTCGAGAACATCCCCTCCATCCGCGAGAAGGCCGAGTTCTGCTTCAAGTGGATGGACTCGGTGGAGAACCTGGACCGGCTGGAGTCCCGGGCCGACCGCCGCCGCTTCCTGCTCAACCTCATCTGCTTCGCCGCGTGCATCGAGGGCCTGTTCTTCTACGGCGCCTTCGCGTACGTCTACTGGTTCCGCAGCCGGGGTCTGCTGCACGGTCTCGCCACCGGCACCAACTGGGTGTTCCGTGACGAGACGATGCACATGAGCTTCGCGTTCGACGTGGTCGACACCGTCCGCAAGGAGGAGCCGGAGCTCTTCGACGACGAACTGCGGCAGCAGGTCACCGACATGCTGCGGGAGGCCGTCGAGGCCGAGCTGCAGTTCGCCCGTGACCTGTGCGGTGACGGCCTGCCCGGCATGAACACCGACTCCATGCGCCAGTACCTGGAGTGCGTCGCCGACCAGCGGCTCGGCCGGCTGGGCTTCGCCCCGGTGTACGGCTCGGAGAACCCGTTCTCCTTCATGGAGCTGCAGGGCGTTCAGGAGCTGACGAACTTCTTCGAGCGGCGCCCGTCCGCGTACCAGGTGGCGGTGGAGGGCACCGTCGACCTGGACGAGGACTTCTGAGTCCGCCGCTCCCCGCGGTCCTCGTGGGCCTCCCTGATCTGCCGGTCGATGCGCCTGTCGCGCAGGACACCGAGCACGGACGGGAGGGCCATGAGGACCAGGATGCCGAGGACCAGGACCATTCCGACGAGACCTTCGATCTGGTTTCCGTTCATGGACACCACTCTCGCGCCGAATGCTCCTTACCGTGAGTGGCAGCACTGCCACACACCCTCGAATTGCTGCCAGCGGCGAGGCACACTGGCAGCATGCTGAAGAACGTGGCGACGGTGCTCGTCGACGGTGTGCACCCCTTCGAGCTCGGGGTGGTCTGCGAGGTCTTCGGCCTCGACCGCTCCGACGAGGGGCTGCCGGTGTACGACTTCGCGGTGGTCTCGGCCGAGGGTCCCGCGCTCGGCACCCACGTCCCCGGCCTCACCGTCTCGACGCCGTACGGCCTGGACCGTCTCGAAGAGGCCGATCTGATCGCGGTGCCCGCCTCGGACGCCAACGTCACCAGGGAGCACCCGCCCGAGCTGCTGGACGCGCTGCGCCGGGCGGTGGACCGGGGGGCCAGGGTGCTCAGCGTCTGCTCCGGCGTCTTCGTGCTCGGTGCGGCCGGGCTGCTGGACGGGCGCCGGTGTGCCGTGCACTGGCGGCACGCGGAGCTGCTGGCCCGCCGGTATCCGCGCACCCGGGTCGAGCCGGACGTCCTGTACGTCGACGAGGACCCGGTGATCACCTCGGCGGGCACCTCGGCCGGCATCGACGCCTGCCTGCACATCGTGCGCAAGGAGCAGGGACCCGAGGTCGCCAGGAAGATCGCCCGGCGGATGGTGGTGCCCCCGCACCGGGACGGCGGACAGGCCCAGTACATCGAGCGCCCGCTGCCCGAGGGCCCCTGCGACACGGTGGGCGGGGTACTGGCCTGGATGACGGAGCACCTCGACGAGGAGGTCACCGTCGAGCAGCTGGCGGCCCGCGCCCTGATGGCCCCGCGCACCTTCGCCCGCCGCTTCCAGCAGGAGACCGGCACCACGCCGTACCGCTGGATCCTGCGGCAACGGGTGTTGCTGGCACAGGAGTTGCTGGAGGGGACGGACGAGACGATGGACGCCATCGCGGGCCGGACCGGCTTCGGTACCGCGGCCGCGCTGCGGCACCAGTTCGTCAAGTCGCTGGGCACCACGCCGAACGCCTACCGGCGCGCGTTCCGGGGCCCTGAGGCCGCCTGAGCGCGCGCCGGTATCAGACGTGATCCGTCGGTCGGCGGATCACCAGGGCACGGGTGCGAGCAGCAGCCGGTGCGGGCGCAGGGTGATGCCCACCCGGGTGGTGTCGTTCGACCCGGCGACCTGTTCGAAGCGGTACCTGGCGCACAGGGCCGCCGTGATCAGGCTGAGCTGGGTCATGGAGAAGTGGTCGCTGGGGCACTTGCGGTTGCCGACACTGAAGGGGCTCATGGCGTACTTGGGCACGTCCCCCGCCCGCTCCGGCAGCCAGCGGTCCGGGTCGAAGTCGAGGTGCCCGGGGTACGAGTGCGGGTCGCGCTGGATGGCGTACGGGCTGTAGACGATGTCGGCCCCGGCCGGAATGCGATAGCCGCCCAGCTCGGTGTCGGCCTTGGCCCGCCGCGTCAATATCCATACGGCCGGCCGCAAACGCATCGCCTCGACGACGACATTGTTGGTGTACGTGAGCCGGCGCACGTGCTCAAAACCGACCGGCTGACCGCCCGTCACGGATTCGACCTCGGTCCGCACCTTCTCGGCGTGTTCCGGGTGTTCCGCGAGGACCTGGAGCAGCCACATGATCGTGGAGGCGACCGTTTCACTGCCCGGGGTGAGTATCGCGACCACCTGGTCGTGGATCTCCTGTTCCCCGATGGGGTCGCCATTCTCGTCCTTCGCCGCGAGCAATGCCGTCAGCAAATCGTCCGGCTTTTGACCAGATGCCCGGCGCTCGGCGACGATCTCGTCGACGAGGAGATGCAAATCGGCCAGTGCCCGGTTGAATTCGCGGTTGGCCGGCAACGGCAGCTTGTACAGCGGGCCGAGCGGTACGACCATCCGCCGGTACATACCGCGGAAGACGCTCGCGAGGTCGACGCTGAGCCGCTCGGCGCGCTCGTCCATGTACTCGCCGCGCAGCAGGCAGCGGGCGGCGATCCGGACGGCGACCCGGAAGGACTCCGAGGTGCAGTCGACGGTGGCGCCGGGCTGCCAGCGTTCGGTCAGCGCGTGCGCCTCCTCCTCCATGACCGGCCCGTACGCGGGGATCGCGGAGAGGTTGAACGCGGGCTGGATGGTACGGCGCTGCCGCCGGTGACGGGGGCCGTTGGCGGTGGCGACGCCCTCCTTGCCGAGCAGCCCCTCCAGGGACTCCCAGAGCGGGCCCGCGATGACGAAGTCGGGGTTCAGGGCGAGGGCGCCGGTGAGTTCGGGGGTGGTGACGGCGTAGACCTCCTTGGGGCCGAGCCTGAGGCGCACCATGTCGCCGTGGGAGCGCAGCCGGGCCATGAAGGCCAGCGGGTCGCGGACCAGCGGCCAGCCGTGCCCGAGTATCGGCACCCCGCCGCCGGCCAGGGGCGGTTCGCGCAGTTCACCGTGTGCGGAAGCCTCGGCGGTCGCGGGCTTCACGGACTCGACGGTCATTTCTCACCTGCCGCTTCGTTGTTGACGTACGGGGGCGTGGACCGGTCGTCCCAGCTGTCGACCATGTAACGGCCGGACTCGTGGTGGAACCAGTAGACGGAACTGAACCAGTTCCGCATGTTGCCGACGCAGGCCGTGACGGCGGCGCCGATTTCCTTTCCGTGCACGGTGCCGTCGTCGAGTTCCGCGGCGAACCGCAGTGCTGCCCGCTCGGCCACCTGGAATTCGCTGATGCATTCCTCGACGCGTCGCCTGACGTCCTCCACCGCCTGTTCCAGGCTCATTCCCTCATGGGTGACGAGACTGATTCCGAGATTGTGCACCTCGGCGCCCGCTATTTCCTTCGGCAGCGAGCAGAGGTCGTTGTACCAGGCGGCGAATTCCTGGCTGAGCAGCGCCGGCCGGCGGTACACGGGGTTTTTCCGTACGGCGTCCGGGAGTTCGGTGCCGGCGCTCGGCTCCAGCAGGTCCGTCCATATCCAGTGGGCGAAGGTGAGGCGCCGCAGGGCCAGGTATTCCTCGACCCCGGGAACGTATCCCGAGGTGCGGTTGCGGAACTCCCGGTCGTAGGCCTCGATCACCGCGTGGAAGTGCCGGGCGAACCGCTGGTTCCAGGTCCCGGGCAGGAACGTGTACAACCGCGCGATGCTGTCGGCGAACCCGGCGACCAGGGTGTCCGGGTGATGCAGATGGTGCAGGGGTGCGTCGAGTGCCGCGTGCAGCCGGAACCGCAACCGCCGCCAGTCGGCGGACCTGCCGTGCACGACGTCACGGTCGTGCCGGTCGTCCCAGACGAAGAACCAGGCGCTGTAGTCGCATATCGCCTGGACGACCTCGTCGGACGCGCCCAGGTAGTACCCCGCCATGAGGTCGGTGTAGCAAAGACCGTCGGCATATTCCCGTACCTTGTCCGCCGGCATCAGCCGTTTTTCCAGCAGCCAGAGGCGGGTCTTCTCCTGTAGCTGTGGCCAATACGGATGCAGTTGCCGGGGAAACTCGGCCTCGATCACCGGGAGGGCGAGTTGCGGTGGAACCGCGACCGCCGTCGGCGTCGATGTGGTGCTGTGTGAGAAAGCATGCACGAACAAACCCCTCTCAGCCGAGCCAGGTGCGCACGCCCCTCCCGCTGTGCCGGGCGTGCGCCGTTGCGTATCCCCGCAGTTACTATTCAGCACCACAACTGACCGCTCTGGGAACGGATTTGCTTCACTCACTACCCCCCAGTGCCGAGAATCTCCCCTTGTGTGACTGATTAAGGATCGCTAGGGGTGCACAAAGGATCGAATGTACGACGCACAGGCGAGCGAGTCCGCCCGCACATGACGAACGCCTGGTCGGAGCAGGTCCGACCAGGCGTCACAACTGTCCTTCAGCGTTCCCTGGGTCTCAGTCGTTGGCGACCACGGGGTAGCGAGGCTCGTTCTCGGCCATCTGCCGCAGCGCGTCCTTGCGCTCGCGCTTGGAGAGCCGGTCGATGTACAGGTAGCCGTACAGGTGGTCGGTCTCGTGCTGCAAACACCGGGCGAAGTAGCCGGTGCCGCGCACCTTGATCGGGTTGCCCTTCTCGTCCTGCCCGGTGACCTCGGCGTAGTCGGGCCGGGCGAGCGGGGCGTAGGCGCTGGGCACGGACAGGCACCCCTCGTTGCTGTCGTCCAGCCGCCGCTTGTCGGCGGGCAGGTCGACCAGTTTCGGGTTGCACACCACACCGACGTGCCGGGCGCCCTCGTCGTCCTGGCAGTCGTAGACGAAGACCTTCAGGTCGACACCGATCTGGTTGGCGGCGAGGCCGACGCCCTCGGCGGTCCGCTGGCTGGCGAACATGTCGGCGACGAGCTGGTCCAGCTCCGCCCCGAACTCGGTCACGTCCTTGCACTCCTTGTGCAGCACCGGGTTCCCGACGACGGTGATGGGCCGCGACGTCCCCCGCTCACGCCAGGCGTTCTCGCGCTCCTCGGTCCCCTCGGTGTCGACGACGAACCCCTCGTCGTCCACGGGGAGCACGCCCACGTGCTGCTGATCGGTGTCCTGCTGCGCCATGACCGACGTAAGCCTTCCTAGGTAAAACAGGGGGGAGATGTTGCAGGTACAGGGTACGTGGATGCTTTTGGGGGCGCGGGGAACTCCGCGATCAGCCCCCCGGCCGCATCAGGAACACGGCCTCAGCAGACCTCTTCCAGATCCCGCCAGTCCCGGGAATCGGGGCTGTCCGCGACCCACCCGTCCAGCAACCCCCTCACCAGCGAAGCCGGCGCAGCCACCCCGCACTCCCGCTCCGGCACCCACAGCTGCCCGTCCGTGCGATGCCCCAGCGGCCCCGGATGCCCCGGCTCACTGTGGTCGTGGGGATCGAGGTGCACCCCGTCCCCCTCGTCCGACGGCATCCGCGACTCCGAGCACATCCGGCACAGCAGCCGCACCGAGGAGGACCAGTCCTCCGCCGCGAACCCGGCGTCCCCCGCCAGCTGCTCCAGCGCGTCCCGGTCCGCCTCGGTGGCCGCCTCCAGCAGCACCACCCACGTCGGCACCGGCGACGGCGCCCACAGCTCGATCTCGTCGAAGACGGGGTACGCGTGCCCGGTCGCCGTGGTCCGCTCGCCGTGCGGCACCCCGTCGTGCAGGACCACCTCGCCCCAGCGCCGCCCGGACGAGGGCAGCGGAATGGACTGCACCTCGATACGCGCGGGGTCCAGCCGCCGCCCCCACACCACCTCGGCCTCCCCCTCCGGGGACAGCCGCACGGCGGCACTGCCCAGGTCCATGCCGTCCGGCTCACCGGAGGCCCCGGCGCCTCCCCCGCCCTTCGGCCGGGAGCTGCCCCCGGGCACCCGCAGCCCGTACGCCTGCCAGGCCCGCCGCGCCAGCGGCCAGTCCTGCAGCGCGGTCGCGGCGATGCCCACGTTCCACCAGTCGGGCGCCCCGGTCTCGCGGTCCAGGAGGGCCACCGCCCGCAGTCCGGCCGCCCGCGCCTGCTCCCAGTCGTGCCGGAACTTGTGCAGCAGGGCGAGGTTGAACCAGGACTCCGACAGCCAGGGTTCCAGGTCGGCGGCGCGTGTCAGCAGCTCGCCCGCGTCCTCGTACCGGCCGTCGCCGATCAGCGTGAACGCGCGGTCGGTGGCCTGCCGCCAGGAGGCGGAGGGCCGGTGCCGTCCCTTGCCGAAGATCCTCACGATTCCCGCCTGCCAGTTCCAGTTCCGCACAGTGGGCTGGCTTGTGCCCCCGGACATCACCCTCTCCCTCGCATCCAACCACGTACGACGGGAGGGCCGCTCATTACCCATGGGTTACCCAGCCGCGCGCAAGGTCAGACAGTCTCTGGAGAGCACGCGGGCCAGGGACTCCACAACCTCCGGAGCGTAGTCCCCGGCGGTCGCCAGCCGTAACTCCTCCAGTGCCGTCAGCGGGCCACCGGGCCCGGAGTCCCGGGCCTTCTCCTCGTACGCGTTGACGGCCCGCACGATCCGCGCGGCGACCGGCTGCTCCCGGTACGGGTCGGCCTGCCGCTCGACGACCACCGCGACCGCCGCGGCCACCCCGGTCTGCCGTACGACGGCCCCGCCGAGCAGGGCTATCCGCCGCTGCTCGGCCGCCGGCAGCCCCGCGGTGGCCCCGGCGGGCACCGGGTCGACGAGGCTGAGCTGGCCGATGTCGTGCATGAGCGCCGCGTACTCGAGGACGGTGAGCTCCGCTCCGGACAGCCCGAGGTCCCGCCCGACGGCCTGGCTCAGCGTGGCGACCCGGCGGGCGTGCCCGGCCGGGGTGTACCCGGCAATCTCGGTGGCGCGGGCAAGGGAGGCGATGGTCTGCCGGTAGGTGGCCCGGACCGCCGCGTACCGGCGCAGCGAGAGCTGGGTGAGGAGGAGGGGCAGGCAGAACACGGGCAGCGCCCACAGTCCGACGACGGCGACGGCCAGCGCCATCACCGCCCCGGTCGCGCAGACGGCGGACCCGATGCCGAGCAGCCCTCGCAGCTCGTCGCGCAGCAGCGGCCCGAACGGCCATCCCGTGCGTGCGTGGGCCTGCGCGGCGGCGAGCACGGTGTCGCACAGCGCGGTGAGCACGAGGAGCGCGACGAGCAGCAGGGCGTACGCCGGTCCGGCCAGGTGCTCCAACGCGCCCCTGCTGTAGAGGGGTTGGAAGCAGACGGCGGTGAAGCCGACGGTGAGGACGCGGCGCGTGAGGTGGTCGAGGGTGGGGCGTCGCCCGTCGGCTATGTGCGGGACGTTGCCGAGCAGCGAGGCCACGCAGACGACGGTGACGACCTGGCAGGCGCCGTCGTGCGTGGCGGCCCCGGCATCGCCGCCGAGCAGAGCGTAGGCGAGCCCGCCGGCGGCGCCGAGCGGGGCGGCCTCCCGTACCTCGGCGCCGGTCCAGCGGGCCCACTCGCCGATGCCGACGAGAAGGCCGAAGGCGAGGGCGATGCCACGGTCGTCGAGCCCTTCCCAGAGGGTGCCGGCGAGACAGCCGAGGGCGAGGAGCAGGGCGGCGAGCCGGATGCCCCCGAGCGCGGCGGGGCGGCTTGCGCGCAGGGCCGCGGCCGGCCCGGCGGGACCGCGGCCAGGGACGGCGCCGCCGGCCGCCGGTCCCGGGGCGAACGCCGGGGCCCCGGACGTCACGGGGCACCTCGCCCGGCGCCCGCACGGTCACCGCTCGGCGGACCGGAGCGGGCCGGGCCGGACGGGTCCGCCGGGTCCGGTGGCGGTGCGTCGGCGGTGACCGCCGGGTGCCAGCCGTTTCTGGCCAGCGCTCGCGCCAGGGCGTCGACGATCCCCGCGTCGAAGTGTCGTCCCGCGCACCGGCGTAACTCCGCCACGGCGGCCGCCACCGGCCGGGCCCTGCTGTAGGTGCGCGTGGACGTCATCGCGTCGAAGGCGTCGGCGACGGCCACCACGCGGGCGGACTCCGGGATCTGGCCGCCCGCGAGTCCGTAGGGGTAGCCGCTGCCGTCGATGCGCTCGTGGTGGTGGAGGATCGCCGCGCGGGCCTCGCCGAGGAAGGAGATCCCGCGCACCATCTCGTGGCCGTACTCGGGATGCAGTTCGATGATGCGCCGTTCCTCCGGGGTGAGCGGCCCGTTCTTGCGGAGCAGCCGGGTGGGGACGCCCAGCTTCCCCACGTCGTGGAGGATGCCGGCGAAGCGGAGCACCTCCACCCGGTCGTCGGCCATGCCCAGTTCGCGCGCGATCATCACGGAGGCCTGCCCGACCCGCTCGCTGTGCCCGCGGGTGTACCCGTCCTTGATGTCGACGGCCTGGACCAGTGCGCGGATGGTGGCCTGGTGGGCGGCGCGCTCCCGGTGGTACTGGGCGAACACCCACCAGGAGACGCACATCGGCAGCAGGACGAGCAGCGCGGCGACGGGACCGTAGGGACTGCGCCAGAGCACGGCCATCATCAGCCCGGCCAGTCCGTGCACCCCGACCGGGGCCAGCGAGCGGGAGAACAGACCGCGCCAGGCCCGGCGGACCGGGACGCGCTCGGCGACCGCGAGGATCCCGCCGTCCAGCAACGCGAGAACGGCGCAGAAGACCAGCACGGCCGCGGCGCAGGGCAGCAGGGCGTACGGGAAGTCGCAGCCCACCACCGAGTCCCGGCCGCCCAGCGCCCAGTGCACGCGCCCGGCGCTCCACACGGCGAGCGCCGCCTCGGCGGCCCGCCAGGTCCGGCGCAGCGCCTGCGGCCGTTGGTCGGCACGGGAGAGCAGCGCACCCGGCAGCGGTACGAGCGCGGCGGCCGACGGTGGCAGCAGGAAGGCACCGGCGAGCAGGACCGGGTAGAAGGTGCCGCCGAGGCGGCGCCGCACGGTGTGCTCGCAGGCCGCGTAGAGCGCGGCGAGGAGGGCGACGGCCCACCAGGGCGTACGCAGATCGGGCAGTGGCAGCAGACAGAGCAGCGCGGCGAGGGTGACGCAGGTCATGTACGCGCGCACCCGTACCGGGACCGCCTCCATCTCGCCCCTCCCCCGACCATGCCCGTCCAGGCTCCGGAGCCTAGGGCGGGAGCCGGCGGGTCCGGGGGCTTATGACCGGAGGATTAGCACGTTCGGGTGATGGGACACCGGGGCGGGAACCGCTCCGCGCCGCCTGCGGGCGACGCTGCGCCGTCGGCGGCGGTCAGCTCTCCGGCGTGACCGGTGCGGGCTCGGCGGTCCGGACGGCCGTGACGTCGTGTTCCGGGACGGCCTGTCCCGAGCGGATCAGGTCCAGCCGCCCGAGCACCTTGGCCCGCAGGTCGGTGGGCACGTCGTCATGCCCGCAGCACCGCTTGACCAGCTTCTTCACGGCCTCCTCCAGCCCGTACTTCTCCAGGCAGGGGGAGCACTCGTCGAAGTGCTGCTTGAACTTGACGCGATCGACGTCCGGCACCTCACTGTCGAGGAACTCGTAGAGATGATCGAGTACCTCACTGCAGTCCGTCTCGTGCGGCTCTCCGCAGCTCATGAGCCCGAGCCTTTCGCTTCGTCCGACTCTCCGGCGCCGGCCGGGACGAGCCCGCGCTCACGCGCGTAGTCCTCCAGCATGCCGCGCAGCTGGCGGCGGCCCCGGTGCAGCCGGGACATCACCGTACCGATGGGTGTCCCCATGATGTCCGCGATCTCCTTGTACGCAAAGCCCTCTACGTCGGCGAGGTAGACGGCGATGCGGAATTCCTCGGGGATCGCCTGCAGCGCTTCCTTCACGTCCGAGTCCGGCAGGTGGTCGAGCGCCTGCGACTCGGCGGAGCGCAGACCCGTCGACATGTGCGACTCGGCACGGGCGAGCTGCCAGTCCTCGATCTCCTCGGCCGCGGAGCGCTGGGGTTCGCGCTGCTTCTTGCGGTACGAGTTGATGAAGGTGTTGGTGAGAATGCGGTACAGCCAGGCCTTGAGGTTGGTGCCCTCACGGAACTGGTGGAAGGACGCATACGCCTTGGCGTAGGTCTCCTGCACCAGGTCCTCGGCGTCCGCCGGGTTGCGGGTCATGCGCAGCGCCGCCGAGTACATCTGGTCGAGGAATTCGAGCGCGTCCCGCTCGAAGCGCGCGGTGCGCTCCGAGGTCGACTCCGCGCTGACGCCCTGGCCCTCGGGCAGCTCCGCCTGGCCGTTGTCGGTCCCTGCGTCGGTACCGGTGACCGGACCCACCTCCTCAAGATCCCGGGCAGGACCAAAACCGATCCCACTCGTCTCGGAGGATAGAACACGACCCGTGCCTGCCGCCGCTCGAATAGGAGCGGTCTTGGCCGCGTGCAGCACCGTCCAGTCCAGGTCAGCGCTGCTGCTACGGCTCGGGCAGATGGTCGAACCCATGCGGCGGACTTCCTCTCGTTCGGCCTCGGCGCTGGTGCCCCAGCACTTCTGTTCGCCTCAACAGTGGTCCGCCGCGCAACATTCCCGGGCGTCACCCGAGCGACGCGGTCCATGCGACGACCGCGTCCGTGATGATGGTCACTGCCTGTTCCGGCCCGGTCTCCGCTCTTTTGGGCACCGCGAACCCATGGTCCCCGTACGGCACCTCGACGAGTCGGTACGCCCCCTCCGGGAACTCGGCCGGCTTCCCGAACGGGTCGTTCCCGCCCTGCACGACGAGGGTGGGCACCCCGGCCCCGAGCAGTTCCGCGGCCCGGGACTTCTCCGGCTTGCCCGGCGGGTGCAGCGGAAAGCTCAGCGCCAGGACGGCGACCGCCCCCAGGCCGGTCGCCGTACGGCAGGCGACCCGGGCCCCGGCGCTGCGCCCGCCCGACACCACCGGCAGGCCCGGCGCGGCGAGCGCGGGCCACAGCCCCCGCCAGCCGGCGTCGAGCGTCCTCGGCGCGGGCGCGAGCTTCTTCCCGGCGACCCGCCAGGGCTGCTCGACGAGCGCCACGGTCACGCCGTGCCCGGGCAGGACCGCGGCGATCGCCTGGAGGTCCCGCGCCTCGATGCCCCCGCCCGCCCCGTGGCCCACGGCGAGCACCAGCCGCGCCCGCTCCGCCTCGTGCCAGGTGATGCGGGCGTCCCCCGCCTCGGTACCGACGATCTTCACTGTGGTCACACGAGAAGGCTAGAAGAGTGTGCCCTCCTCGGGCCCCTCCAGCTCCTTCAGCAGCTCCGGGCTGTTGTTGCGGACGTTGCTGACCGCCGTGGAGACCGGGTAGGCCCGCATCAGGCCCGCCGGCGGCGGGGCGAGCAGCGAGCGCAGGTCCTCGACGTCCGTGCGGGCCGGGTCGAGCCAGGCGTCCCAGCGGTCCGGGGTCAGCATCAGCGGCATCCGGGGGTGGATGTCGTGCAGCGACCGCGGTCCCTCGGCGGGCGCCACGGCCAGCGGCGAGGTCTCCGCCTCCGTGGTGATCACCGAACACGTCACCCACCAGGCCAGCGGGTGCTCGTCGGGCAGCGTCCGGTCCCGCCAGAACTCGTACAGCCCGGCCATCGCGAACACCGAGCCGTCGGCGGGGAGCACGAAGTACGGCTGCTTGCGCGGCCGCTTCTTCCTCCCCTCGACCTCCAGCTCCCGCTCCTGCGGGGCGGTGACCCACTCGTAGTAGCCGTCGGCGGGCAGGATGCACCGGCGGGTGGCGAAGGCACGGCGGTACGACGGCTTCTCGTGCACGGTCTCGGCCCGCGCGTTGATCATCCGGGCACCGCCCTCGGGCGTCTTGGCCCAGGACGGCACGAGCCCCCACTTGAGCTTGCGCAGCTGGCGAACCGGACGGGTGTCGTCGGCGTCTTTCACCGGACGGTCGAGGACGGCGTAGACCTCCTTGGTCGGAGCCACGTTGTAGTCGGGCTCCAGGGTCTCCTCGGGCTCCCACTTCTCGACTTCAAAGATTCCTGCGAGATCCTCGGGCCCACGACTGGATGCATACCGTCCGCACATACGTGCAACACTGCCAGACTCCACATGCCCGTAGGGAGTAACCACCAGACCATGGAGAGCACCGCCGCCCTCGCGCTGCCCGACCTCTGGGACCGTCTGACGGGTACCCAGTCCGATCCCGATCTGTGGGTGGTGCTCGCGACCCTGGCCGCCGCGGTCGCCGTGGTCGTCCCGCACAACCTGTGGCGGATATCCCGCAACGCCATCACGATCGCCCACGAGGGCGGCCACGGCCTGACCGCCCTGCTCACCGGCCGCCGGCTGACCGGCATCCGGCTGCACTCCGACACCAGCGGCCTCACCCTCAGCCGGGGCAAGCCGCACGGCATCGGCATGATCCTCACGGCCGCGGCCGGCTACACCGCTCCCCCGCTGCTCGGCCTCGGCGGCGCGGCCCTCCTCGGCGCCGGCCGCATCACCCTGCTGCTCTGGCTCGCCACGGCCCTGCTGATCGTGATGCTGGTGATGATCCGCAACGCGTACGGCGTCCTGACGGTCTTCCTGACCGGCGGCACCTTCCTGCTGGTGTCCTGGCTGGCCGGACCGCAGGTGCAGGCGGCGTTCGCGTACGCGGTGGTCTGGTTCCTGCTGCTGGGCGGCGTGCGTCCGGCCTTCGAACTGCAGGCGAAGCGCTCCCGCGGCGGCGCGGGCGACTCGGACGCGGACCAGCTGTCGAGGCTGACCCATCTCCCGGCGGCGGTATGGCTGTTCCTGTTCCACACGGTGTCACTGTGCTCGCTGATCGGCGGCGGCCGCTGGCTGCTCGGCATGTGACCCGCACATCACGAGCGACACCGGCACGAGCGCCCCAGAGGTGCGCCGGGGACCCCAGCCGAGGGCCGGGGAGGAACTGCGCGACCAGCGCCCTCGGCGCCGCACCCGACCACCGGCCCCTCCCCAGCAGCGCCGCACCCGACCACCGGCCCCTCCCCAGCAGCGCCGCCGGCCACCGGTCTCCCCGCGGAGCGGCGCCGCCCGCCCACCGGCTCATATCTCCCCCTGCCACTAAAGTGACCCCATGGCCGCAAACCCCACCGCACCAACCGCCCTCTGGCCCGCCCCCCACGCGCGGGGGGCCGTCGACGCGACGGTTCACGTGCCCGGGTCCAAGTCGGTCACCAACCGCGCCCTCGTGCTCGCCGCCCTCGCCTCCGAACCCGGCTGGCTGCGCCGCCCCCTCCGCTCCCGCGACACCCTGCTGATGGCCGACGCCCTGCGCGCGATGGGCGTCGGCATCGACGAGGGCGTCGGTCCCGACGGCTCGGGCGAGGCCTGGCGGGTGCTCCCCGCGGGGCTCCGCGGCCCCGCCACCGTCGACGTCGGCAACGCCGGCACGGTGATGCGCTTCCTGCCCCCCGTCGCCACCCTCGCCGCGGGCGACATCCGCTTCGACGGCGACCCCCGTTCGTACGAGCGCCCCCTGCACGGCGTGATCGACGCCCTGCGCGTCCTCGGCGCCCGGATCGATGACGGCGGCCGCGGCGCGCTCCCGCTCACCGTCCACGGCAGCGGCGCCCTGGACGGCGGCGCGGTCTCCATCGACGCCTCGGCCTCCTCCCAGTTCGTGTCGGCCCTGCTGCTCTCCGGCCCGCGCTTCAACCAGGGCGTGGAGGTCCGCCACACCGGCCGGAGCCTCCCCTCCCTCCCGCACATCCGGATGACCGTCGACATGCTGCGCGCGGTCGGCGCCCAGGTGGACACCCCCGAGTCGGGCGGCGAGCCGAACGTCTGGCGGGTCACGCCAGGCGCCCTGCTGGGCCGCGACCTGACCGTCGAGCCGGACCTGTCGAACGCCCAGCCCTTCCTCGCCGCGGCCCTGGTGACGGGCGGCCGGGTCCTGGTCCCGGACTGGCCGTCCCGGACCACCCAGCCGGGCGACCGGCTGCGCGAGATCTTCACCGAGATGGGCGGTTCCTGCGAACTGACCGAGTACGGCCTGGAGTTCACCGGTTCGGGCCGGATCCACGGCATCGACGTCGACCTGGGTGACGTCGGTGAGCTGACCCCCGGCATCGCGGCGGTCGCCGCCCTCGCGGACACCCCCTCCACCCTGCGCGGGGTCGCCCATCTGCGGCTGCACGAGACGGACCGGCTGGCCGCGCTCACCAAGGAGATCAACGAGCTCGGCGGCGACGTCACCGAGACCGCCGACGGCCTGCGCATCCGCCCGCGCCGGCTGCACGGCGGCGTCTTCCACACGTACGACGACCACCGCATGGCGACGGCCGGTGCGATCATCGGCCTGGCCGTGGCCGACGTACAGATCGAGAACGTGGCGACGACGGCGAAGACCCTGCCGGACTTCCCCGACCTGTGGACCGGGATGCTCGGGAGCGACGGGGCCTAGGGGCGTACGACATGCGCCGCTACGGCAAGCACACCGACGAGGACGACATCCGTGCCCGCCCCAACCGCAAGGGCAACCGGCCGCGGACCAACATCCGGCCCAAGCACGAGGACGCGGCCGAGGGGATGGTCCTCACCGTCGACCGGGGCCGGCTGACCTGTCTGGTCGAGGACCGCACGGTCCTCGCGATGAAGGCCCGTGAGCTGGGCCGCAAGGCCGCGGTGGTCGGGGACCGGGTGGCCCTGGTCGGCGACCTGTCCGGAAAGAAGGACACCCTCGCCCGGATCGTGCGCATCGAGGACCGCTCGTCCGTGCTGCGGCGCACCGCCGACGACGACGACCCGTTCGAGCGGGTGGTCGTCGCCAACGCCGACCAGCTGGCGATCGTCACCGCCCTGGCCGACCCCGAGCCCCGCCCGCGCCTGATCGACCGCTGTCTGGTGGCGGCCTTCGACGGCGGTCTCACCCCCCTGCTGGTCATGACCAAGTCGGACCTGGCCCCGCCGGACAAGCTCCTGGAGCTGTACGGCGACCTGGAGATCCCCTACGTGGTCACGAGCCGCGAGGAGCTGGCGGCGGGGGAAGCCGCCCGCCGGGTCCAGGACCTTCTCGACGGCAAGATCACGGCGTTCGTCGGCCACTCGGGCGTCGGCAAGACCACGCTGGTGAACGCGCTGGTCCCGGAGGACCGCCGTCGCACGACCGGTCACGTCAACGCGGTGACCGGCCGCGGCCGCCACACCACGACCTCGGCCCTGGCCCTCCCGCTCTCCGGCGACGAGGGCTGGGTCATCGACACCCCGGGCGTCCGCTCCTTCGGCCTGGCCCACGTCGACCCCTCCCGGGTGATCCAGGCCTTCCCCGACCTGGAGCCCGGGACCGTGAACTGCCCGCGCGCGTGCAGCCACGACGAGCCGGAGTGCGCGCTGGACGAGTGGGTCGCCGAGGGCCACGCGGACCCGGCCCGCCTCTACTCGCTGCGGCGGCTGCTGGCGGCCCGGGACCGCACGGAAGGCGACTGACCACCGGGGTGTTTGTCAGGGCCGGAGTTCGGTAAGTGCATAATCGCACCGAGCTGGACATACGGGAGGACAGCACATGGCGTGGCTGCTGGTGATCGTGGCCGGGATCCTGGAGACCGGCTTCGCCGTGTGCCTCAAGCTCTCCCACGGCTTCACCCGACTATGGCCGACGATAGCCTTCGCCTCCTTCGCCCTGGGCAGCTTCGGCCTCCTGACCCTGTCCCTGAGGAAGCTGGACGTGGGCCCGGCCTACGCGGTCTGGACCGGCATCGGCGCCGCGGGCACCGCCATCTACGGCATGGTCTTCCTCGGCGACCTCGTCTCCACCCTGAAGATCGTCTCCATCAGCCTGGTGATCGCGGGCGTGATCGGCCTCCAGCTCTCGGGCTCGGCTCACTGAGAGGCGTCGAGCAGGGGGCCTGATCACAGCCGAAGGCGGAACGGCCACCCTGAAGGGGCGCGGGGCTGCATCCAATATGCGGCTCCGCCGCGCGAGCAGCCCCCACGCACCCGCAGCCGACCCGCAACCACCCCTCGATCACACCGGCTGCCGGTGAAGCGCCCCGCGCACCAGCTCCGCCACCCCGCCCTCCCCCGGCGGCGCCGCGACACACGACAGCGCCAGCCGCACCACCAGCTCGCACGACCGGGACAGCTCGCCGTTCCCCTTCCCGGCCCCCGCACCGGAGAGCACCGCCACCGCCCGGTCGCGCACGATCTGCACGAAGTCCCCGGGAGAGGGCAGCGGCCCGTCCGCCCTCCGCTGCGCCGGCACCGCCGACGACGACGGCACCGCGGACAGCGTCGGTGACGGCAACCGCTCGCTCCAGCACCCCGTGAGCATCGCCCGCACCAGCACGTTCTCCCGAGCCGCCACCGCCATCCACTCGGCCGTCGCCGTCAGGCGCTCGCGCGCCTCGGCATGGCTCACCAACGCCCGCTCCACCCCGGCGAGATACCCGTCGGCCTCCCTGCGCACCAGCGCCCGCGCCAGACCTTCCTTGCTGCCGAACTCGTTGTACAGCGTCTGTCGGGAGACCCCGGCCGCCGCCGCCACGTCGACCATCCGCACGGCAGCCCACGGCCGGCGCGCGAGCGCCGCGTACGCGGCGTCCAGAAGGGATTCCCGGGCTGCAGGCATCATCGCCTCCCTGGGGCGAGCGACTCTGCGCCCAGATTTGACGCGCACGAATCGACTGTCAAGGGTTCGCGAAGGCATCGAGGGGCGCCCTTCGGCCAACACGCGCGGGCGCGCCGCACGCGTACCGGAGCCCAACGGAGGTCACCACCCGATCACTTGCCGGCATCACCGGGCCTCCCCTGGTAGCCCCGCGCCCACCCCGGCAGATACCGTTCGTCACATGCCGGACTACCTCGATGACCTGCGCCTGGCCCACGTACTCGCGGACGCGGCCGACGCCGTGACCATGGAACGCTTCAAGGCGCTCGACCTCAAGGTCGAGACCAAGCCGGACATGACCCCGGTGAGCGAGGCGGACAAGGCCGCCGAGGAACTGATCCGCAGCCAGTTGCAGCGCGCCCGCCCGCGGGACGCGATCCTCGGCGAGGAGTACGGCATCGAGGGCACCGGCCCGCGCCGCTGGGTGATCGACCCGATCGACGGCACGAAGAACTACGTGCGGGGCGTCCCGGTATGGGCGACCCTGATCTCCCTGACGGAGGCGGCCGAGGGCGGCTACCAGCCCGTCGTCGGCCTGGTCTCCGCCCCCGCGCTCGGCCGCCGCTGGTGGGCCGCGAAGGGCCACGGCGCCTTCACCGGCCGCAGCCTGTCCAAGGCGACCCGCCTGCACGTCTCCAAGGTCTCGAAGCTGGCCGACGCCTCCTTCGCGTACTCCTCGCTCGGCGGCTGGGAGGAGCGCGGGCAGCTGAACGGCTTCCTGGACCTCACCCGCGAGGTGTGGCGCACGCGCGCGTACGGCGACTTCTGGCCGTACATGATGGTCGCCGAGGGGTCCTTGGACATCTGCGCCGAACCGGAGCTGTCCCTGTGGGACATGGCGGCCAACGCGATCGTGGTGATGGAGGCCGGCGGCGCCTTCACCGGCCTCGACGGCCGGCCCGGTCCGCACAGCGGCAACGCGGCCGCGTCCAACGGCCTGCTCCACGACGAGCTGCTGTCGTACCTCACCCAGCGTTACTGAAACGGCCTTCTGAGGCACAACAGGCCCGATCGGGCTCACTGCTCACATCACATATGAGCGCGTGCGCCCTCAATTGGCTGCACGCACCCCCTTGTTGACCCGTGCTTTACCTGCCACCCTGAGAGAACCCTCACTTGTGCATTTGTGAATCGCTGAACTATCACGCGATTTCCCCCAGGAGGTGGCACCTTCCATGCTCGTCCGTGACGCCATGAGCACCGTGGTTCTCACCGTCGGCCCCGCCCACACCCTCCGCCAGGCAGCCGCCCTGATGTCCGCGCGCCGCGTGGGCGCGGCGATCGTCCACGACCCGGACGCCGGCGGTATCGGGATCCTCACCGAACGCGACATCCTCAACTCCGTGGGCCTCGGCCAGAACCCGGACACGGAGCCCATCCACGACCACACCACCAACGACGTCGTGTTCGCCACCCCGACCTGGACGCTGGAGGAGGCGGCCCGGGCGATGGCCCACGGCGGCTTCCGCCACCTGATCGTCCTGGACGGCGGCGAACCGGCCGGCATCGTCTCGGTTCGCGACATCATCCGCTGCTGGGCACCGGCCCGGCACCCCGTCTCCGCATGACCAGGGCGGCACCCCACGGGCGACGCCCGCACGGGTGCCGCCCCCCCTGCCGCCCCGCCGGACCTGAACTTGATCCCGCATTGGACTAGGTCCAAGTCGAGTAAGGTTCCAAAGTCACACCTGTTCGGAAAAGGAAGGCCCGGCTGTTAGGCTGAATGCCATGAGTGACCTTCTGGAACGGCTGCGTGGACGCGGATGGCGGATGACCGCGCAGCGTCGCGTCGTGGCCGAGGTACTCGACGGCGAGCACGTCCATCTGACGGCCGACGAGGTCCACGCCAGGGCCGTGGTCAAACTCCCCGAGATCTCCCGGGCGACCGTCTACAACACGCTGGGTGAGCTGGTCTCGCTCGGCGAGGTCGTCGAGGTCTCGACGGACAAGCGCGCCAAGCGGTACGACCCGAACGCGCACCGGCCGCACCACCACCTGGTCTGCGCCCGCTGCGGCTCGATCCGCGACGTCCACCCGACCGGCGACCCGATGGCCGACCTCCCCGCCTCGGAGCGGTTCGGCTTCACGGTCTCCGACGTCGAGGTGACGTACCGCGGCCTGTGCCCGGAGTGCGCGGCGGCCGCCTGACCCAGGAACGTCCCCGAAGGCCCCGGCTCCCATGAGGAGCGCCGGGGCCTTCGTCGTCCTTCGGCCCGGCAGGCATCGGCCTGGCAGGCGTCGGCCCGGCAAACACCGAGGGCCGGAACCCGTTTCCGGATTCCGGCCCTCGGCCTTCAGTAGCGGGGACAGGATTTGAACCTGCGACCTCTGGGTTATGAGCCCAGCGAGCTACCGAGCTGCTCCACCCCGCGTCGATGAACAGAACACTACGTGAGGGACACGGACAGAAGCAAATCCATCTCGGTGACCCCACCTGACCTGCGGGAATCCCGGCCTAGGCCGACAGTTCCTCCCGCAGGGCGTCGCGGAGCCGCCCGGCCCGCTCGGTCACCTCGGCCGGCCCCAGCGCCACCGCCCGGTCGGCCCACTGCTGTCCCACCGCGAGCTCGCCACGACGCGCGTAGACCAGGGCGAGCCGCAACGCCGCCCGCCCGTGCCCGGCGTCGGCGGCCCGCTCCCACCACACGGCCGCCTCCGGCTCGCTGCCCTCCCGGGCCAGCAGCAGCCCGAGGTTGAACGCGCCGTTGCGCGAGCCCGCCTCGGCCGCCGTCCGGTACCAGCGCGCCGCCTCCACCACGTCCCCGCGCGCGGCGGCCAGCATCCCGACCCGCACCTGGGCCCGCCGGTGCCCCTGCGTGGCGGCCCGCTCGTACCACTCCTCGCACTCGGTCTTCACGTTCAGGGACGACTCCCCGAGCTCGTGCTCGGACACCGCCGGCCGGCGTGCGTCGAGGACCGCGGCGAGCCGGTAGGCGGCCTCGGCGCTGCCGCCACCCGCCGCGCACCGCAGATGGCGCTCCGCCGCGGCCTCGTCGCCCTCCCGGAGCCGGGCGATGCCGACCTGGAGGGCGGCCTCCGTGTGCCCCGCGGCGGCCGCCCGCTCGTAGCAGTGCAGCGCGACCCGGTCCTCGCCGCGCCCGGCGTAGAGGATCCCGAGATTGAACGCGGCGTCCACGCTCCCCGCCTCCGCGGCCTTGGAGAACCACGGCTCGGCGCCGCTCGTGTCGCCGACCTGGAGCAGCAGGACGGCGAGCGCGTTCGCGGCCTCTCGGTGCCCGGCGTACGCGGCCCGCCGGTACCACTGCTCGGCCTGCGCGGTTCGGCCCTGCTCGGCGCAGAGCAGCGCGAGGTTGTAGGCCCCGTTGTCGTCGCCGGCGTCCATCGCCGCCCGGTACCAGCGCTCGGCGGTCTGCGTCTCGCCGCGCTCGGCGTGCAGTGCGCCGAGCGCGTTCGCCGCGTTGCCGTCGCCGTCCTGGGCGGCCCGCAGCCACCACACGGCGGCGGACTCGGTGTCCCCGGCGTCGCGCAGCAGGAAGCCGAGCGCGCAGGCGGCCCGGGCCTCGCCGTCCTTGGCGGAGGTCAGGTACCAGCGCCCGGCCTCCTTGAGCTCGCCGCGCCGCTCCAGGATCGCACCGAGGTGCAGCGCGGCCCGCCGGTGGCCGCGGGCGGCGGC
The DNA here is from genome assembly GCF_040702065.1 of Streptomyces sp. NPDC086777. Classification (NCBI taxonomy): domain Bacteria; kingdom Bacillati; phylum Actinomycetota; class Actinomycetes; order Kitasatosporales; family Streptomycetaceae; genus Streptomyces; species Streptomyces sp. NPDC086777. The sequence goes on along the minus strand of NZ_JBFBJI010000006.1, from coordinate 310,491 downwards.
CTGCCGGTACCACTGCTCGGCCTCGGCGGTCTCCGCGGTCTCGGCCGCGTCCTCCGCGCCGGCCCCGCTGTCCGCCCCGGTCCCGTCCTCGCCTGCGGCCGCCCTGCGGTCGAGCGCGCGCGCCAGCCGGTAGGCCGCCTCCCGGTGCCCCCGCTCGGCGGCGGCCCGCATCCACGGTCCGGCGGCGGTGTCCCCCCGGTGCTCCAGCAGGTCGGCCAGCGCGTAGGCGCCGAGCGCGTGCCCCTGCTCGGCGGACTGGCGCAGCCAGTACTCGGCGGCGGGTTCGTCGCCGCGTTCACGGTGGTGGCGGCCGAGCGCGTGGGCGGCGGCCGCGGATCCCGCGACGGCGGCGATCCGCCACCAGCCGGCGGCCTCCTCGGGGTAGCCGCGCTGATGGAGCAGGACACCGAGGTTGTTGGCGGCGGCCCGGTCACCGGCGCCGGTGGCCGCGCGCAGCAGCGACTCGGCCCCGTCGAGGTCGCCACGGCGCAGCAGCATGGCGCCGAGCACACTCATCGACTCGACGTCACCGGTCTCGGCCTGGAGCCGGTGACGTGCCTCCTCGGCGGCCTCGGCGGCCTCGTCGCGGGTCGGCTCCTCGCCCGAAGGCTGCACAAAACGCCCTGTCCCGAACAGAGTTGCCTTGTCCCCCATAACGTCCATCGTCGCACCACCTGCAACCTGGGTACACCACGTATACCGCAGACCGTGAGGTCACTTCAGCGTTTTGTCGACATGCCCACAGAACGACAAGTCAAACACATCTCCCCCAACTCCCCACAGCGGCACGGCGACCCGGTCCACCGGTACATGCGTTCGCCGCCCGTCCGGACACCGGGCGCCGGTCGTCCGGACACCGGGCGCCGGTCGTCCGGACACCGCGGGCGGTCCGCCGGTCGGCCACGCGCACGCGCGAAGGCCCGGATCCCAAGAGGATCCGGGCCTTCGACTTCAGTAGCGGGGACAGGATTTGAACCTGCGACCTCTGGGTTATGAGCCCAGCGAGCTACCGAGCTGCTCCACCCCGCGCCGTTGTGGTGAAACCGTATCACGGCGCGGGGGGGCTTGATCACCAGCTCCCGGTCACCCGGTCACGCGCCCGGGATCATCCGCTCGGGCCGGCACTCCCGCTGGGACTCGGACTGCTGCCGGAGCCCGGGCTCGCTGTCGCGTTCGGGCTCGGGCTGCCGCTCGGCGTCGCGCCGCTGCTGCTGCCGGCCTTCGACTGCGCCTCCTCGGCGCGCTTCAGCGCGTCCTGCAGCTCTTCCTGCGCCTTGCCGTACGCCGTCCAGTCGCCCTTCTTCAGGGCCTCCTGGCCGGCCGTGAAGGCCTTCTGGGCGTCGTCCAGCGCGGCTTGGACGGTGGGGTTGCCGGACGACGTCGGTGGCGAGGTCGTCCCGGTGTCCGAGGAGCCCGTATCGGAACCGTCGGTGCCGAAGACCTTGTCGAGCGCTTCGTCGAGGGTGTTCTCGAAGACGGTCCTGCCCTCGTAGGTGACCAACACCTTGCGCAGCAGGGGGTACTTGACCCCGGCACCGCGGACGTAGACCGGCTCCGCGTACAGCAGGCCGCCGTCCAGTGGCACGGTCAGCAGATTGCCGTACTCGACCTCGGAGTCGCCGCCCTTGAGCAGTTTGATCGCGGCCGCGATCTCCTGTTCGGAGTTGAACTTGCTCTGGACCTGTTTGGGTCCGTCGACGGTGGTGCTGGTCGGCAGTTTCAGGATTCTGATCTTGCCGTAGTCCTTGGAACCGGCCTCGGAGTCGACCGACATGAACGCGCTGAGGTTGTCCCGGCCGTTCGGTGTGAACGTCGTCGACAGCGAGAACGTCTGCGCGCTCTGGTCCGGCATCTTCATGCTCAGGTAGTACGGCGGCACCGCGTCACCCGACTTGTTGGTCGGGTCGTCGGGCACCTGCCACACCTCGCTGCCGGTCAGGAAGGTCTGGGCGTCCGTCACGTGGTAGCGGGTGAGCAGTTCGCGCTGCACCTTGAACAGGTCCTGCGGGTACCGGAGATGGTCCATCAGGTCCTGCGAGATGGCGCTCTTGGGCTGCACCGTGCCGGGGAAGGCCTTCATCCAGGTCTTCAGCACCGGGTCCTCGGTGTCCCACTGGTAGAGCTTGACCTCGCCGGAGTACGCGTCGACGGTCGCCTTCACCGAGTTGCGGATGTAGTTGACCTGGTTCTGCTGGGCGACCACCGCACGGGAGTTGTTGGTCGCGGTCAGCGAGTCGGCGGTCGTGTCGCCGAGGGTCGTACGGGAGGCGTACGGATAGCCGTTGGTCGTCGTGTAGGCGTCGACGACCCACTGGATACGGTGGTCCACCACCGCCGGATAGGCGTCGCCGTCGATGGTCAGCCAGGGGGCGACCGCCTCGACCCGCTCCTTGGGCGTGCGGTTGTACAGGATCCGCGAGCCCTCGCCGATCGCGCCCGAGTACAGGATCTGCGGTTCGTTGAACGCCACCGCGTACGCGGCTCGGTTGATCGGGCTGGAGAGGCTGACCCCGCTCTTGCCCGCGTAGCTGGTGAGCTTCTCACCGTTGTCGTCGGAGTAGTCGATCTCCTTCTGGGGACCGCCGACGATCGAGTACGTGTTGGTCTTCTCGCCGTAGTAGACGCGCTGCTGGTACGTGCCCAGGTCGCCGGTGGACGGCAGGTCGGACTCGGTGAAGACGGGCTGGCCCTGGTCGTCGGCCTCGGTGCCCTTGGCGGCGACCACGCCGTAGCCGTGGGTGTAGCGGAAGTGGTCGTTGATCCAGTTGTTCTTCGGGATGCCGGCGAGGTTCAGCTCGCGCAGGCCGATGACGGTGTCCTGGACCTTGCCGTCCTTGGTGTAGCGGTCCACGTCCAGGTTGGTCGGGAACGCGTAGTAGTTCCGCATCTGCTGGAGCTGCTGGAACGTGGGCGACACGATGTTCGGGTCCATGATCCGGATGCTCGCCGTGGCGTCGACGTCGTCCCGGAGCTTGGTCTTGTCCGTGGTCGTGCTCGTGCCCTTGTACTCGGTGACCTTGGTGTCGTCGATGCCGTACGCCTCGCGGGTCGCCTTGAGGTTCTTCTGGACGTACGGGGCTTCCTTGGCCTGCTCGTTGGGCTGGACCTGGAACTTCTGGACGATCGCCGGGTAGAGGCCGCCGATGAGGATCGCCGAGAGGACCATCAGGCCGAAGCCGATGACGGGCAGCTGCCAGGTGCGCCGCCACAGGGTGGCGAAGAACAGCAGAGCGCAGATGACGGCGATGCAGAACAGGATCGTCTTGGCGGGCAGATAGGCGTTCGCGTCGACGTATCTCAGGCCCGTCCAGTTGCCGGTGGCCTTGAAGTCGCTGGACTTCACAGCCAGTCCGTAGCGGTCGAGCCAGTAGGCGACCGCCTTGAGGGCGACGAAGAGGCCGAGCAGCACGGAGAGGTGGCCGGTCGCGGCACCCGTGGCGCGCGCGCCCGGGCTGGTGACGCGCAGCCCGCCGTACAGGTAGTGGGTGAGCGCGGCGGCGATCAGGGAGAGGATCGCGGTGGCGAAGCCGAAGCCCAGCAGGAAGCGGTACCAGGGCAGGTCGAAGGCGTAGAAGGACACGTCGAGGTGGAACTGCGGGTCCTTCTGGTGGAAGGGCACGCCGTTGACCCACATCAGCCACGTGCGCCACTGCCCGGCCGCGGAGGCGCCGGCGATCAGCCCGACCAGCGCGGTGACGGCGAGCAGCAGCCACTTCTTGTACGGCGCGATGCCCATCCGGTAACGGTCGAGGCTCTGCTGCTCCATGGACATGGCGCTCAGCGGGGGACGCAGCCGGTGCGCCAGCCAGATGTTGAAGCCCACCGCGGCCGCCATCAGCAGACCGAAGACGGAGAACAGCCCGATCTTGGTCCACAGGGTGGTGGTGAACACCGAGGAGTAGTGCACCGACCGGTACCAGAGCCAGTCCGTCCAGAAGCCCGCGAACATGGTGAACGCCATGCCGAGCGCGGCAAGGACGCCCAGTGTCAGGAGCAGGGTCCTGACCCGCCGTGACGGACGTCCGGTCGCTCTGATCCGTGGCCCCGTCGGGCCTCCGCCGCGGTCCGGCATCTGGAAAGCCAAGGTGCGCACCTCGAAGTTCGCTGTTTGATTCGCTGTTGATCCGTTGTTGTTGCGTCAGGCCCACTTGTTCGCGGGCCGGACGTGTCCCCCTGTGATCGCGGGGCCACACCTATGCAACTTACTCACCGCTTACTCGGTTCCCGATTCCGGCCATGAACGAGGCAGGATTGTGACCATGTCCAACACTCCCATGGCAGCGAACCCGCTCACCCGGGCCGTCCTAGAGATCGACGAGTACGCCTCCGGCCTCGGCTGGGACCAGCCCGCTCGTCTCTTCGCCCTCGTCGACACCGCGCGACTGCGCACCCAGGAACCGGCCCTCGCCGCCCAGCTCGGTCTGGAGGACGAGTCCGCGACCACCGGTCTCACCCCGATCGAGCAGGACGAAGTGCCAACGGACAAGGCGCTGGACGAGTTCCTCGGCACCATCGCCTGGCCGGACGCGGTGGTCGGCTGCGCGCTCACGGTGGAGCGGCTGATGCTGCCGCCGTCCGCCGAGTCCCAGGTCCCCGAGGGGCTGAGCGAGGCGAAGCTGACCAAGTGGGTGGCGGGTCACCCCGAGCGCCAGGAGGTCCGGATGACGGTCGCGGTGCTGCGCGACGGCGGCCGCGACGCGGCGGTACGGCTGCGCGAGAAGGACTCGCCGACGGAGGTGCTCACCGGTCCCGACCTGGTCCCGGGCCTGGCGGACGCGCTGAGGGCGACCTTCGAGGACTGAGCCCGCCACCATGCGGCGGCCGGGGGCGCCCCTCGTCAGGAAGGGCGCCCCCGGCCGCGTGTCCGGCTGTCTGTCTGCCCGCTCAGCCCTTGGCGGTGCACTTCGGCAGGGCACCGGTGTCCCCGCTGCGGATGTCCTTGAGGGCGCCGAGGGCGTCGCCGATGGTCTTCACCTTGACGAGGGTGAGCCCGCTCGGGGTGTCCTTGGCGGCCTCGGCGCAGTTGTCGGCCGGGGTCAGGAAGTACTGGGCGCCCTTGCTGCGTGCGCCGATGGTCTTCATCGAGATGCCGCCGATCGGACCGACCGTGCCGCCGTCGTCGATCGTGCCGGTGCCGGCGACGAACTTGCCGCCGGTGAGGCTGCCCGGGGTGAGCTTGTCGTAGATCCCGAGCGAGAACATCAGCCCCGCACTCGGTCCGCCGACGTCGGCGAGCTTGATGTCGATGGAGAACGGGAAGGTGTGGTCGGTCCCGGCGGAGATCCCGACGATGGCGCGCTTCGTACCGCTGTCGTCGGAGGTGGTCGTGGTGACCGTGACGTTCTCGGTCTTGGTGGCCGTCTTGTTCGCCTTCTCGGCGGCGGCCTGCTCCTTGGCCGGCACGACGGTGAAGACCACGTCCTGGCCGGGCTTGTGCTTGGTCACCAGCGTGGCGACGTCGGCCGGCTGCTTGACCGCCGTACCGTCGACGGCCTTGATCACGTCACCGGCGTGCAGCCTGCCCTCGGCCGGCGAGTCCTTGAGGACCGTGGAGACGATCACCCACGACTTCACCGGGACGCCCAGCTCCTTCAGCGCGGCGACCTTGGCGCTCTCCTGGGACTCGCTGAACTCCTCGGCGTTCTCCTGGGTGGACTGCTGCTCCGTCTTGCCGTCCGGGTAGAGCGTGTCGTGCGGCACGACCTTGTTGTCGTGCGAGAGCCACCCGTAGACGGCCTCGACGAGGTTCATCTTGTAGTCCGCGCTGGTGACCCTCACCGTGGTCATGTTCAGATGCCCGGAGGTCGCGTAGGTCTTGTGACCGGAGATCTGCAGCACCGGCTCGCCGTCGTGGTCCCCGAGCGTGTTCACGGTCGGGCCGGGAGACATCTCCGAGTACGGCACGTTGATGAGCACTCCGGCGCACAGGAGTGCGATCAGCATCAGGGTGGAGGCGAGCATCGTCGCGGTGCGGCGTGGCATGCGAAGACAGTACGGGACGGGTCTGTCAGCGCACCGTCAGGGCCACCGTCATACGCGTCCCGGCCACCCTCAGCCGCCGGAGCGGGACTTCTCCATGGCCTCGCGGAAGCGTGCGTACCCGTCGAGTTCGGGCCCGTCGCTGCGCGCCCTCCTGGTCCGGTTGGCCCAGCTGCCCCACACACCGGCACCGACCGCCGCCACCAGCGGAATCAGCAACCAGACGAGCGCCGCCATGCCGACCTCCCAACCCCATGAGCGTCCGCGACCGGCTGATCAGCAGATTAATCACCCGCACTGACAACGCTCACGCGAGGGGTACGGTTACGCAAGCGGAGGCCGGACAGGGGCCCGTCAGCAGGCCCCCACCCATTCCTCCGTCCCATCCGAGAACTTCTGGTGCTTCCAGATGGGCACCTCGTGCTTGAGGTCGTCGATCAGCTTTCGACAAGCTTCGAAGGCGTCCCCCCGATGCGGACACGACACACCGACGACCACGGCGAGATCACCCACCCGCAGGTCCCCCACCCGATGCACGGCGGCCAGCGCCCGCACCGGGTACTCGGCGACGACCTTCTCGGCGACCCGCCGCATCTCGTCCTCGGCACTGGGGTGGCACGAATACCCGAGCGCGTCCACGTCGGCGCCCCCGTCGTGGTTCCGCACCGTCCCCACGAACAGCGCGATCCCACCGGCCGCGTCGTCCCCCACGGCGGCGAACACCTCGTCCACGGAGAGCGCACTCTCCCTGATCCCGATCAGCTTCACGGGATCCGCGGCGCCCCGCTCCCCAGGATGATCACTCACAGCAGCCATACCCCCATCGTGCCGCACGCCGACGACCACACGGAATACGACCAACACCAGTCCCACCCGCACACGGCTTTGGAGACTCCTACAGCACCGCTGCCCCTCGGGCGCCCGCACCCCACCGTCCAGCCCACCCAGCGTTCGAGGACCACCGGCACGCACCCCCACCCTTCAGCCCGTCCGGCGTTCGAGGACGAGGCCGGAGGCCGATGCGGGGGTCCGGGGGCGGCAGCCCCCGAAACGGGCGGTCGCAGGGGGCCCACCCCCTGAAGGACGGGACGGGCAGGGGCGGCGGGGGCGAGAAACCCCACGCCCTCAGATCCGCCGCCGAGCCTTCCGCGCCCGCCGCACCACAGCCGCCGCCCCCAGCAACGCCACCGTCGCCCCCGCGGCCCCCGCGGCCGTCGCGTCCTTGCGCCCCAGCCGCCGCCCCACCACCGTGTGCCGCCCGGCCACCTCCGCCAGCAGCTCGGCCAGCACCTCCTCGTTCGTCCACCCCGGCCGCCACCCGGCGTCATGCAGCCGGCTCCCGCTCACCACCCACGGATACATCGTGTACGCGAGGTCCCCGGCCGGCGACGGCGTGAGGCCGATCCGGTGCAGCCGGGCCGCCGCCCCCAGCGCCACCGCCGACGGCAGCTCCATCCGCCGGGTCCCGCTGAGCTCCTCGACCTCCTCCTGCTCCAGCCATCCGTCGCACCCGACCGCGAGTTCCCCCTCGACCTTCTCCAGGACGGCGTACTCCAGCGCACTGCACAGATCCTCGACGTGGCAGAACTGCCAGGCGGGCCGCGACCCGGCGACGACGAGCAGCCGAGGAGACTCGAAATACCTGGTCAGCGCGGTGTCGGTACCCCCGACCAGCACCGCTGGCCGCACGACGGTGACGTTGAGCCCCGGATGCGCGCGGGGCGCCCGGCGCGCGAGCCGCTCGATCTCCAGCAGGTCGCCGACCCCGGTGGCCTCGGCGGTGGCACGCAGCTCCGCGTCCTCCGACAGCGGCAACTCGTTGTCCGGCAGCGCGCCGTACACCATCGCCGAGGTGCACAGCACCACCCGGTGCACCCCGGCCGCGGCCGCCGCGGTCAGCACGGTCTGCGTCCCGCGCACGTTGTAGGCCGTACGAGCCGCCGGGTCGGTCTCCAGGTCGAGGTCGAGCGCGAGGTGCACCACCACGTCGGCCCCGCGCAGCTTGTCCGCGATGGCCGGATCCCGTACGTCGAGGATGTGCCACTGGGCGGCCGCGCACTCCCCGCGCCGCTCGTCGATGGCGATGACCTGCCTGATCTCCTCGGACGCGGCCAGCCGCTCGGTGAGCAGCGCGCCGACCCCGGTCGCGGCGCCGGTGACGGCGACGACGGGCCCGCGCACGGCGGGAGGGGTTGAGTGGTTTCGCGCTGCGCGAACCTGCGGATCTGGGGAACTCACCGGGCGTCTCCAGCGGTTGTCTTCAGTACGAGCGTGAGTGACGCGTACGTACCAGGTGGCATCCATCCTGCCGCAGGCCGACTGTCGGCGAAGCACCGAGGCCCGATCGGGTCGGGGTGTCTACGCTGGGTGGTGTTGTCGGGCAGCCGCGCCGCCGGAGAGAACCGGTGGCCTTACCAGCCGAGGATTCCCGTGAGTGACACCCCATTCGGTTTCGGCCTTCCGCCGGAGGAGCCGGAAGACGGCGACGAGGGCAAGACGAAGGACCAGCAGAGCGGTGGTGGGCAGGGACCGGCCAACCCGTTCGGTTTCGGCACACCCGGGGCCGGCGGCTTCGGCGGCCCTGGCGCCGACAATCCGTTCGCTGCCATGTTCGGTTCGCTGAACCCCACCGACCTGGGCGCGGCCTTCCAGCAGCTGGGCCAGATGCTCTCGTACGAGGGCGGCCCGGTGAACTGGGACATGGCCAAGCAGATCGCCCGCCAGACGGTCTCCCAGGGCACCTCGGACGGCGTCAAGGACGCGAGCGTGGGCCCCGCCGAGCGCACCGCGGTCCAGGAGGCCGTCCGGCTCGCCGACCTGTGGCTGGACGACGCGACGTCGTTGCCGTCGGGTTCCGGTTCGGCCGTGGCGTGGTCGCGCGCGGAGTGGGTCGAGGCGACGCTGCCCGCCTGGCAGGAGCTGGTCGACCCGGTCGCGGAGCGGGTCGGCGCCGCGATGGGCGACGTCCTGCCGGAGGAGATGCAGGCCATGGCGGGCCCGCTGATCGGGATGATGCGCTCGATGGGCGGCGCGATGTTCGGCACCCAGATCGGGCAGGCCGTGGGCGTGCTCGCGGGCGAGGTCGTCGGTTCGACCGACATCGGGCTGCCGCTGACCCAGGCGGGCAAGGCCGCGCTGCTCCCGGTGAACATCGAGGCGTTCGGCAAGGACCTCGGCGTGCCCAAGGAGGAGGTGCGGCTGTACCTCGCGCTGCGCGAGGCGGCCCACCAGCGCCTGTTCGCACACGTCCCGTGGCTGCGCTCGCACCTGTTCGGCGCGGTCGACGGGTACGCCCGCGGCATCAAGGTCGACACCGCCAAGCTGGAGGACGTGGTCGGCCAGTTCGACCCGCAGAACCCCGAGCAGCTGCAGGACGCGCTCCAGCAGGGCATGTTCCAGCCGGAGGACACCCCCGAGCAGAAGACCGCCCTGGCCCGTCTGGAGACGGCTCTGGCCCTCGTCGAGGGCTGGGTCGACGCGGTGGTCCACGCGGCCGCGAAGCCGCGTCTGTCGTCCGCCGACGCGCTGCGCGAGACGCTGCGCCGCCGCCGTGCCACGGGCGGCCCCGCGGAGCAGACCTTCGCCACCCTGATCGGCCTGGAGCTGCGCCCGCGCCGGCTGCGCGACGCCTCCCGCCTGTGGGCCTCGCTCACCGACGCGCGCGGTGTCGACGGCCGGGACGCCCTGTGGGCGCACCCGGACATGCTGCCGACGGCGTCCGACCTGGACGACCCGGACGGCTTCGTGCACCGCGAGCAGCTGGACTTCTCCGAGCTGGACAAGATGCTCGGCGAGGCCGCGCAGAAGCCCGACCTGCGCAAGAAGGACGCCCAGGACCAGGGTGAGCAGGAAAAGGGCGAGCAGGAAAAGGGCGACGACACCGAGTGAGCCTGTACGACGACGCGGTCCTCGTTCTCAAGGGGTACGAGGGCCAGGAGGAGCTGCGTCAGGCCTACCTCGACCACCTCGCGGCACACCCGGACGGCATGTGGAAGGCCTGTCACGCCGGCCATGTCACGGCCAGCGCGCTGGTGGTCGACCCCGAGCGCGGGCGGGTGCTGCTGACCCTGCACAGGAAGCTGCGGATGTGGCTGCAGATGGGCGGCCACTGCGAGCCCGGCGACGCCACCCTGGCGGCGGCCGCGCTGCGGGAGGCGACCGAGGAGTCCGGGATCCCCGGGCTGACGCTGCTGCCGGGCGGCCCGGTGCGCCTGGACCGGCATCCGATCCCGGCGCCCTGCCACCGGCACTTCGACGTCCAGTACGCGGCCCTCGCCCCGCGCGGCGCCGCCCACGCGATCAGCGACGAGTCCCTCGACCTGCGCTGGTTCGCCTACGACGAGGTCCCGGAGGTCGCCGACGACTCGGTCGTACGGCTGCTGGAAGGAACTCGCGCGCGGCTCTGACCTGGAGCTTCTGGAGTTTCGGCGCGTGTGTGAGGGGCGTCCGCACGGGCGGGCGCCCCTCACACACGGGCTCTCAGCTCCAGACGTTGCCCTGGTTCATCCCGCGCGCTCCCTGCTGGCCCATGCCGAACTGGGCGGCGATGCCCTGACCGATCTGGGCGTGCTGCGGCGGCAGCAGTTCACTCGGCTGGACCAACGCGAAGCCACTTCCCATGAAACTCAGCTCCCAGCCCTCCCCGGTGCTCCCGCGACGCCGCCACACGCCCGAGGAATGCGTCTGGGCCTGCATCTGGACGCGCAGCCCGGTGGACCAGGCGACGATCGCGTCGGCGTCGCAGTTCACGTACTTGTCGGGCGTGACCTGCATCAGCAGCGGCGCGCCCGAGGTCATCAGGGCGACCTGGCCGCGTCCGGTGATGTTGAGCTGGTACTTCCCGGACCCGGAGATGCCGTACAGGCTGTCGACGGCGACGACCTCGTAGTGCAGCGAGGAGTCCATGGCGAGGACGTAGCTGCTGTCCACGGTCAGGCCGTCCGGCTCGACGTCCAGGACGTGGATGTGCTGGGCGAGGTTGGCGAAGTAGACCGTGCCCTGCCCGTGGCAGCGCATCAGGTCCAGGCCCTCGCCGGTGTACGCACGCGCGCGTGCCTGACCGTGGCCCTGGTACTCGGCGTCGAACTCGACGAGCCCCTGGTAGGCGACCATGGTGCCCTTGCGGGCGAGGACGTCGTCGTGGCCCTCCAGGACCACCCGCAGCATCTGCTTGTTCTGCAGGCTGTAGCGGTCCCGGACCTGGGAGTCGTTGAAGGTGAAAAGCGGGCTCTGCATGGTTTCCTGACTCCCCCTCAGCCCCGGACCCGAAGTCGGTCGGTGCTGTCCTCGCTGGGCTGGACGACGACGATGCCCTGACCGGAGAAGGCCATCTGGAAGGCCTCGCCGCTGCCCCGGCCGATCAGCGACTGCGCCTTGAAGCTGCGCTTGCCCTTCACCTTGAGGTTCGGGGACCAGGCGACCAGCGCGTCCGGGTCGACGTACGTCTCGTCCTCGCCGCCGCCGCAGTCGACGACGATCGGCTTGCCGCGGGAGGTCAGCGCGACCCAGCCCTGCCCGGAGATCTTGGTGTTCCACAGGCCCTGCCCGGCGAACTTGGCGAGGCCCTTCACCCGTTCCACACCCCATGTGAGGTGGGCGTCGAAGGCGAGCAGATTGGTGGCGTTGACGGAGATGCCGTCGCCGTTGAGGTTGATGACGACGACGTTCGCGCCGTAGTCGGCGAGGTAGAGCAGACCGTCGCCGGAGCACTTCATCAGGGGCGCGCCCTCGCCGGTCATCCAGTCCCGGGCGATCTGGCGCACGGCCGGCGGGTTGGGCTCGTACTGCACGAAGCCCTCGTAGGCGACCATCGACCCCACGCGCGCGAGGAGGTCGTGCCCGGTCTGCATGGCGACCTTGAGCATGTGGTCGCCGTGGTTCTCCATGCGGGCGGTGACGGGTGCGGGGGCGTAGCCCGCGAGCGGCTGGTTCATGACGGGCTCCCTCAGACCTCGTACGGCTGGACGACGATGAAGTTGCCGGGGGCACCCCGGAACTGCAGGTTGACGCTCTCGCCGGTGTCGCCCGGGTAGGCGTTGCGCCGCATCCGCACCTGGCTGGAGACGATCACCTGGGAGGCCGCCGACCAGGCGACCACGGCGTTGCAGTCGGCGAACGTCGTCGGGGTCACGGGCAGCACGACGGGGGTGCCGTGCGTCTTGACCACGATCGTGCCGGTGCCCTGGAACTGCATCGTGAACAGCGCGCCGCCGGGGATGCCGTGCCCCTCGATCCGGCGGACCTCGTACTGGAGGCTCTCGTCGAAGGCGAGGACGCTCTCGGCGGAGACGCAGATCGCGTCGCCCTGGAGCTCGACGGGGTGCAGATGGGCGGAGTTCTCGGCGAAGAACACCTGGCCGTTGCCGGTGCAGCGCATCAGCTGCATCTCCTGGCCGGTGGCGTTGCCGACGATCCGGCCGGCGAATCCGGCGCCCTTGTAGCTGAAGTCGACCTTGCCCTGGTAGAGCACCATGCTGCCCTGCCGGGCCAGCACCGGCTGGCCGCCGATGCCGAGGTCGGCGCGGATGAGCTTGCTGTTCTGCGGCGTCCAGCGCTGCCCGGTGGCCGTCTCCTTGAACTTCTGGAGCGCGGCTCCGACCCCGGCACCGCCCTGCGGAGCGCCCTGCGGGACCGCGTAGCTCTGCTGCCCGGGGACCTGCCCGAACGGCGGCTGCTGGCCGTAGCCCGGGGGCGGGGCCGGGGCCTGCGGGTATCCGGGGGGCGGGCCCGGAGTCTGCGGGGGCGCCGGGGGCTGGCCGTAGCCGGGCGGGGCGGGCGGCTGGCCGTAGGGCGCGGGCGCCGGGGACGGGGGCGGCACCATGCCGGGCGCCTGCGGGGTCAACGGGGCGATGACGGTGGGCGCATGATGCACGTTCGAAGCCGGCACCGGACCGGGCGCCGGCGGCGGGGTGAAGCCCTGCGGGGCGGGTGCGGGCGGCGGGGTGGGCGTGGGAGCCGACCCAGGCGCGGGCGCGGAGGGAACGCCGAACGCGGGCGGCGCGAAGCCGGGCGCGGACCCGGTCTGCGGCTGCTGCGGTTCCGGCGCGGCGGGCGCCTCCTCCTCCAGCACCTCGCCGCCGAAGTTCTTCAGCAGCGCCTCCAGACCGCCGTCGAAGCCCTGGCCGACGGCGGCGAAGCGCCACACGTCCTTCAGGTAGAAGTCGCCGAGCATGACGGCGCGCTCGGTGGAGAACTCCGAGCCGTCGAAGGAGTACCGGGCCACCTCCTCGCCGCCCGCGACGATCCGGATGTATCCGGGTGCGACCTGCGACATCTGCCCGGCGCCGTCGACGGTCGCCGTGAACGCCAGCTTCTGGATCTGCGGCGGGATCCGGTCCAGCGTGACCCGGAAGGACTCCGTGTCGCCCGCCTGCGTACCCAGCAGCTGGATGGACTCCTCGGGCGACTTCGGCTGGTTGAAGAAGACGAAGTAGCGGTCGTCCGACAGCCGTTCGTCGGCGTCGAGGCCGAAGCAGCTGATGTCGAAGGTCAGCCCGGGACCGGAGATCTGCACACCTACGTACAGATCGGTACCGGCCGTGAGGTCACTGATCCTGGCCTTGTGGCCGCGTTGGAATTCCCTGGCCATGCGTTACGACCGTCCCCCATCCCGAATGCGAGTGCGTCGCGCCAGGCTAACGGCTAACTCGGACATCGGAAGAAGTCGGTACAGACCCGGTACACAACCGCGCTCAACGGTTCCGAAGCGAGCGTTCCCGGGGCGTGTCACTCATCGCGCGCGCCGGGCACGTGGGGCAGCCGGCCGGCCGCGGCCACCCCTTCGAGGTAGCCGCGGGCGCGCTCGGTCCGCGGGTACGCCTCCAGCAGCCGCCAGAACCGCGGTCCGTGCCCCGGCACCAGCAGATGCGCGAGTTCATGGCAGAGCACGTAGTCGACGACGTACTCGGGCATGCCCTGGAGCCGGTGCGAGAGCCGGATACTGCCCTCGGAGGGGGTGCACGAGCCCCAGCGGGTGTTCTGGTTGGTGACCCAGCGCACCGAGGCGGGGCGGGCCCGGCCGCCGAAGTACTGGGACGACAGCCACTCGGCGCGCTCGGCCAACTCGGTGTCGCCCAGCACTCGCTTGCTCTCCTGGGCGGCGAGTTTGTTGAGCATGACGGTCACCCAGCGTTTCTCCTCCGCCTCGGACATCCGGGCGGGGATCAGCACGACGGTGCGATCGCCCTCGCGGTACGCCGAAACGGTCCGGCGGCGCCGGGCGCTCCTGCGAACCTCGATCGCGCTCGCCCCCAAGCCGCTGGGCGGCTGGCTCGTCGTGCTGCGCTGTGGGTTTCCGGCGCGGTGCAGTGGGTCGGCGGGCACGCCCTGACGTTACCCGCTGCACACGGGGGAAGTCCCGGGTCCGGGACGGTTCGGTGCTGATCCCCCACCATGCGTCTGATTTGTACGACGAATACCCACTGCCTGTGGACAACTTTCGGCGCCGGCCGGGCGGCCCGGGCATGCTGGCACTGGTCGGCGGAGCGGGACCGGCTCCACCGGCACACGGGGACGTTCTGTGACCTTTCGACGGCTACGGGGGCCTGTCATGCATCCGTTGGTGAAGCCCGCGCTGCGGCGCGGCTGGCGCGACCTGAACACCGTGCAGTTCGGGATGACTCCCGCGCACGCGATGACGCTGGGGCCGATGGACACCGCGACCGGGAGTTTCCTGGACCTGCTCGACGGCGCCCGTGGGCTCGCGCTGCTACGGGAGGAGGGGCGCCGCATGGACCTGCCGGACGGCCATGTCGACGCGCTGGTGGAGCGGCTGTCCCGGGCCGGGCTCGTCGACGACGCACAGGGCGGCGGGCCCGCCGCGCAGGCCTTGCGGGAGCAGAAGGAGGTGCTGGAGCGGCTGCGTCCCGATCTCGCCTCGCTCTCCCTGACCACTCCGGAGCCGGGCGGCGCGATCGGCCGGCTGGCGGCCCGCCGGGCACTGCGGGTGCAGGTGCAGGGCGCGGGCCGGGTCGGTGTCACGCTGGCCGCGCTGCTCTCGGGCGCCGGCGTCGGCGGAGTCGACGTACGGGACGTGGGCCGGGTCCAGCCGTGGGACGTGGCGCCGGGCGGACTGCCGGCGGAGGCGGTCGGCGAGCGCCGTACCGAGGCCGCGCGCGGAGTCGTCCGGCGGGCGGCCCCGGCCCGCCCGCCTCGCGGTCCGCACCCGGCCGTGGCCGAGCCCGGCCTGGCCCTGGTGGTCGTCGCCCCGCGCGACGACGTCCTGGTGCACGCCCCGGACGCGCGCGCCGCCGAGCCGCTCATGGCCGCGGGGATCCCGCACCTCTACACGGGTGTCGTGGAGGGCACTGGTGTGGTCGGCCCCCTCGTCCTGCCCGGTGGGACGGCCTGCGCCCGCTGTCTGCACGAGCACCGCACGGACCGGGATCCGGCCTGGCCGCGCCTGGTCGCCCAGTGGCGGTCCGGGCAGGCCCGCCGGGTGGGCGCCTGCGATCAGACGCTGGCGGCGGCCGTGGCGGGACTGGCCGCGGCGCACGCCCTGGCCTTTCTCGACGGGGAGTCGCCGGCGGCCGAGGGGGCACGCTGGGAGGCGTCGGTGCCGGTTCTGCACTGGCACGCGCGGCCGGTCCGGCCCCACCCCGCATGCCCGTGCGGGGCTGCGGAGAAAGCCAAGGGGGAACACTCCTCAACCAACGGGGATCCACACGCGACAATGGTGGAGCAACGGCCGTCGGCGGAGCGAGGAGAGCACGCGGACGCGGCGCGGCCGACTGGGACTTGGAGGGCGCATGTCTGATCTTCCCCGCAAGGCGGTCACCCGGACCGCCAAACTCGCCGCGCTCCCGCTCGGCTTCGCCGGCCGGGCGACCTGGGGTCTGGGCAAGCGCATCGTGGGTGAGTCGGCAGAGATCGTCGGCCGGGAGCTCCAGCAGCGCACGGCCGAGCAGCTCTTCAAGGTCCTGGGCGAGTTGAAGGGAGGGGCGATGAAGTTCGGGCAGGCGCTGTCCGTCTTCGAGTCGGCCCTCCCGGAGGAGGTCGCCGGCCCCTACCGGGCGGCCCTCACCAAACTCCAGGACGCCGCCCCGCCTATGCCGACCCGTACCGTGCACGCGGTGCTCAGCGAACGCCTCGGGGAGGACTGGCGGGAGCTGTTCCTGGAATTCGAGGACAAGCCCTCGGCGGCGGCCTCGATCGGGCAGGTGCACCGGGCGGTGTGGCGGGACGGCCGGGCGGTGGCGGTCAAGGTGCAGTACCCGGGTGCCGGCGAGGCGCTCCTCTCCGACCTCACCCAACTCAGCCGTTTCGCCCGCCTGTTGGGTCCGCTGATCCCGGGTATGGACATCAAGCCGCTGATCGCGGAGCTGCGTGACCGGGTCTCCGAGGAACTTGACTACTCCCTGGAGGCGCGGGCCCAGGCGGCGCACGCGGAGGAGTTCGAGGGTGACCCCGACGTGGTGGTGCCCGGGGTGGTGCACCAGTGCGACCAGGTGCTGGTCACGGAGTGGATCGACGGCATACCGCTCTCCGAGATCATCTCGGCGGGTACCCAGGAGCAGCGCGACCGGGCCGGTCAGCTCCTCGCCCGCTTCCTGTTCTCGGGCCCGGCCCGCACCGGTCTGCTGCACGCCGACCCGCACCCCGGCAACTTCCGTCTGCTGCCCGGTGGGCCGGAGGACGAGGAGGAGTGGCGTCTCGGCGTACTGGACTTCGGCACCGTCGACCGTCTCTCCGGCGGCCTGCCCAGCCCGATCGGCGACTCGCTGCGGATGACGCTGGACGGTGACGCCGAGGCGGTCTACGAGCTGCTGTGCGCGGAGGGGTTCGTCAAGGAGTCCATAGAGCTGGACCCCGACGCCGTCCTCGACTACCTGCTGCCGATCATCGAACCGGCCCAGGTCGACGAGTTCACCTTCACCCGCAACTGGATGCGCAGCCAGGCGGCCCGCATCGCCGACCCCCGCAACCCGGCCCACCAGCTGGGCAAGCAGCTCAACCTGCCGCCGGCCTACCTGCTGATACACCGGGTGACCCTGAGCACCATCGGCGTGCTGTGCCAGCTGGGCGCGACGGTGCGGCTGCGGGAGGAACTGGAGGCATGGCTGCCCGGGTTCCTGCCCGAGGAGCTCGAAGAACTCGAAGAACCGGGAGAGCTCGAAGAACCGGGAGAGCTCGAAGTTCTCGGCCAGGTCGACGGGGCCGCAGCGGTCGAGGCAGGCAAAGAGGCGGGGGAAGTCGCGGAGGCCGAGACGGCCGTGGAGGCGCAGTAGGGGCGGTGTTCACCACCAGGACGAGTCGAGCCGGCCCTCGATCGCCCGGAGGTTGTCCCTGGCGCAGGCCTCGCAGAAGAACTGGCGGACGCCGTTCTCCACGGAGCAGGTCCAGGTGACGGGCGGGGGGCCGTCGGCCGGGGTGCCGCAGCGGGCGCACACGAGCGGGTGGGGCTCCGTGCCGGAGCCGCCGTGATCACTGCCTCCGGGAAGACTCGTCACCTGGTGACGATAACTCCGCCGCGGGTGGATCAGCGGGCACAACGCACCGCGGGGGCCGGTCCGTTCGGCCGGACCGGCCCCCGCGGGGAGCTTTCGCCTCCCGGGATCGGGAGGCCACCGCTTCAGGTGTACTGGGTTACTGCATCACGGCGATGGCGAGCGCACGGCGGGCACGCATCGAGGCGCGCTCGGCCCGGCGCTGCATCCGGCGAGCGGCCGCCAGGCGCACGGCCCGGCGTTCCTGCTCGGCCTCGTGCAGTCGCTCGTGCATATGCGCACGAGCGAGAGCTTCTGGGATGAGTTGCATCTCTCGGGTCCTGTTCTGACGCGAGCCGGTGTCGGTACCGGCAGTGGTGAAGTCTGGGATCGCGGAGCCGGCGGGCTCGCTGGTGGACGGCTTCATCGGGGCCTGCTTCTTGGGATCGTGCGTGAGGGGTCGGTCGATCGTTCCGAGGATGTTCATGCCGTGACCGGGTTCTTGCGCGGGCGGCCACGCGGCCGCTTCCGGGCGACGACGACGCCCTGGACGAACAGCTCGCCACCCCAGACGCCCCAGGGCTCACGCCGCTCCTTGGCCCCGGCGAGGCAGGCCTCGATCAGCGGGCAGGTGCGGCAGAGGGACTTGGCGTACTCGACGTCCGCCGGCGACTCGGCGAAGAAGACCTCCGGGTCGTAGGAGCGGCAGGGGACGGGTACGCCGAGGTTCTCGATGGCGTCGTCGAGCGCGGTGAGCGCGGTGAGCGGGATCAAGGTGGAGTCCTCCGTGAGGCCGGGCGGGGGGATCGTTTCGGAAGGCGGTACGGACGGGGCGTGCGCTTCGAGTTGCACGGCTGTTCTTCCTCGTCTGGTCGTTCCGGTCGGGTTGGACCGGTTGGCGGCTGGTACCGGGTTCTGCTCTTGCCCCGAGGCCCCTTCGGTCCGTTCTCCCCGTTCGGGGAAAACAGAAGGGCCGCGGATCCCGGATGGGGTTCCGCGGCCCTGAAGGCGCCGGCCTGATCGATCAGGCTGGATCACTCCAGGGTTCTGGCCCACGGAAGGCCCACATCAGGTGGTGCTGCGTCGTCTGCTTCCGGCTTCCGGCACCGGCTGCCGTAAAGGCATAGGCCTGCGCCTGTGCCGCTACTGCTTCCAGTGCCTTAGTCGGTCGCTCATTGCGCTCACGGACGGGAAGACCCGCGAGAGAAACGGAGGACGCCGGACGCACGGCAGGAATGCCGGACAGACCGGTGCCCAGGTTGGAGACGCCGAGCATGCACAGGGAGACGGCCGAGAGATCGGTCATTTTGGCCGCGCTGATGTTGGTCTCGATGCTGATCACTGGACTCGCCTCCTCTCGGCGTCTAGGGGACCGGTGTTGAGCCGATCCGCTCGGATATGCAAGTACAACACGGAACCGGGCCTTGGAGAAGGCCGCCGCTTCCGTGCCTAGAACCTATGGGGATTGCTGGGGCATGCGCAAACTATTTTTTCGACGAGTTCGCATCAGTCCCCCACTTGCTCTCCCCCGGGCTCCTGGCCTGCGCAGATGGCCAGGACATCGGCGCCGTAACGGTTGAGCTTGCGCACGCCGACACCGGGGATGCGGGCCAGCTCGCGGTCGTCGTCCGGAGCGCTCTCGGCGATGGCCATCAGCGTCCTGTCGGTGAAGACGCAGAAGGCGGGCTGGCCGCTGAGCCGGGCCTGGTCGGCCCGCCATTCGCGCAGCCGCTCGTAGAGGCCCTCGTCCATGTCGGAAGGGCAGCCGTCGCAGCGCATCAGCTTCATTTCGCCGGCGTCGGTCAGCGTGCGTCCGCAGACCCGGCAGCGGGCGGGGCTGCGCTGACCGCGCCGGGGCGCGGCCGCGGGGGCGCCGGTGAAGCCGCGTTCGACGCCTCCGCCGCCCGCGCCGCCACCGCGGCCGACGGTGCCGGTGGAGCCGGGGCGCAGGCCGTCCAGGAAGTGGCTGGGCCTGCGGCCGGGTCTGCCGCCGGGGGTGCGGGAGAGCGACCAGGAGACGTGCAGCCGTTCCCTGGCGCGGGTCACGCCGACGTAGAGGAGACGGCGTTCCTCCTCGATCTGCTCGTCCGTCTTCGCGTAGGTGATCGGCATCATGCCCTCGGCGACACCGACCAGGAAGACCACGTCCCACTCCAGACCCTTCGCCGAGTGCAGGGAGGCGAGGGTGACGCCCTGGACGGTCGGGGCGTGCTGGGCGTTCGCCCGCTCGTCGAGTTCGGCGACGAAGTCGGCGAGGGTGGCCGCGGGCCGGACGGCGGCGACGTCGTGGGCGAGGTTGACCAGGGCGGCAAGCGACTCCCAGCGCTCCCGGACCGCGCCGGAGCCGGCCGGGGGTTCGGTGGTCCAGCCCTCGCCGGAGAGGACGGCGCGCACCTGGGAGGGCAGGTCCACGGTGTCGTCGAGCAGCGCGTCGTTGCCGCCGAAGCGGGCCGCGGCGCGCAGGGCCACGCCCGCCTTGCGCACCTCGGGCCGGTCGAAGAACCGCTCGGCGCCGCGCAGCTGGTAGGGCACCCCGGCGTCGGCGAGGGCCTGCTCGTAGGTCTCGGACTGGGAGTTGGTGCGGAAGAGGATGGCGATCTCGGCGGCCGGGACCCCGGCGTCGACGAGCTCCCGGATGCGGCGGGCGGCGCCCTCGGCCTCGGCGGGCTCGTCGGTGTACTCGGTGTAGACCGGCTCGGGTCCGGCGGGGCGCTGGGAGATCAGCTCCAGCCGGTGGTCGGCGGCCCGGCCGCGGGCCTGGGCCAGCAGGCCGTTGGCGAGGTGGACGACCTGGGGTGTGGAGCGGTAGTCGCGGACCAGCTTGACCACGGTCGCCCCGGGGTGGCGGGTGCGGAAGTCGAGCAGGTGGTCGGGGGTTGCTCCCGTGAACGAGTAGATGGTCTGGCTGGCGTCCCCGACGACGCACAGGCTGTCACGGTCGCCGAGCCACAGTTCCAGCAGCCGCTGCTGGAGCGGGCTGACGTCCTGGTACTCGTCGACGACGAAGTGCTGGTACTGGGCGCGGACCTGGTCGGCGATGTCGTGCCGGTCCTGCAGGATGCCGACGGTCAGCAGCAGGACGTCCTCGAAGTCGATCACCGTGCGGTCGCGCTTGAGGTCCTCGTAGACCGAGTAGACCTGGGCGATCTCGGCGGGGTCGCGGGGGGCCTCCCGGCCGGCCTTCACAGCTGCAAGGGGGTAGTCGGCGGGGACGGTCTGGGTGACCTTGGACCACTCGATCTCGGCGGTGACGTCCCGCAGCTCGCCCCGGTCGAGGCGGATACGGCAGGCGGCGGCCGCGTCGGCGACGAGCTGGATCTTGCGGTCGACGAGCCGGGGCAGGGATCCGCCGACCGCCTTCGGCCAGAAGAACTGGAGCTGGCGCAGCGCGGCCGAGTGGAAGGTGCGGGCCTGCACCCCCTGGGCACCGAGCTGGCGCAGCCGGCCGCGCATCTCCCCGGCGGCGCGGTTGGTGAAGGTGACGGCGAGCACGCTGGACGGCTGCAGGATGCCGGCCCGCACCCCGTAGGCGATCCGGTGGGTGATCGCCCGGGTCTTGCCGGTACCGGCCCCGGCCAGCACGCACACCGGACCGTGCAGGGCGGTCGCCACCGCGCGCTGCTCGGGGTCGAGCCCTTCGAGCACCGCGTCGGCAGAGTCCGGTACCGGCGGGAAGAGGGAGGAGTGCGTTGCTGCTGTCACATGGCCATGCTGCCAGGTCGCCGGAGACGGCCGTGCCGGTTGTCCACAGGCGGCCCCGCGCAGTCGTACTGATACGACCCTGATACGACCGCCGATGCGTGCGACGGCCGGGCCCGTGCCGTGGGAATGGCGGGCGGGTCGCGTACGTTCCCACCCTGGACGACCTTCCCGACCTGCCGAAGGAGTGCGAGCGAGATGCAGGGCACTGTGACGATGTACAGCACCACGTGGTGCGGCTACTGCCGCCGGCTGAAGAGCCAGCTGGACCGCGAGGGCATCGCGTACACCGAGATCAACATCGAGCAGGACCCGGACTCGGCCGCGTTCGTGGAGAAGGCGAACGGCGGGAACCAGACGGTCCCGACCGTGCAGGTGGTTTCCTCCGACGGTGGTGCCGAGGTCGTCATGACGAACCCGAGCCTCGCCCAGGTGAAGCAGGCCCTCGGCGTCTGATCCCCGCGACGTGCGACCCCCGACAGCTCCGGTGGCTGATCGGGGGTCGTCGTGTTTCCGGCCCGGGGTCGCGCCGGACCTCTCCGGGCCGACCTACTCCTCTTCGCCCGGAGCGGCCGGCCGGTCCGCGTAGCGGCTGCGCATCGCGTCACTGGCCGCGGGGCCCGCGGTGAAGACGTAGTCGGTGCTGTCGTCGAGCCTGCGGCCGGTTGCGGCGTCGACGACGACGGGCTCGACCTCCTCGCCGCTGTGCGCGTCGACGAGGATCATGCTGCGTTCCGCCGGTGTGAGGCGGGAGTTGCCCCACGCGGCCAGGGCGACGATCACCGGGCGCAGGGAGCGCCCGAGTTCGGTGAGTACGTACTCGTGCCGGACGGGGCCGGTCTGGTAGGGCCGGCGCTCCAGCAGGCCGTCCGCGACCAGGGCCTTGAGCCGGGTGGTGAGCATGCTGGAGGAGATGCCGAGACTCTCCTGGAACTGGTCGAAGCGGGTGTAGCCGTCGAAGGCGTCGTGGAGGATCAGCAGCGTCCACCACTCGCCGACGTGCTCGACCGTCGTGGACAGCGGGCACTCCCGGTCCTCCAGCCTGATCCGGCTTGCCATGGCGGCCTCCCCTTCAGTTACTGCTAAAGTCGAAGTTACTCACTTCTATTTTAGCAGTTTCGGAGGGGGCGGCGTTCGCATGCGCGCGCCCCGGAACGGAGCACACCATGACCACGTCCATCAGCGAATCCCTCGAAGGCCGGCGCGCGCTGGTCACCGGTGGTACGAAGGGCACCGGGGCGGCGATCGCCCGGCGGCTCGCCGAGGCCGGCGCGACCGTGCTTGTCACCGCCCGCAACCGACCCGACGGCGTCGAGGAGAAGACGTTCATCACCGCCGACCTGTCCACCGCCCAGGGGGCCGCCCACGTCGCCGACGAGGTGGAGGCCCGCCTGGGAGGAGTCGACATCCTGGTCAACACCGTCGGCGGCTCCGAGGCCCCGGCCGGAGGATTCGCGGCGCTCGGCGAGGACGACTGGGCGAGGGAACTGGACACGAACCTGCTCGCCGCCGTCCGCCTGGACCGGGCGCTCCTCCCACACATGATCGCCACGGGCAGGGGCGCGGTCGTGCACGTCACCTCCATCCAGCGCCGCATGCCACTGTGGAACGGCACCCTGGCCTATGCCGCCGCCAAGGCGGCCCTCACCACCTACAGCAAGGGCCTGGCCAACCAGGTCGCCCCGCACGGCGTCCGCGTCAACTCCGTCTCGCCCGGCTTCGTCCAGACATCGGCCGCCGACCACCTCGTCACCCGGATCGCCCAGGAGGCGGGCATCAGCCAGGACGCTGCGCTGGGCCGGCTCATGGACTCCCTGGGCGGCATCCCGCTCGGCCGTCCCAACCGGCCCGAGGAGGTCGCCGAACTCGTCGCCTTCCTCGTCTCCGACCGCGCCTCGGCCATCGTCGGCGCCGAACACGTCATCGACGGCGGCACCACCCCGACCGTCTGAACCCGCCACCGCCACCGCCACCGCCACCGCCACCGCCACCGCCACCGCCACCAGGAGCGTCATGCACGACAGCCAGCCCCGCACCATCGCCCCGGACGACCTGCCCGAGGTGATCACCCGCTACCTCGCCGCGCACCGCGCCCACGACACCGCCGGCGCACTCTCCGCGTTCACCGACGACGGCATCGTGGTCGACGACGGCAGCACCTACCGGGGCCGCGCCGCGATCGAGCGGTGGCTGGACCGGTCCGCCACCGAGTTCACCTACACCATGCGCCTGACGAACGCACAGCAAGCCGGTCCGGACCGCTACGTCGCCACGCATCACCTCGAGGGCGACTTCCCCGGCGGCACCGTCGATCTCCACTACCGGTTCACGCTGCGCGACGGCCTCGTCGAGCACCTCACCATCGAACCCTGAGGCCGCCTCCGCCTGAGGCCGCTCCCGCGCCACCCGTTCCGGCCTGCCCGGGCAGCGCGGCAGGGCCGGCACCGATCCTGTCTCAGGGACCGGACTCGCGCGTGCCGCCCGGCTTGTCCCACACCACGGTGTAGCGGCCACAGCAGTCGGCGCCGGTACCGGCGGCCGGGGAGCAGGTGCGCGGTGGCCTGCCGCACCTCACCCCAGTTCATGATCGAGTCCTCGACGGGCATCCCGTCCGGTGCCCGCGTGCCGCCGCGCAGGCGCGCGTTCAGCAGGTTCGCGGGGACCGCGCAGCCGCTGACCACCCGGTCCAGCAGGGTGCGGTCGTAGGCCAGCCCGACGACGACCAGCCGGCCGCCGGGCTCGAGCAGCCGCACCAGCCGGTCGATCGCGTCGTCGAAGGGGGCGTGGTGGATGACGGCGACCGCGCTGACGAAGTCGTAGCCCCCCTCGTCGAGGAGGGCCCCGTCGAGGTAGTCGCCCTCGACGAAGGTGACGTTCCCGGCGTCCCGCTTCTGCGCCAGCCTGATCATCTCCGCCGACCGGTCCACGCCGGTCACCGACTCCGCCATGGTCGCGAGCCTGGCGGCGAGCAGGCCGTCGCCGCAGCCGACGTCCAGGGCGGCGCGGCAGCCGGCCGGCACCGCGTCGAGGACCACGGGGTGGTAGTGGACGTTGTGGTTCCAGTACTCCTCTGCGGTCATGACGGCCGTCTCAGACGAAGCTCCTCGTCGGCAGCGGCTTGCCGTACCACATCTCGATCAGGCGGGCCGCGATCGAGATGCCGTACGGCGGCAGGACGTCGCCGGCGTCGAAGGCGGCACCGAGTTCGTCACGGGAGAACCAGCGGGCCTCGTGGATCTCGTCGCCGTCGACGTCGATCTCGGTCGAGGTCGCGCGGGCCATGAAGCCGAGCATGAGGCTGGACGGGAACGGCCAGGGCTGGCTGGCGACGTACTCGACCGGGCCGACGGTGATCCCGGCCTCCTCGAAGACCTCACGACGCACCGCCTGCTCGATGGACTCGCCGGGCTCCACGAAGCCGGCGAGCGTGGAGAAGCGGCCCTCGGGCCAGTGCACCTGGCGGCCGAGCAGGATGCGGTCGTCCTCGTCGGTGACGGCCATGATCACGGCGGGGTCGGTGCGCGGGTAGTGCTCGGCGCCGCAGGCGGGGCAGCGGCGGATGTGGCCGGCGGCGGCGATGACCGTGCGCTCGCCGCAGCGGGAGCAGAAGCGGTGGGTGCGCTGCCAGTTCTCCAGGCCGACGGCGTGCACCATCAGACCGGTGTCCCGCGGGGACAGCAGCAGTCCGGCCTCGCGCAGGCCGGCCGGGCGCGCGGACTGGTCGATGCGACCGGGCAGGGCGTCCTTCTGGAGGGCGAAGTAGCTGACGCCGTCTTCGTCGGTGCCGAGGAAGTAGCGGTGCGCCTCGGTGAGGGGGGCCTCGAAGGAGGGCGTCATGACGAGCTCGGTGCGGCCGTCGGGCGTCTCGTCGATGAGGACCTGGCCGCCGGAGACCACGAAACAGCGGGTGTCGGGGTGGCTCCACGCCGCCGCGAGCCAGGCTTCGTCGAGCCGGTGGTGGGCGGCGCGGTCGATGCCGCTCGGGGCGGTGAGCGAGATGGGTCGGTCGGCGGTGTGGTCGGTCCAGGTGGTCACGGGTGCTTCCAACTCCCCCAGTGCAACGGATGTTTCAGCGGGCGGTTCAGCGGGACGAAGGGCGGGAGGGGAACGGGTGGGTCGGGGGCGGGGCCGGCGGGCGGCCCTTCCAGTGTGCCCCGCCCGCGGCGCGGCTCGGGACGGCGTGCATGGCTCAGGGGGCATGGCGCCAGTTCTCGGCGAGGTCGCCCCACAGGTAGGCGCTGGTCTCGACGCCCTTGAGGAGGAGGTCCAGTTCGACCTTCTCGTTCGGGGCGTGCCAGCCGTCGGAGGGGACGGAGATGCCCAGGAAGAGGACCGGTGCGCCAAGGACGTCCTGGAGGTCGGCGGCGGGTCCCGAGCCACCCGATCGGGTGAACCGGATCGGCTGCTCGAAGGCGCGGCCCATGGCCCGGGCGAGCGACTGGAGGCCGGGGTGGTCGAGCGGGGTCAGGCACGGGCGCGTGGCCGGCAGGAAGGTGATCTCGGCGCGGATCCCGGCGGGGATCCGCTCGGTGGCCCAGGCCCGGACGATCTTCTCGATGTGCTCGGGTTCCTGTCCGGCGACCAGCCGGAACGACAGCTTCAGCAGGGCCGAGGACGGGATGATCGTCTTGCTGCCGGGGCCCTGGTAGCCACCGCCGATGCCGTTGACCTCGGCGGTGGGGCGGGCCCAGACGCGCTCCAGGGTGGTGTGCCCGGCCTCGCCCTCGGTGGCGTACGAATGCGCCTCGCGCAGCCAGCTCTCCTCGTCGAACGGCAGCTCGGCCCAGAGCTGCCGCTCGCGGTCGCTGAGCTCGACGACGCCGTCGTAGAAGCCGGGGACCGCCACGCGCGCGTGCTCGTCGTGCAGGGCGGCGACCAGGCGGGCCGCGACGGTGGCGGGGTTGGGGACGGCACCGCCGAAGGCACCGGAGTGGATGTCCTGGTCGGGGCCGTGCAGGACGATCTGGCACTCGGCGAGGCCGCGCATGCCCGTGCACACGGTGGGGGTGTCCTCGGACCACATGCCGGTGTCGGAGACGATCACGGCGTCGGCGGCGAGCCGCTCCGCGTGCTGCTCGACCAGGGCCCGGAAGTGCGGCGAGCCGGACTCCTCCTCGCCCTCGATCAACAGCTTGAGGTTGACGGCGGGTGCGGTGCGGCCGGTGGCGGCCAGGTGGGCGCGGACGCCGAGTGTGTGGAAGAACACCTGGCCCTTGTCGTCGGCCGCACCGCGCGCGTAGAGCCGGTCGTCCCGGACGACCGGCTCGAAGGGGTCGCTGTCCCAGCCGTCCTCGCGGGCGGCGGGCTGGACGTCGTGGTGGCCGTAGACCAGGACCGTGGGCGCGTCCGGGTCGCCCGCGGGCCACTCGGCGAAGACGGCCGGGGCGCCCGGCGTCTCCCAGACCTCGGCGGTCGGGAAGCCGGTCTCCGTCAGTCTGGCGGCGAGCCAGTCGGCGCTGCGGCGTACATCGGGGGCGTGGTCGGGCTGGGCCGACACGGAGGGGATGCGCAGCCATTCGGCGAGGTCGGCGAGGAAGGCGGCGCGGTGCTGCTCGATGTACGTACGGACGGCGCTGTCCGGGGTCTGGCTCATGGTCACGAGCCTATCGGCCCGGACCGACATCCTCGGCGGGCGGTTCGTCACACTCGGCCTGTCCGACAACCTGTCCGACGGCTTGTCCGACGATCAGTCTTTCCAGGGCCGCCCGGTCCGGAAGGCCGTCCGGTCGTTCGACCTCGCCGGTGCGTACGTGCACGAACGCGGCCGTGACCGACTCGGGTGGCACGCCCTGCTGCTCGGCCCAGCCGATCCGGTAGATCGCCAGCTGGAGCGGGTCGGCGGGGCGGACGCGGCTGGTTTTCCAGTCGACGATCTCGTACGTCGTCCGGTGCGCAGCCCCGTCGCCGTGGTCCGTCCGGTAGACGGCGTCGATGCGGCCTCGCACGATCCGGCCGGCGAGGGAGAGCTGGAAGGGGGCCTCGACGCGGTACGGCGTGCGGTGCGCGTACTCGGTGCGTTCGAAGGCCTCCTTGAGGGCTTCGAGGTCGCGTTCGTCGGCGATCTCGGCGTCGCTGCCGGGCAGCTCGTCGGGCTCCAGCATGGGCAGCGTGAGCTCCTCGAAGCGCGCCTCGACCCAGGCGTGGAAACGGGTGCCCCGGCGTGCGGCCGGCTGCGGGGGGCGTGGCATGGGGCGCGCGAGTTCCTGCGCGAGCCCGTCCGGGTCCTCGGCCAGCCGCATCAGCTGGGTCGCGGAGAGCGTCGCGGGGAGGGGGACGTCGGTGACGGTCCGGCGGGCGCGCAGCAGCTCTCCGGTGAGCGCGTCGAGGTCGCGGTCCCAGGAGGCGATGGTGCGGATCTCCTCGGGGGTGAGGGGGTCCTCCTCGGAGGCGCGGGGGGCTTCTTCGGGGGTGCGGAGGGCTTCTTCGAGGGCGGGGAGGGTGCGCTCGGGTGCCCGATCCCGGGTGCCGGCGTGCTCCGGTGTGCGCGGGGGCGGGCGCCGGGCGGATCCGGCCTCGGGTGTGGCCTGGTGCGGGACCACGGGGCGGTCGGTGCTCCAGGAGTCCCAGTCGGCGGAGTCCGCGGCCGGGAGGTCGTCCTCGTACGGATCCGGTTCCTCGTCCTCGGGCGGCGGGGGCCAGTCCGGGTCCTCGGCGGCGGCCGTGGCGTGGTCGGCGGGAGCGTCTGCGCCGGTTCCGGCCGTGAGGGCCTCCAGGTGGGCGAGGACGGTCTCGGCGGCCGCGCGACGGCGGGTCAGGGCGGCCGGGTCCAGGGGCAGCGGCCAGACCTGGTCGGCGCCCGCCGTGTGCAGGGCCGGGTTCTCCTCGTCCTCCTCCGGTTCGTCGGCCCAGGCCTCGATCTCGCCGTGCCCGGCGGCGCAGTGGTCGTACAGGGCCTGGAGGAAGTCGGAGGGGCCGCGCGGCCTCTTCTGGCTGGGGCCCCACCAGTGGCCGGAGCCGAGGAGCAGGGAGCGGGGGCGGGTGAAGGTGACGTAGCCGAGGCGGAGTTCCTCGGTGTGCTGGTGCTCCTTCATGGCCTCGTGGAAGGCCTTCATGCCCCGCGAGTCCCAGGCCTCGACGTCGGGCAGGGTGGCGCTGTCGCCGCGCAGGGCGTGCGGGAGCACCTTGGCCTGGGCGGTCCACTTCTCGCGCCCCTGGCTGCTCGGGAACGTGCCCTTGACCAGTCCGGGAACGGCGACGACGTCCCATTCCAGGCCCTTGGACTTGTGCGCGGTGAGCACCTTGACGGTGTTCTCACCGCCGGGCAGGGCGTTGTCGAGGCCCTTCTCGTACTGGGCGGCGGTACGCAGGAAGCCGAGGAAGGCGAGCAGCGTGGCCTCCTGGTCGCCGGCCGCGAAGGAGGCGGCGACGTCCAGGAAGTTCGACAGCGTCTCGCGGCGGCGGGCGGCCAGCGCGTGCGGGGACGCGGAGAGCTCCACCTCCAGGCCGGTGACGGCCAGGACGCGGTGCAGGACGTCCATCAACGGGTCGGACAGGGAGCGGCGCAGGTCGCGCAGCTCGGTGGCGAGACGGGCGAAGCGCACGCGCGCGTCCGGTGAGAACGGCAGCCCGTCGTCCCCCTGCCCCGGCCGGTCGCCGTCGAACGGCAGCTCCAGGAACGTGTCCAGGGCGTCCGCGAGGGATGTCACCTCGGCGGGGTCGACCCCCTCGACGGCCTCGGCGAGCCTGCGGTCCGGGTCGTCGGCGTCGCCCACGCGCGCGTGCGACACCAGCAGCCGGGCGCGGCGGCCGAGGAGGGCGAGGTCGCGGGGCCCGATGCGCCAGCGCGGGCCGGTCAGCAGCCGGACCAGGGAGGCGTTGGCGCCCGGGTCCTGGAGCACCTCGCAGACGGCGACGAGGTCGGCGACCTCGGGCAGGTGGAGCAGCCCGGAGAGACCGACGACCTCGACGGGGACGTCACGGGCGACCAGGGCGCCCTGGATCTCCGCGAAGTCCGTCGCCGTACGGCACAGGACCGCGATCTCGCCGGGTGCCGTGCCGGTGCGGACGAGGTGGGCGACCGAGTCGGCGATCCAGTCCATCTCCTCGGCGTGGGTGCGCAGCAGGGCGCAGCGGACCGTGCCCGCCCGCTCGGCGCCCGGGGCGGGGCGCAGCGCCTCCACGCCCGCGTGCAGGGCGCGCAACGGCTCGGCGAGACCGTTGGCAAGGTCGAGGAGGCGGCCGCCGGAGCGGCGGTTCTCGCTGAGCGCCTGGCGGGTGGCGGGGCGGCCGTCGGCGTGCGCGAAGTGCTCGGGGAAGTCGTCCAGGTTGGCGACGGAGGCGCCGCGCCAGCCGTAGATGGCCTGGCAGGGGTCGCCGACCGCGGTCACCGGGTGGCCGGTGCCGGCACCGAACAGGCCCGCCAGGAGCACCCGTTGGGCGACCGAGGTGTCCTGGTACTCGTCGAGGAGCACGACCCGGAACTCCTCGCGCAGCAGCCTGCCCACCTCGGCGACGCCGGCCAGTTCCGCGGACAAGGCGATCTGGTCGCCGAAGTCGAGCAGGTCCCGCTCCCGCTTGGCGGCCCGGTAGCGGACGACCAGCTCGGCCAGTTCCCGGCGCGCGGCGGCCGCCTCGGGGACCCGGCGCAGGTCGGCGTTGCGCAGTTGCACCCCCGCCAGGGTGTTCAGCAGCCCGGCGTCCCAGGCCCGCAGCTCCTCGGGGCGCACCAGGTGCTCGGCGAGCTCGGAGTCGAGGGTGAGCAGGTCGCTGACCAGGTCGGCGAAGGAGCGGGTGAGCGCCGGATAGGGGCCGGGGGCCTCGCGCAGCACGCGCGCGGCGAGCTGGTAGCGGGTGGCGTCGGCGAGCAGCCGGGAGGTCGGCTCCAGGCCGATGCGCAGGCCGTGGTCGGTCAGCAGCCGGCTCGCGAAGGCGTGGTAGGTGGAGATGACGGGCTCGCCGTGCGGGTTGTCCGGGTCGATGACGTCGGGGTCGGTGACGCCGGCCCTGACGAGCGCCTTGCGGACGCGTTCGGCGAGTTCACCGGCCGCCTTGTTGGTGAAGGTCAGGCCGAGGACCTGTTCCGGGGCCACCTGCCCGGTGCCGACCAGCCAGACCACGCGGGCCGCCATCACCGTCGTCTTGCCCGACCCGGCCCCGGCCACGATCACCTGCGGGGCGGGCGGCGCGATGATGCAGGCCGTCTGCTCCGGGGTGAACGGGATGCCGAGGAGCTCCTTGAGCTGCTCGGGGTCGGTGATACGGGCGGGCATGAGGAAAGAGGCTAACGGCGAGCGCTGACAATCGATAAAACAGCGCACCCGGCGCCACAGCGCGCACCCCACCACACGGCGCACCCGGCAACGCGGCGCGCACCCCACCACACGGCGCACCCGGCAACGCGGCGCGCACCCCACCACACGGCGCACCCCACGACAGCGCGCTCACTCCACCACGTGCCGCCCCTCCGGCCGCGCGCTGCACGAGGCGCGGAAGGCGCAGTGGGTGCAGTGCTGGCCGGTGGTCGGCGCGAACCGTTCGTCGAGGACCTTGCCGGCGGCGGAGGCCAGCAGTTCTCCGACCCACTCCCCCTCCAGCGGCTCCTGCGCCTGCACCCTGGGCAGGGTCTCGCCGCCGTCGCGCTGGGCGGCGCCCTGCCTGAGGTGGACCAGTTCGGCACCGCCGGGCTCGGGCCGGGTCCCGTCGAAGGCCTCGTCGACGGCGCCCTCGCGGACCGCGAGCTGGTAGACGGCGAGCTGGGGGTGCCGGGCGACCTCGGCCGCACTGGGTGCCTGCTTGCCCGTCTTGAAGTCGACGACGTACGCGCGTCCCTCGCCGTCCGCCTCCACCCGGTCCATCTGGCCGCGGATGCGTACCTCGTAGTCGCCCGCTTCGAGGGTGACGTCGAAGTCCTGCTCGCTGACGACGGGCGTGCGCGCGGTGCGGTCCAGGACGTGCCACTTCAGGAAGCGTTCGAGAGCCACGCGCGCGTTGTCCTTCTCCTGCGCCGACTTCCAGGGCGCGTCGAAGGCGAGCGCGTTCCACACCGAGTCCAGCCGCTCCATGAGGACGGCGAGATCGGCGGGGGTGCGTCCGGAGGCGACCTCGTCGGCGAGGACGTGCACGACGTTCCCGAAGCCCTGCGCGGTGGTGGCCGGCGCGTCGGCCTTCACCTCGCGACCCAGGAACCACTGCAGGCTGCAGGTGTTCGCGAGCTGGTCCAGGGCGCTGCCGGAGAGCACCACGGGCTGGTCGCGGTCGCGCAGCGGCACCTTGCTCTCGGTCGGCTCGAACATGCCCCACCAGCGGTAGGGGTGGGCGGACGGCACCAGGGGACGCCCGTCCTCGTCGGCCAGGGCGGCCAGCCGGGCCAGGCGGCGGGCGGCGGCCTCCCGCAGGGCGTCGGAGACGCGCGGGTCGACGGTGGTCGCGCGCAACTCGGCGACCAGGGCGGCCACGGCGAGCGGTCGGCGGGGGCGCCCGGAGACGTCCTGGGGTTCGGCGCCCAGTTCGGTGAGGAACCGGGAGGGCTGGTCGCCGTCGTCCGCCGGGGCCTTCACGGCGGTGACGACGAGCCGCTCACG
Source organism: Streptomyces sp. NPDC086777 (assembly GCF_040702065.1). Taxonomy (NCBI): domain Bacteria; kingdom Bacillati; phylum Actinomycetota; class Actinomycetes; order Kitasatosporales; family Streptomycetaceae; genus Streptomyces; species Streptomyces sp. NPDC086777. Next base: position 278,870 of record NZ_JBFBJI010000006.1, on the reverse strand, counting down.
CGCGCGCGTGGCGGCGACGTAGAACAGGCGGCGCTCCTCGGCGAGCAGCGCGCCCGGGGTGAGCGGTTCGGCGAGCCCGTCGCGGCCGATGCGGTCGGCCTCCAGCAGCGAACCACGGCGGCGCAGGTCGGGCCACAGGCCCTCCTGGACGCCGGCCACGACGACCAGGCGCCACTCCAGGCCCTTGGCGCGGTGCGCGGTCATCAGGCGTACGGCGTCGGGGCGTACCGCGCGGCCGGCGAAGGTGTCGGCGGCGATGTCCTCGGCCTCGATCTCCGCCAGGAAGTTGAGCGCGCCCCGGCCACCGCTGCGCTCCTCCGCGCGGGCGGCCGTGGCGAACAGGGCGCACACGGCGTCCAGGTCACGGTCGGCGTTGCGGCCGGCCGCGCCGCCACGCCGGGCGGAGCGCTCCAGACGGGAGGGCCAGGGCGTGCCGTTCCACAGGACCCACAGCGCCTCCTCGGCGGTGCCGCCGCCCGCGAGGCGCTCCCGGGCCTTGCCGAGCAGCGCGCCGAGCCGCTGCGCCCCGCGGGCGTACCCGGGGTCGTGCACGGCGAGGCGCTCGGGCTCGGCGAGCGCCCGCGCGAGCAGTTCGTCCGAGGGGGGCGGAAAGGCGTTGCCGGCGGCACGCTCCTCGTCCCGCAGGGCACGGCCGAGGCGCCGCAGGTCGGCCGCGTCCATCCCGGCGAGGGGTGAGGTGAGCAGGGTGAGCGCGGTCTCGGTGTCGAGTCGGAAGCCGCCCTCTTCCGCATCGGGCACGGCATCGGGTGCGGTGTTCAGTGCCGTATCGGGTGCGACACCGGGTGCGGCATCGGGCGCCGCCTCGGCCTCCGCCACCGCCCGCAGCGCCGTCAGCAGGGGCGCCACCGCCGGTTCGTGGCGCAGCGCCACGTCGTCGCCGTCGATGTCCAGGGGCACGCCGGCCGCGGTGAGGGCGCGGCGGACCGTGGGGATGGTGTGGGCCCCGGCGCGCACCAGGACGGCCATGTCGCTCCAGCGGACGCCGTCCTCCAGGTGCGCCCGGCGCAGGATGTCGGCGATGTTGTCCAGCTCGGTGCCGGACGTCGGGTACGTGTAGACCTCGACCCGGCCGCCGTCCCGCGCGGCGGTCAGCTCGCGGTGCGCGCGCACCTTGTCGGCGGGGAGCCGGGTCAGCGGCATCCGCTGGGTCAGCAGCCGGGTCGCGGCCAGCAGGCCGGCCCCGGACCGGCCGGACGTGCGCAGCACCTGCACCGGGGCGGGGCGCCCGTCCACGCGCGCGAAGGCGGACGGGAAGTCCAGGATGCCGTTCACGTCGGCGCCGCGGAACGTGTAGATCGACTGGTCCGGGTCGCCGAACGCGACCAGGGTGCGGCCGCCGCCGGCCAGGGCGTGCAGCAGGCGTACCTGGGCGGGGTCGGTGTCCTGGTACTCGTCGACGTACACGGCGTCGTAGCGGCCCGCGAGGTCCAGGGCTACCTCGGCGCGGTGCGCGAGCAGCACCGCGCGGTGGACGAGTTCCGCGTAGTCGAGGACGCCCTGGAGGTCGAGGACGTCGAGGTACTCGGCGAGGAAGGCGGCCGCGGCCCCCCAGTCGGGGCGTCCGATGCGGCGGGCGAAGGCGTCCAGGGCGGCCGGGTCCAGGCCCAGCTCGCGGCTGCGGGCGAGGACCGCGCGGACCTCGTCGGCGAAGCCCCGGGTGGTGAGGCAGGCGCGCAGTTCGTCGGGCCAGCGCACGTGGGCCAGCCCGAGCCGCTCCAGGTCGGGCTGGCCGGCCAGCAGCTCGCGGACGGCGACGTCCTGCTCGGGACCCGACAGCAGCCGCAGCGGGTTCACGAACAGGCCGCTGGCCTGGTGGGCGCGGACCAGCGCGTAGCAGTACGAGTGGAAGGTGGTCGCCCGGGGCGCACGGGCCGCGCCCACCCGCAGGGCCATGCGGTCGCGCAGCTCGACGGCGGCCTTGCGGCTGAAGGTCAGCACCAGGATCCGCTCGGGGTCCGCGCCCCGGGCGATCCGGGCGGCCACGGACTCCACCAGGGTGGTGGTCTTGCCGGTGCCGGGACCCGCGAGGACGAGCAGCGGGCCGGACGCGTGGTCAACCACGGCGCGCTGCGCGGCGTCCAGAGGAGGGGGATCCACGTCGGCCGGCGGGGTACGGACCAGTCGGTAAGCGCCACGGTTCCCCTGCCGCACCTGGAGGTGCGGCAGATGCCTGGTGGAGGAAGAGGAGCTCACGTGGTTCGCCGGTCCTGGTGGGTGTGCTGGTCGGTGCGGGGTCGCGCGGGCGCGGGGGTGGCCGCGGGGTGAACGGGACACGTGCAGCCGACGCTACGCCGCCGAACCGGTCGGAAGCAGTGCTTCCGCTTCTTCCCGCCGGCCTCCGCAGCCACTCGCGGCACGCGCGCCGCACATCTCACGAACGTACGTCATGCCACGGACGTCCCCGGTGTCCCTCGTACGGGCCACCGGTTCCCACCGAGGGCCTCCGATGGCGGAAGCTGTCAGGTGTGAGCCCCCGCGTCCGCGCCGCCGTCCCACCGCGCCAGCTTCATGTCGAGCCGTGGCAGGTGGCCCTCCGCCGCCCTGCCGGCCTCCTTGAGCGGGGTCCCCTCGGCACGGTAGTGGTCCAGCGCGCCCAGCTCGTGGCCCGGGAGCAGGACCCCGTCGGCGCGCACCACGCGCCACCAGGGGACGGCACTGCCGTAGAGGGCCATCACGCGCCCGACCTGGCGCGGGCCTCCCTCCTCCAGCCACTCCGCGACGTCGCCGTACGTCATCACGTGCCCGGGCGGGATCCGCTCGGCGACCTCCAGGACCCGCTCGGCGTACTCGGGCAGCTCGTCCGCGTACCCCTCTCGGGTGTCGTCGGGAAGGCTCTGCTCGCTCATTCGCCCCATCCTGCCGCACCCCACCGACAACCCGCCCGGTCCGCGGCGGTCCGCCGCCTCGCCCTCTCGCGGCGCTTGGGGCAGACTGTGCGCCCCCGCATCTGCACCCTGATGCCCCCGGGTGTCGGTGGAGCATGCCACCATCGTGCGGGCGGTGACTGGTGATACGAGATCAAGAAGAGACGACCGAGCAGCAGGGCGCGCACCCCGAGGGCGGGGCGAGCACCTCTGAGGCTTCCGCGCGCCCGGACACGCCCGGATCCGGCACCGCGCACCCGGACACCGCGCACCCGGACACCGCACGGCCGGACGCCGTGGACGCCGACGCCGCCGCACCGGAAGCCGAGGCGGAACACGGGTGCGACGAGGCGCACGCCGACGAGGTGGAGGGCGACGAACCGCTACTCCCCGCGCGCGTGCACCGCCCCTCCGACCTCATGCGGCTCCTGGTCGGCGTCCTGGCCGTCGCCGTGCTGCTCGGCATCGCCGCGTTCGCGCACGGCACCACCTCCGGACTCGAACAGGACATCAACAAGGGCACCGGGCAGGCGCCGGACCTGCTGATCAGGTTCGCCGGGCTGGCCTCCAGCATCGCGATCCTGCTGGTGCCGGTCGCGTTCGCGATCGAGCGGCTGATCAAGCGGGACGGGCTGCGCATCGCCGACGGCGTGCTCGCGGCCGTCCTCGCGCACGGCGTGACCCTCGCCACCGACCTCTGGGTGGCCAGAGCCGCCCCGGGCTCGATCCAGGAGGCGCTGACCCAGCCCTCCCCCGGCGACATCCACGCCCTCACCGACCCGGTGCACGGCTACCTCGCGCCCGTCATCGCCTACATGACGGCGGTCGGCATGTCCCGGCGGCCGAGATGGCGCGCGGTGCTGTGGATCGTGCTGCTGCTCGACGCGTTCTCGATGCTCGTCACCGGATACACCACACCGTTCTCGATCATCCTCACGGTGCTGATCGGCTGGACCGTCGCCTACGGCACGCTGTACGCCGTCGGCTCCCCCAACGTCCGCCCCACCGGACGGACCCTGCTGGCGGGCCTCCGGCACGTCGGCTTCCACCCGGTCGGCGCGGCCCGCGAGGAGGCCCTGGACACCGAGAACGGCGACCGGGGCCGACGCTACTTCGTCACCCTGGAGGACGGCCCGCCGCTGGACGTCACGGTCGTCGACCGGGAACAGCAGGCCCAGGGCTTCTTCTACCGAGCGTGGCGCAACCTGACCCTGCGCGGCTTCGCCACCCGCTCCAGCCTGCAGTCCCTGCGCCAGGCCCTGGAGCAGGAGGCCCTGCTGGCGTACGCGGCGATCGCGGCCGGTGCCAACGCGCCCAAGCTGATCGCCACCTCCGAGCTGGGCCCCGACGCCGTGATGCTCGTCTACGAGCACACCGGCGGCCGCACCCTCGACTCGCTGGCCGACGAGGAGATCACCGACGAACTGCTGCGCCACACCTGGCACCAGGTGCAGGCGTTGCAGTCGCGCCGGATCGCGCACCGCAGGCTCGCGGGCGACGCCATCCTGGTGGATCGTTCCGGCACCGTGATCCTCACCGACCTGCGCGGCGGCGAGATCGCGGCCGGCGAGCTGCTGCTGCGCATGGACGTCGCCCAGCTGGTCACCACGCTCGGCCTCAGGGTGGGCGCGGAGCGGGCGGTGGCCTCGGCGGTCGGCGTGCTCGGCCCCGACGCCGTCGCCGACTGCCTGCCGATGCTCCAGCCGATCGCGCTCACCCGCTCCACGCGCGCGACGCTGCGCAGACTGGCCAGGGAGCGCGCGCAGCGCGAGCGGGACGCGGTCCTGGAGGCGTCGAGGCAGGCCAAGCTGGCCCGCGCGGAAGAGGCCGAGAAGCCCGACAAGAAGACGGTGCGCGCCGAGCAGCGGGCCGAGAAGCGGGCCCTGGACGACGCGCTGGAAGAGGCCCGCGAGGAGGATCTGCTCACCCAGATCCGGCACCAGGTGCTGAAGATCAGACCGCAGGCGCCCGTGGAGCCGGCCCGCCTGGAGCGGGTACGGCCGCGCACGCTGATCAGCGTCATCGCCGGTGCGATCGGCGGGTACTACCTGCTGACCCAGCTCACCCACATCGAGTTCGGCCCCCTGGTCGCGAACGCCCAGTGGGGCTGGGTGATCGCCGCGGTGCTGTTCTCGGCGATCAGCTACGTCGCCGCCGCGATGTCGCTGCTCGGGTTCGTGCCGGAGCGGGTGCCGTTCGTGCGGACCGTGGCGGCACAGGTCGCCGGGTCGTTCGTGAAGATCGTCGCGCCCGCCGCGGTCGGCGGCGTCGCCCTCAACACGCGCTTCCTGCAGCGCGCGGGTGTGCGCCCCGGGGGCGCGGTGGCGAGCGTCGGCGCCTCGCAGCTGTTCGGGCTCGGCTGTCACATCCTGATGCTGCTGTCCTTCGGCTATCTGACCGGCACCGAGAAGACCCCTTCGCTGTCCCCGTCCCGCACGGTCATCGCGGGCCTGCTGACCGTCGCGGTGCTGGTCCTCGTGGTGACCTCGGTGCCGTTCCTGCGGAAGTTCGTCAGCACGCGCGTGCGGTCCCTCTTCGCGGGTGTCGTGCCGCGCATGCTGGACGTGCTGCAGCGCCCGCAGAAGCTCGTCACCGGCATCGGCGGCATGCTGCTGCTGACCGCCTGCTTCGTGATGTGCCTGGATGCCTCCATCCGCGCGTTCGGCGACCAGTCGACCTCGCTGAGCATCGCCAGCGTCGCGGTCGTCTTCCTCGCCGGCAACGCGCTCGGCTCCGCGGCGCCGACCCCGGGCGGTGTCGGCGCGGTCGAGGCGACCCTGACCGTCGGCCTGATCGCCGTCGGCCTGCCCAAGGAGGTCGCCGCGCCCGCCGTCCTGCTGTACCGGCTGCTGACCCTGTGGCTGCCGGTCCTGCCGGGCTGGCTGGCCTTCAACCACCTCTCCCGCAAGGGCGCGCTCTAGGGCCGTACCGGGGGCGTACCTCGGACGGCTCGTGCCCCGCGCGCGTGGCCGTGCGCGACCCCAGGATGGGAGCATGCCGAACCCCTTCCGGATCCGTGTCGCCGCCCTGACCGCCGCCCTGGTGCTGGCCTCCTCGCTGACCGGGTGCAGCGACGGCTCCGAGGACGGGGATCTGGCGGCGCAGAAACTGGACTGGAAGAACTGCCCGGCGCCCGACGAGGCCGAGGGCGGCGGCGACGCGCCGTCACCGCTGCCCAGCGGCGGCACCTGGGAATGCGCCACCATGAAGGCGCCCCTTGACTGGTCGAAGCCGAAGGGCGCCACCATCGGCCTCGCCCTGATCCGCGCCAGGGCCAGCGGCGACCCGAGCAAGCGGATCGGCTCCCTGATCTTCAACTTCGGCGGGCCCGGCGGCAGCGGCGTCACCACGCTCCCCGCGTTCGGCACGGACTACGCGGTCCTGCGCACCCGCTACGACCTCGTCAGCTTCGACCCGCGCGGCGTGGGCCGCAGCGACCCCGTCGAGTGCGAGAACGACGCTCAGCTCGACAACTACTTCCAGCAGGACGCGACCCCCGACACCAGCGCCGAGCGCACCCAGCTGATCAACCGCACCAAGCAGTTCAACGCCGCCTGCGAGAAGAACTCCAAGGCGATCCTGCCGCACGTCCGCACCACCGACGCGGCCCGCGACATGGACCTGATGCGCCAGGTCCTCGGCGACACGAAGATGCACTACTTCGGCATCTCCTACGGCACCGAACTCGGCGGCGTCTATGCCCACCTGTTCCCGAAGAACGTGGGCCGGGCCGTCTTCGACGGCGTCGTCGACCCCACCCAGAACCCGGAGCAGAGCTCGCTCGGGCAGGCGAAGGGCTTCCAGCTCGCGCTCGACAACTTCGCCGAGGACTGCACCTCGAAGACGACGGAGTGCCCGATCGGCGACACCCCGCAGGACGTGAAGGACCGTATCGCCACGCTTCTCGCGGGCCTCGACAGGAAGCCGATCCCGGGCATCCTGCCCCGCGAGCTCACCCAGTCCGCCGCCACCAACGGCATCGCGCAGTCGCTGTACTCCAAGGACTTCTGGGAGTACCTCACGGAGGGGCTCGAAGAGGCGTACGACGGCGACGGGAAGATCCTGATGCTGCTGTCCGACTCGATGAACGGCCGCAGCGAGAACGGCGAGTACAGCAACATCACGGCGGCGAACATCGCCATCAACTGCGCCGACGAGAAGCCGCGGTACACCGCCGACTACGTCCAGCAGAAACTGCCCGAGTTCCGCGCCGCCTCCCCGCTGTTCGGCGACTACCTCGCCTGGGGGATGGTCAGCTGCACGAACTGGGCCGTGCCGGGGGCCGCCGACCACCCCGACGTCAGCGCGCCCGGGTCGGCGCCGATCCTGGTCGTGGGCAACACGGGTGACCCGGCCACGCCGTACGAGGGCGCGAAGAAGATGGTGGACGCGCTCGGCAAGGGCGTCGGCGTCGAGCTGACGTACAAGGGGCAGGGGCACGGGGCGTACGACAGCAAGGACCAGTGCGTGCAGGGGGCCGTGAACGGCTATCTGCTGGACGGGACGGTGCCGAAGGCGGGGACGGTCTGCGCATAGCCGTCAGCAGGCCGGCCGGGGTGGTCGCGCAGCTCCCCGCACCCCGACAGGGTGTCGCGAACACGCAGGTCAAAAGGTTGTCCACAGGCCGAAACGGGCTCCGCGTGATCCGCATACCATGGCCTGACCGCTCTCCCGCAACGAATGCGCGGAGGGCCTGTGTGGGGGGTGTGCGCGCATGTTGCGATATGTACGGTGGGCGGCCGCTGTTGCCGCGGGGCTGCTCGTGGCCGGGTGCAGCAGTGGGTCGTCGGGCGGAGGTGCGGACGAGGGAAAGGCCTCCTCCGGGCAGCCGTCGGCCGCCACCGCCACCGCGACGGGCTCGGCCGCCCTGCCCGCTTCCCTCACGTCCCAAAGGCTCGACTGGGGCCGCTGCAAGGCCACTTCGGACTCCGCCGCGCCAGGCGACGCATGGCGGTGTGCGACGCTCAAGGTCCCGTTGGACTGGGCGAAGCCGGACGGGGAGACGATCGGCCTGGCGTTGATCCGGGAGCAGTCGAGCGGGGGTTCGGGGAAGCGGATCGGCTCGCTGCTGTTCAACTTCGGCGGCCCGGGCGGCTCCGGCGTCTCGACGATGCCGTACTTCGCCACCACCGTCTCCGCGCTGCGTGAGCGGTACGACCTGGTGAGCTGGGACCCGCGCGGGGTGGGGGCCAGCGAGGGGATCCGGTGCCGCAGCGACAAGGACATCCAGCGCGCCGAGTCGATCGACTCGACTCCGGACACCCCCGCCGAGGAGACGGCGTACTTCCAGGACGCCGCCGACTTCGGCAAGGGCTGCGAGAAGGCCGCCGGCAAGCTCATCGCGCATGTCTCGACGACCGACACGGCCCGCGACATGGACCTCATGCGGCAGGTCCTCGGCGACACGAAGATGCACTACTTCGGCATCTCCTACGGCACCGAACTGGGCGGTGTGTACGCCCACCTGTTCCCGAAGAACGTGGGCCGGCTGATCCTGGACGCGGTGGTGGACCCGACCGCCGACTCGGTCGGCCAGGAGAAGAACCAGGCCGCCGGCTTCCAGCACGCGCTCGACGACTACCTCAAGTCCACCGGCCAGGACCCGGAACAGGGCTCCCGGAAGATCGCCGATCTGCTGAAGCGGCTGGACGCCACGCCACTGCCCGCGTCCGCCGGGCGGAAGCTCACCCAGAGCCTCGCGGTCACCGGCATCGTGCTGCCGCTGTACAGCAAGGACAGCTGGCCGACGCTGACCAGCGCGCTCAGGGCGGCCGAGGAGGGCGACGGCTCGGAGCTGCTGTCGCTCGCGGACCAGTACAACGAACGCGACTCCTCGGGGCACTATGGCACGACCACGCACTCCCAACGGGTCATATCGTGCCTGGACGACAAGGAGCGGCCGACGCTCGCCGAGACGAAGAAGCGGCTGGCGGAGTTCGAGAAGGTCTCGCCCGTCTTCGGGGACTTCCTGGGCTGGGACTCGGCCGGCTGGTGCCACGACTGGCCGGTGGCCGGGCAGTGGGACACACCGGAGGTGAGCGCACCGGGTGCGGCACCGATCCTGCTGGTCGGCAACACCGGCGACCCGGCCACCCCCTACAAGGGCGCCCGGAGGATGGCCGACGAACTGGGCAAGGGGGTCGGTGTCGAACTGACCTGGAAGGGCGAGGGCCACGGGGCCTACGGCAACGGCAGCGACTGCGTGGACTCGACGGTGAACGCCTACCTCGTCGACGGCACGGTCCCGAAGGACGGCACGGTCTGCTCATGACGAAGGCGGGGGTTCTGGGCACCGCAGGTGCCCAGAACCCCCGCCCGCCGGGGAGCCTTTGCTCAGTAGACCGGCTTCGACGGCTCGATCTGGTTGACCCAGCCGATCACGCCGCCGCCGACGTGCACCGCGTCCGCGAAGCCCGCCGACTTCAGGACGGCGAGGACCTCCGCACTGCGGACACCCGTCTTGCAGTGCAGGACGATCTTCTTGTCCTGGGGCAGGCCCTCCAGGGCGGTGCCGAGGAGGAACTCGTTCTTCGGGATCAGCTTGGCGCCCGGGATGGAGACGATCTCGTACTCGTTCGGCTCGCGGACGTCGATGATCTCGATGTTCTCGCCGTCGTCGATCCACTCCTTGAGCTGCTTGGGAGTGATCGTCGAGCCGGCGGCCGCCTGCTGGGCCTCCTCGGAGACGACGCCGCAGAAGGCCTCGTAGTCGATGAGCTCGGTGACGGTCGGGTTCTCGCCGCAGACCGCGCAGTTCGGGTCCTTGCGGACCTTGACCTGGCGGTACTGCATCTCCAGGGCGTCGTAGATCATCAGCCGGCCGACGAGGGGCTCACCGGTGCCGGTGAGGACCTTGATGGCCTCGGTGACCTGGATGGAGCCGATGGACGCGCACAGCACGCCCAGGACGCCGCCCTCGGCGCAGGAGGGGACCATGCCCGGCGGCGGGGGCTCCGGGTACAGGCAGCGGTAGCAGGGGCCGTACTCGGACCAGAACACCGAGGCCTGGCCGTCGAAGCGGTAGATGGAGCCCCACACGTACGGCTTGTTCAGCAGCACGCAGGCGTCGTTCACCAGGTAGCGGGTGGCGAAGTTGTCGGTGCCGTCGACGATCAGGTCGTACTGGCTGAAGATGTCCATCACGTTCTCGGCCTCGAGCCGCTCTTCGTGAAGGATCACGTCCACGTACGGGTTGATGCCCTTGACGGTGTCACGGGCGGACTCGGCCTTGGAGCGGCCGATGTCGGCCTGGCTGTGGATGATCTGGCGCTGCAGGTTCGACTCGTCGACCTCGTCGAACTCCACGATGCCCAGGGTGCCGACGCCCGCGGCGGCCAGGTACATCAGCGCCGGCGAGCCCAGGCCGCCGGCGCCCACACAGAGCACCTTCGCGTTCTTCAGCCGCTTCTGCCCGTCCATCCCGACGTCGGGGATGATCAGGTGACGGGAGTACCTGCGGACCTCGTCTACGGTGAGCTCAGAGGCTGGCTCGACCAGGGGTGGCAACGACACGGGGACTCCGTTGGTCGGTCGATCACTACGGTTGTTCTCCCTGTAACACTGCCACGGCCTTCTTCATTCCGAGACACCTGTTCCGATCCGCGAGACGAATTCGTCCCAGTAGCCGGGCATGGCCTCCCACGGATCGGCCCGGCCCCATCGATCGGTCCGGTCGGTGAAGTAGATCGTGGCGGCACCCTGCCAACGGGCGATGCGCAGCGCCTCGTCGAGGTGTCCGAGGGGCACGCCGTGCACGAAGTGGCAGAAGCGGTCGGGCGGGTAGTCGGCGGTCCACTCGGCGGCCTGGGACCAGCGGTAGTCGCTCCAGGGTCCGGCGAAGGTCACCAGCTGGTCGGCGTTCTCGGCGTAGCCCGGGTGCGGGTGGGTGCCGTGGCCGAGGACTATGTGGGTGCCGTCACCGGTGGCGCGGAGCGCCGCGACCGCGCGGCGGATCTCGGGGAGCGCCGAGCGCTCGGTGGGGCAGCGGCCGAGCAGGAAGCCGTCGACGCGGTACCAGTCGTGGAAGTGGCGGGCGTCGGTGAGCAGGTCGCCGTGCGGGCGGGCGCCGTAGGCGGTGTCCAGGTGACCGAGGACGCGGACGCCCGCGTTGCGGAGCCGGCCGGCCGCCGCCAGGCAGTGCGGGTCGGGGAGGCTGCCGGGGCCGTTCGCCACGTCGAGGACGACCCAGTGCAGGGGGGTGCCCGGGCGGGTGAGTTCGGCCCACTGGGCGGGGGCGAGGAGGGGGTGGGCGTAGCCGGGGACGCCGACGGCGGTGCGGACGCCGGTGGTCGCGGCGCCCGCCCTGGTGCTGCTCAGATGCGGCACGCCGCCTCCATCCAGATGTCCGCCAGGGACTCCTCGAGGTTGATGCGGGGGCGCCAGCCGAGCCGGTCGCGGGCGCAGCGCACATCGGCCTGCTGCCAGCTGCCGCAGCCGTCCGGGTACGGGTACGCGACCGGGCCCGCGTGCTCGCCGTCCGTCCGGGGGTGGCCGATGGCGCCGCGCAGCGGTCCTGGCGGGCCGTCCAGTTCGTGCAGGGCGCCGCCGTATCCGGCGACCCGGGCGAGGACAGCGGCGGCGTCGCGGAGCCGGACGGCGCGGCCGGAGCCGATGTTGATGACCCCCTGGGCGGCCGAGAGCGAGGCCGCGTGGACGGCGCGGGCGACGTCGCGCACGTCGACGAAGTCGCGCTGCGCGCCGAGGCCGCCGAGTTTGAGCTCGCCGTCCCCGGACTGCATCGCCCGGCGCATCGCCTCCGCCAGGCGGCCGAGCGGCGAGCCGGCCGGGGTGCCCGGTCCGGCGGGCGAGAAGACGCGCAGGACGACGGCGTCGAGGCCGGAGCCGAGGACGAGTTCGGTGGCGGCGAGCTTGCTGACGCCGTACGGCCCGCCGGGGCGGGGCACGGCGTCCTCGGCGGTGGAGGAGCCGGGCTGGCTCGGGCCGTACTCGGCGCTGCAGCCGACCTGCACCAGGCGGGCGCCGCAGCCGCTGCGGCGCAGGGCCTCACAGACGGTGGCGACGGCGACGGTGTTGTGCCGGGTGAGTTCCCGGGCGCCCCCGCGGGTGGCACCGGCGCAGTTCACGATGACGCCCGGGTGGACCGCGTCGAGGAAGCGGGTGAGCGCGCCGGGGCTGCCGGTGGCGAGGTCGAAGCGGACGTCGGCGTCGTCGCCGCGGCCGAGCGCGGTGAGCTGGACGGCCGGGTCGGCGAGCAGCCGGTCGGCGACGAAGCGGCCGAGGTATCCGTTGGCTCCGATCAGCAGAACCCTCATCGCGCGGCTCCCGGGGTGTGCGCTCCGGCGACTCCGGTGGTTCCGGACGCTCCGGGTCCGGGTCGGGAGGTGGTCATCTGGTGGTCTCCTTCAAGAGGTGGTGCGGTTGCCTGCGGCGGGGTGCCGGGCACCGGCCGCCGGGACGGCTCGGCGAGGCGTGCGAGTTGATCGGCGGCTCTGCTCACTGCGGGTCTCCCGTCGGCGCGTGGGCCGCGGCCCGGGTCAGGGTGCCGGTCGCCCGGAACAGCAGCGCGAGGGCGGCTGCGCCGCAGGCCAGGGCCGGGACGCCGGCCGCGCCCCAGGCGGCGGCCAGGTGCTCGACGGGGGCGGCCAGGAAGGCGCAGCCGGGCAGCCGCCCGGCCAGGACGAGGGCCACGGCCGCTGCTTCGGCGGCGGCCGCGGCGGCGAGGGCGGGCCTCTGCGGGACGTTGTGGACGGCGAGCAGGCGGGCGAGCAGCAGGAGGGCGCCGAGCGCGAGGCCCGCCGGGAAGCCCGCGGGTTCGCCGAGGGCCGCGCCGCACAGGGCGAGCAGGGCGGCGAGGGCGCCGAGGAAGAGGGCGAACGTGCCGAGCAGCAGCGGCTGTACGGCCCCGGTGAAATCCTCCAGGCCCCGGCTGGCCGCGAGTCGGCGGCGGGCGGCCGCCGTGAAGAGGTGCGTGCTCCAGGCAGCCGGTGCGCAGGCCAGGGTGAGGGCGAGGACGGGAGCCGTGGTCACCGGCCAGGGGCCGTCGGCCGTGCCGGTCGGGAGGCCGGCCGGGCCGCCGGCCACGACCGCCCGCAGCAGGCCGTCGCCGAGCAGGGCGTAGGCGAGGAGCCAGCAGGTCCACGCACGGGTGCCGGTGGTGGTGCGCCAGGCCGGGGTCGGGGACGCCGCGGCCAGGGGGCCGCGGCGCAGGACCGGGCGCACGGCCAGGGCGACGGCGAGCACGCCGACGGCGGCCGCCAGGAGGCGGGGGCGGCCCTCGGTGAGCCGTACGGCGGTGACGGCCGCCGCGCACACCGCGCCCGGGAGGAGGGTGAGCAGTGCCCGGTCGGCGCGCACGCGGGGCGCGGGCGCCGGGCCGGGGTGCGGGCGCGGGGTCTCGTCGCGGGGCACGCGCGCGTAGAGCTCCTCCGCGAGGGAGAAGACGTCACGGTGCCGGAAGCGGGCGGCGGTGCGGTCGGTGACGCCGTGCGCCTCGAGGCCGGCCGCGATCTCCAGCGGGTCCACGGCCCGCTCGCAGAGGGCGCGGTGCCGGTGCATCAGCGCCTTCACCGGATCGGCGGCGGCGCCTCGGCGGGACGTGGGTCTGCGGCTGCCGACGGTGCCCCGCGCGGCAGCCGGGCCGCCCGCCGGGAACCCGTCGGACGCCGGTGCCACGCTCGCGGCGAGGACGTGCCCCGGGCCTGCCTCCTCGGCGCCCAGGAGCCACCCCTGCGACCGCGCGTCCCAGGCGTCGGCCGCGCCGGGCCGTCCGGGCCGGTCCAGCTCTCCCGGGCCGCCGTCGACCGGGACGCCGTCGACCGGGACTCGTTCGTCGCCGTTCACAGCGCCCCCTCGGTGGCCGTGCGCGGGGTGGCCCGTACGGGGGTGGGCCGCAGGGCGGTGCCCAGGGCCCAGCCCGGTACGGCGCGCTGCGCGACGCGGGCCGTGGGGCCGGTCCAGCGGCCCGGTACGCGGGCCTCGGCGGGGGAGGCGAACGGCAGGGGTTCGCCCGACCGGTCGAGCACGACCCGGCGCACCGGGCAGTGCGAGACGATCTCCAGGTAAATGCTGTGAAATGCCGCGATGTTCTGCTCGACGGTGAACAGTTCGAGCGCCCGGGCGCGCGCGGCGGCTCCGAGACGCTCGCGGCGCTCGGGGTCGCGGAGCAGCGCGACGCACGCCTCCGCGAGCGCCCGCGGATTGCGCGGGGGCACGACGAGCCCGGTGCCGCCGATGACCTCCACCACGGCGCCGACGTCCGTGGAGACGGTCGCCCGGCCACAGAACATGGCCTCGACGAGTCCCGCCGGGAAGCCCTCGACGACGCTGGACAGGACGACGATCGCGCCGGACGCGTAGGCGTCGGCGAGGGTCGGCGCCTCGGGTCCGCCTATCTCGTCGAAGGAGACCGGGTTGTCGCCGACGGCGTGCACGCCGTCGGCCTCGTCGGGGAAGAGCTGTGCGGCGAGCGCCCTGCAGTGCCCCAGATAGGCCTCGCCCTCCGGCCCCGCCGGGGGGCCCACGATCCGCAGGCGCGCCTTGGGCTCCTCCTTGCGGATCTCGGCGAAGGCGTGCAGCAGCGACACCAGGTCCTTGGCCGGCTCGATCCGGCCGACCCACACGAGCGTCTCGGGTTCCGCACGGTCCGGGGCCTCGCCCACCTCGGTGAAGCGGGCGGCCTCCATGCCGGGATGCACGGTGCGGATGCGGGAGCGGTCGGCACCGCAGCGCTCCTGCCAGCGACGGGTGTGCGCGTTGCCCGGCGTGATGATCGCGGCGCGGCGGTAGACCTCGGCGGCGAGCCGGCCGTGGAAGGCGGCGAGCAGCGTGCGTACGGCGGGGGTGGCCGTGCCGGGGTCGGTGGCCAGGTAGTGCGAGCGCAGCTGGACACCGTACTCGGTGACCAGCAGTGGCACACCGCAGAAGTGCTGCGCGAGCAGCCCGGCCAGCGCGGCAGGACCGCCGGCGGTGGCATGGCAGAGGTCGGCCGCACCGAGGCCGTCGTCGCCGTACCAGTCCAGGGAGAGGGGGCGCAGGGCGCGTTCGAGGTGCGCGGCGACGGCGAGCAGATCGGGCACGCGGGCCTCGCGCGCCGTACCGAGCGCGCCGGGTGCGCGACAGGCGCGCTCCAGCGTGCCCAGGGCGGTGTCGGAGCGCAGTGCGGCGGCCAGGCCGCCCTCGTCACGGGCGAGTTCGGCGAGTCCGTGGAGCGCGTTGCCGAAACGGTCCGCCAGAGGACCGGGCACGGCGCCGAAGCCGCCCGTACCGTCCGCGCCGCCCGCAGCACCCGTATCGTCCGCGCCGCCCGAACCACCCGTACCGTCCGGCCCGTTCGAGCCGGGCGTGCCGTCGGAGCCGTGGGCGCCGTCCGCGGCCGGACCGGCGCACAGCACCCCCACGAACTCGCCGTAGCTCTCGGCGAAGCGTCGGCGCGCGCG
This sequence comes from Streptomyces sp. NPDC086777, assembly GCF_040702065.1. Taxonomy (NCBI): domain Bacteria; kingdom Bacillati; phylum Actinomycetota; class Actinomycetes; order Kitasatosporales; family Streptomycetaceae; genus Streptomyces; species Streptomyces sp. NPDC086777. The sequence goes on along the minus strand of NZ_JBFBJI010000006.1, from coordinate 263,590 downwards.
CCGTCCGTACGTGACGCCGTCCTCGTCGGCGGTCCACAGCGGAGCCGTCCGGACCCTGCTGACGTGCGGCGGCAGGGGCAGCCAGCCCTCGTCCTCCTGGCGCCGGGTGCGGCTGAGCGCGTAGAGGTCGAACTCGTGCTGCCCGAGCCCGCGCACGAGCCGGTCGCACCAGAGTCTGGCGTCACCGCTCACATACGGATAACCACCCTCCGTAAGCAGTCCGATGCGCACGTGTGCACCCCCGATCGATCTCCCGTATGGGGAGCCACCGTGGCCCGGTGGCTCGCAGCGGGACGAAGGTATGCGGACAAGACGGTGGCGCGACGGACGGTTGTCCATCGCGCCACCAAAAGGGGTGAACGGTCGTAACTTTCCCGTGCGGGTCGCGTTCTGTCGCGCTAGGCGACCGTGCGACGGCGGAACGTCACGCCCGGATCCGCACGCGGGTCTCGCGGTGGATCCGCGTGCGGATCTGCGGAAACGTCACGCCGACGCCAGTTCCCGGCGCGCCGCCCGCCGCCGGGCCGCGGCCTCGGGGTCGAGGGCGGGCACGGCGGCCAGCAGCTGCCGGGTGTACGGGTCCCGGGGGTTTTCGTAGATCTCGTCGGCCGGGCCGGTCTCGACGATCCGGCCGCGCCGCATGACCGCGACCCGGTCGCTGACCTGACGCACGACGGCCAGGTCGTGGGCGACGAAGACGAGCGCGAGCCCGAGTTCGCGCTGGAGTTCGCCGAGCAGGGCGACGACCTGGGCCTGGGTGGTGACGTCCAGCGCGGAGACCGGTTCGTCGCAGACGATGACCCGCGGGTCCGCCGCGAGCGCCCGCGCGATGCCGACGCGCTGGCGCTGGCCGCCGCTGAACTCGTGCGGATAGCGCTGGTAGTGCGCCGCTTCGAGCCCCACGCGCTCCAGCAGTTCGATCACGCGCCCCCGGATGCGCCCCTCGTCCTTCCCCCACTCTCGACTTCGCTCGAGCGGGGGGACCCCCATGCCCCGTGCCCGCAGCGGGTCGGCGATGGACTCGCCGACGCTGCGCCGCGGGTTGAGGGAGGACACCGGGTCCTGGAACACCATCTGGACGGCCGGGTTCACGCCCACGCGCGCGTGGCCGCCGTCACGGACCTCCCCCGCCGTCGGCTCCAGCAGCCCGACCAGCATCCGGCCGAGGGTCGTCTTGCCGCTGCCGCTCTCGCCGACGACGCCGAGGGTCTCACCCCGGTGCACGGTCAGCGACACGTCGTCCACGGCCGCGAACGCCCGCTTCCCGCGCCCGAACTCACGGCGCAGGCCGGTCGCCTCCAGGACGACCTCCTCGGACGCCCGGGAGGGCGCGCGCACCGCGTCCACGCGCGGGACCGCGGAGAGCAGTTCCCGGGTGTACGGCTCGGCGGGCGCGCCGAGCACGGCGGCGACCGGCCCCTCCTCGACCATGCGCCCGTGCCGCATGACGAGCACCCGGTCGACGCTCTCGGCGGCCACGCCCACGTCGTGGGTGACCAGCAGCAGGCCCATGCCGGTCTCCTCGCGCAGGGTGTGCAGCAGGTCGAGGATCTGGGCCTGGACGGTCACGTCGAGGGCGGTGGTGGGCTCGTCCGCGATGAGCAGCTCGGGCTCGCAGGCGAGCGCCATGGCGATCAGCGCGCGCTGCCGCATGCCGCCGCTGAACTCGTGCGGGCGGGACCGGGACCGGCGCCCGGCGTCCGGGATGCCGACCCGGTCGAGCACCTCCACGGCACGCGCGCGTGCGGCGCGCCGTGACGCGCGTGTGTGCACGCGGTACACCTCGACGATCTGGTCGCCGATCGCGTAGTACGGGTCGAGGGAGGACAGCGGGTCCTGGAAGACCATCGCCGCCTTCGCGCCACGCAGCCCGCGCAGTTCGCCGTCGGAGGCGGCCTGTACGTCCGTGCCGGCGACCTCGATCGAGCCGCCGAGCCGCGCTCCCGTGCCGTGGTGCAGGCCGAGCAGGGCCGCGGCGACCGTGGACTTGCCGGAACCGGACTCGCCGACCAGGGCGAGGGCGGCGCCGCCCTCCAGGGTGAACGACAGCCCGTCCACGGCCCGCAGGTCGCCGAAGTCGACGGTCAGATCGGTGACTTGGACGAGACTCACGTCAGTACCACCCGTCGGTCGGCCACCGCGTACAGCACGTCCGCGACGGCGTTGGCGAGCACCACGAAGAAGCCGACGACGAGGACCACGCCGACGACGACGGGCAGGTCGACCACGCTGACGGCGTGCACGAGTTCCTGGCCGAGGCCGGGCAGGCCGAACAGCGTCTCCGTGAGCACGGCTCCGCCGACGGCCGAGCCGAAGTTGTTGGCGTTGAGCGCGATGACCGGCGCGAGCGCCCCGCGCAGGGCGTGCCGGCCGACGATCGACCGCTCGCCGACGCCGTACGCGCGGAAGGTGCGGATGTGGTCCTCGGCCAGGGTCTCCAGCATCGACGCCCGGGTCATCCGGGCGAACGACGCGGACTCGATGAGGGCGAGGGAGAACCACGGCAGCAGGAGGTTCCACGCCCACTGTTCGGGGTCGTCGGTGAACTTCACGTACTGCGGGAAGGGCAGCAGTTGCAGTTCGCCGCAGACGACGATCATCAGGACCAGGCCGATGACGAAGACCGGTGTGGCCCAGCCCGCCAGCGTGAGGCCGGTGAGCACCCGCTCGGTGAGCCGGCCGCGCCGCCAGACGGAGAGCACGCCCGTGCCGACGCCCAGGGCCAGCCACAGCACCATCGCCCCGGTCACCAGGGAGAGGCTGACCGGAAGTCTGGTCAGGATGATGCTCAGGACCTGCTGGTCGGTCTGGTACGACAGGCCGAGGCAGGGTGCCGAGCAGTGCGCCACGGAGGTGCCGGTGGAGTAGTCCTGACCGGCGACCAGGCCCTCCAGGAAGTGCCAGTAGCGCACGTACAGGGGGTCGTCGAGGTGCAGTTGCTGGGCGACCTGGTGCACCTGCTCCGGGGAGCAGCGCGGGCCGCAGGTGATCTGGGCGACGTTGCCCGGGGTGACGTAGAAGACGACGTAGACGATCACCGAGATGGCGAGCAGGGTCGCCAGGGTGCCGACGGTGCGGCGCAGCAGGAAGCCGCCGAAGCCGTTCACGCGGATGCCTCCTTCGTCGACGTCGCCGTCGTCGCGGCCTCACGCCCGCGGCCGGTGCCGACGCCGAGCCGGGAGGCGGCGCGCGGGTCCAGGGCGGTACGGACGCCGTCACCGAGGACGGTCAGCGCCAGCACGGTCACGAACAGCGCGCCGGCCGGCAGGAGCAGGTACTGCGGGGCCGCCTGGTACCAGACGTCGGCGGCGGTGAGCATCTGGCCCCAGGAGGGCGTCGGCGGCTTCACCCCGACGCCGAGGAAGGACAGGGCCGCCTCGGTGCTGATGTTGACCGGGATGAGGATCGAGGCGTAGGTAATGACCGGCGCGGCCAGGCCGGGCAGCAGCTCGCGGCGGGCGATGCGCCAGGCGCTCCAGCCGCTGAGCCGTGCGGCGGCTACGTAGTCGAGCCCCTTCAGGGTGAGTGTCTGGGCGCGCACGATCTTCGCGATGGTGCCCCAGGCGATGAACCCGATGACGAGGGTGACCAGGACGGGCCGGGGGAAGCTCTGCGGCACGATCGCGAGCAGTGCCAGCGACATGATCATCAGGGGCAGCGCGACGATGATGTCCGTGATCCGGCTCAACACCTGATCGATCCAGCCACCGCCGAGCGCGGCCGCCACGCCGACGACCAGCCCGAGGAGGACCTGGATCACGGTCGCCGCGAACGCGACGCCCAGGGACACCCGCGCCCCGTACACCAGCCGGGCGAACAGGTCCCGCCCGGTCTGCGGCTCCACGCCCAGCCAGTGGTCGGCGGAGAGGCCGCCGAGGGAGCCGACCGGTACACCGCCGCGCGCGGAGTCGATGAGGGCGGGGTGGTAGGTGAACGGGTCCTGGCCCTCCAGCGCGGTGAGCAGCGGCGCGGCGAGCGCGACCAGGACGAGCAGCGCGACGACGCCCGCCGCGACCGTGGCGGCCCGCTGCGCGCGCAGCCGCCGCCAGAACCGACGAGCCCCCGAGGCCCCCGAGGCGGACGCCTCGGGGGCCTGGGTGGCGACAAGTACCTCGCTCACGGTGCTACTTCACCGCGACCTGGGAGATGTCCAGGACACCGGTCCAGTCGCTGATGACGACGTTCTTGACGTCCTTGCCCACCAGTCGCTTGTAGACCGGGTGGAACAGCGGCACGGTCAGCGCCTGCGCGCCGATCTTCTTGTCCAGTGCACCCCACCGCTCGGCGGCCGCGTCAAGATCGGTCAACTTGTTGATCGAGTCAATCTCGGCGTTGACCGAAGCGTCGTTGAGCTGGGAGGCGTTGAAGTTCGCGCCGTCCTTGACGATCTGCCGCCCGTCGAAGATCGGGGCGAGGAAGGGACCGCCGGAGGGCCAGTCGGCACCCCATGCGGCGAGGAAGAAGCCCGGTTCGGTCTTCACGCTGTGGACCGTGTCGGAGTAGTTGTTGTCCTCCAGGCCCTGGAGCTTGACCGTGATGCCGGCCTTCTTGAGGGCGTCCTGGATCGCGGTCGCGATCTCGGGGCTCGTCTTGAAGTTCTCGGCGTTGTCGTGGGTCAGCGTGACGGTGAGCCCGTTCGGGTGACCGGCCTCCTTCAGCAGCTCCTTGGCCTTGGCCGCGTTGCCGGTGTCACCCGCCGGGAAGAGGTCGTACGGCGTGTAGCCGAAGGACTTCTGGTCGGGCAGGAAGGTGGTCGCGGGCTCGGCGAGGGCGCTGCCGCCGGCCGCGTTGATCACGGACGACCGGTCGACGGCGTACGAGATCGCCTGCCGCACCTTGGGGTTGTCGAACGGCTTGACCTTCGGGTTGAACGCTATGTAGTTCGTGTAGCCGAAGTGTCCGGTGCCGACGCGCGCGGCGAGCTCCTTGTCGCCGGTGACCTTGGCGAGTTCGGCCGGACCGAGGTTGGTGTCCGTCGTCACGGCGGCCGCGTCCGTCCCCTGGGACGCCGACAGCCGCTGGTTGATCACGGAGGAGTCGAGCCCGGACTGCACGTCGATCTTGTCGGGGTACGCCTTGCGCTGGTCGTCGGCGGAGGCGGACCAGTACTTGTTGCGCTCCAGGACCAGGTGCTCACCGTCGTTCTCGTTCTTGACGACCTTGTACGGGCCGGACGAGATCGGGTGCTCCTCGTACTTGGTACCGGTGTCCTTGGCCTTCGGGACGGGCGTGAACTGCGTCTGCGTGGCCAGGAACGGGAACTCGCCCTCGGGCTTGTTCAGGTGGAAGACGATCGTGCGGTCGTCCGGCGTCTCGATCGCCGAGAGCCCCTTCTTGTCCTTGTACGGCCCCTGGTAGTCGGCGGCGCCGACCAGCCAGTCCCGCAGGTAGGGCGCGCCGCCGGAGAGCTCGGGGGCGAAGGAGCGCTCGATGCCGTACTTGATGTCGGCGGACGTGATCGGGGTGCCGTCCTCGTACTTGAGGCCCGCCTTCAGGGTGTACGTCCACACGGTCGCGTCCTTGCTGGGACGCCCGGTGTCGGTGGCCAGGTCGGGGACGACCTTGGTGCCGGCGGCGCCGTTCGCGCGGTTGCGGGTGGTGAGCGTGCGGAAGACCAGGGAGGGCACGTTGCCGCCGCCCGAGGTGTACAGGCGGGCCGGGTCGAAGTCCGTCTGCGGGTCGGAGTTCAGGACGGTGAGCGTGCCGCCCTGGTGCGGCGCGGAGTCGCCACCGGAGCCGTTGGCATCGTTGTCCTTCGGCCCGCAGGCGGCGGCGCCCGCTGCCACGACAAGGGCAAGCGAAACGTACGCCGCGCGGGCGCTGGTCACGGACGGGTGACGCATCGGAATGACGACCTCTCGGAAGGCAAGTCTCGAATGGCGAGACAAATTGACGAGGAGTGAGACGAAAGTGGACAGACGTCTGCCCGGCGTCAGGTCGTCGAAAGAGCCGTGACCCAGGTCACGGCAGGAAGGAGAAGTCGCGACGCGAACGCCTGAAGGCGGGCGTCAGCGACAGTGGATGTCGGCCACGCAGAGCGCGGTCACGCCGATGAGCGCCAGCTCGATGGCGGCGCGCGCGGAGGCGTGGAGGGACGACATGCGCAGAAATATGTACGAACTTTCTGCTCATGTCAATGTGATGTATGAGCCACCTGTCAACTCTTGGGATAGGGCCAGGGGTTGGCCAGACAGTGGATTCCGTCGTGGTCGAGGAACTTGGTCTGCTGCTGCATGACCGGCGCCAGCTCGCCGTCCTTGTCGCAGGTCACATGGCCGTAGCCGAGCCGGTGGCCGACCTCGTGGTTGATCAGCATCTGCCGGTAGGCGTGGATCTCGTCGCCGTAGGTCTTGCTGCCCTGGGCCCATCTGTACGCGTTGATCATGACGCGTTCGGTGGACGCCGAGTCGCACGACACGTTGTCCTCGGTCGTGTCGAGGCCGGACTTGGCGCACCACTTGGCGGTGGTGCCGGGGCTGGCGAGCGTGATCACGAAGTCGGGCTTGCCGGTGGACACGCGCGCGAAGGTGCGGGCGCCGTCGTGGGCCCAGCTGCGCTCGTCGTTGAGTGTCTTCTGCACCGCCTCGGCGAACAGCTTCCCGTCCAGCCCCAGCCCCTGCTCCACGTCGACGCGGTAGGTGTACTTCCGCCCCGTGCCCGGGGCCTTCGCGCTCCCGGGCACGGTGCTGAACTTCCCGGATCCGGTCAGCTTTGCGCCGAGCGGGTACTTCTCGCCCATCGCCTGTTCGTACGACAGCGTCACCACGCGCGGCGAGGCGGCGGACGGCGTCGTACGGCTGTCCCCGCGCGAGGCGGCGCCGTCGGTGGCCCGCGTACCGTCCGCGGCCGACTGCGAGCGGGCGCCGTCGCCGTCGCGGCCGTCGATCACCTGCCCGGCGACGATCACCGCGAGCACGGTGGTGACGGCGGCGGCCGCGACCCCCGCGAAGGCCCGGCTCCTGCCGCCCTTGGGCTGCGCGGCCCCGCCGGCGGGCGGCGCGCCGACGGCGTCGCCCGCACCGCCGTCGATGCCGGACGGGAACGGCGAGGTGTGCGCACCGGAGCCGGGCGGATACGGCTCCGCGCGCTGGGCGCCGATGCCGGGGCGGGGCGCGAAGACGTCGACGTCCACGTCGAAGGCATCGACGTAGTCCTGCCGCGGCCCGCCGGGCCCGCCCCGCCGCTGCCGCGGTATCGACACACCGGTCGATCCGAAGGCGGCCCCGGCAGGCCCGGAACCGTCACCGGCGGGCCCGGAGGCAGCACCGCCGGGCCCGGCGGGCACACCGCCCGACCCGCCCGACCCGCCCAGCCGGCCCCAGCCACCGCCCGACTCACGCTGCTCCGGGTGACCGCCACGGACCCGCGGGACACCGTGCGCCGGAGTCCCGTCGGGATGGCGCGGGACACCGTGCGCCGGAGTCGCGTCGGCAGAGCCGGGCACCCGGCCGGCCGGACGCGGCACCGTGGGCCCCGCCTGGCCGCGCTCGGCGTCCCCCGAGCCCTGCTTCCGGGCCGCGCGCGTATTCGCTATGTCCGACGGGTCGTCCTTGGGTGCCGGCCCGCGGCGGCTGTGGCGTCCCACTCGCGCCTCAGCTCCCCGCGCCCGGCGCGACCGGACCGCCGCCGACGGTCCCGGAAGCCGGTCCGGCGGCCGGCCTGTCGGCGGAGGCGAGGAGTTCACGGAACGCGCCGGCCACCGCGCCCGGGTACTCCATCATCGCCACGTGCCCGGCGTCCGGCATGGACAGCAGCCGGGAGTGGCGGAAGCTGCGGGCGGCCTTCCGGGCCATGCGGTAGCCGACGAGCTGGTCGCGGCCGCCGTAGATCAGCAGGGTCGGGGCGAGGACGCGCTCGGCCTGGCGCCAGAGCCCGTGCTGGCCGCCCAGCGTGTACGCGTTGACGATCCCGCGCGCGGAGCGCGCCATCGCGTCCCAGAAGTACGGCAGCCGCAGCCGCCGTTCCAGTTCCTCCACCGCGTGCTCGAACGCCTCGGGCGTGACCCGGCCGGGATCGCCGTAGCAGAGGGCGAGCACGCCCCGTACCCGCTGTTCGGCGGTCCACTTGCCGGTCGTGCGGGTGAGCAGCCCGGCGATGCCCGGCAGGCCGAGGATCACCGTCGGTACGGCGGTGCGCTGCACGCGCAGCTCGGGCAGGGCCGGCGAGACGAGCGTGAGAGTGCGGACCAGGTCCGGGCGGACGGCGGCGACGCGGGTGGCGACGGCGCCGCCGAGGGAGTTGCCGAAGAGATGGACCGGACCGCGGCCGGACGCGTCGAGGTAGCGGATGACCGCGCGCGCGTGCCCGGTGACGGAGTAGTCGCCGTCGTCCGGAGGCGGCGAGTCGCCGAAGCCCGGCAGGTCGACCGCCTCGCCGTCCACGACGTCCTCGAGCTGCTCCATGAGCAGTGACCAGTTCTGCGAGGAGCCGCCGAGCCCGTGGATGTAGAGCGCGGGCGGCAGGCCCTCGCGCGCGGGCGGCCGCGAGCGGACCGAGAGGGTGACACCGGGCAGTCCCACCGACCGCAGCCGCTCGCCCTCCGCGACCCTGACTGCCGCCGCCTCGGGGAGCACGCTGGTGGGCGGCACGGAGGGCAGCTCGGTCGAAGACATGGGCCAATGTTACGAGACGATCACACCGTGGTTCATGTGTTCGCCGTCACAGAACAGAATCGCCCCGGCGGGCCGCGCCCGGGCCGCGCGGGGCCCGGGTACGCACCGGGGGTGAGGGGCGGGCCGCCGCCGGAGCGAACGGTCGCGGGTGGCATAGCGTCCGCATCCGGTGTCTCCTACGCTCGTAAGGAGGGCACCCGTTTGTGACCCCCTGCTGCAGCCAGGGATCTTCGAAGGAAGGGAGCCCCACCATGGCCCATGACCCCACCGACCCGGACGTGCTCGGCGATCTGGAGGCGGAAGAGGCCCCGGAGATCGATGTCGAGGCCCCCGAGGGCGACACAGCCGAGCAGCACACGGACGTCACACCGTCCCAGGACGACCCCCTCACCGGTGTCGACCCGGACCGCGGGAACGAGGCCGATCTCATCGAGCAGGCACGGGTGGTCTCCCTCGACGAGGACGACTACCGCTGACCCCGGCCGGTCTCCGGCGGACCTGCCCGGCCGGTTCTCACGTCCGGGGATTTCCCGGTGCGGCTGTCGCCGTCGTCCGGTACGTGAAATTCTGCGCTCGCACCGCGCACAGCACGGTTACCGAAAAGTACGATGGCCGCGCGGAGCGATCCGCATGTGGACGACTCATGTGGACGACTTTGGGAGGCGGCGTGACAGCCATCGAGCAGACAGAGGCGGCACGCCCGCGGGGCACCCGCCTGCCGCGCCGTGCCCGACGGAACCAGCTGCTGGGCGCCGCCCAGGAGGTGTTCGTCGCGCAGGGGTACCACGCGGCCGCGATGGACGACATCGCCGAACGCGCCGGCGTCAGCAAGCCGGTGCTCTACCAGCACTTCCCGGGCAAGCTCGACCTCTACCTGGCCCTGCTGGACCAGCACTGCGAGGCGCTGATCCAGGCGGTGCGCGGCGCGCTCGCGTCGACGACCGACAACAAGCAGCGGGTCCGGGCGACCATGGACGCCTATTTCGCGTACGTCGAGGACGACGGCGGCGCCTTCCGCCTGGTCTTCGAGTCCGACCTGACGAACGAGCCCGCGGTGCGCGAGCGCGTCGACAAGGTCACCAACGAGTGCGCCGAGGCGATCTGCGAGGTCATCACGGAGGACACCGGTCTGCCGCGTGCGGAGTCCATCCTGCTGGCCTCCGGCCTCGGGGGTCTCGCCCAGGTGGTGGCCCGCTCCTGGCTGCACAGCGACCGGTCCGTCCCGCGCGACCAGGCGGTCCAGCTGCTGACCTCCCTGGCCTGGCGGGGCATCGCGGGCTTCCCGCTGCACGGCATCGACGGGCACCACTGACGCACGCCTGACGCACGCCTGACGGACGTCCGACGCCCGCCTGACGCACGCACCGGCACCCCTCTGACACAGCCACCGGCACCTCCGCCGACGGGGGTGCCGGTGCGAATTCCCGTTCGCTGTTCGCTCCTGGCGTGCTCGTGCGCAGCGTGTACGTCCCCTCACCGGGCTAATGTGTGCTGCGTACGGCGCGGAAGGTCGCGCACTTCACTGACCGTCGGAGGGACATAGCCGTGGAGGTCAAGATCGGCGTGCAGCACGCGCCCCGCGAGATCGTTCTGGAGAGCGGTCTGAACGCCGAGGAGGTCGAGCGCCTCGTCGCCGACGCGCTGGCCGGCAAGTCACAGGTGCTGTCCCTGGAGGACGAGCGCGGCCGCAAGGTCCTGGTCCCGACGGACCGCCTGGCGTACATCGAGCTCGGCGAGCCGACGGTGCGCAAGGTCGGCTTCAGCGCGGTCTGACCACAGCAGCGCGGAGGGGCCGGGCGGACGTGTGTCCGCCCGGCCCCTCCGTCGTGTCCGCCTTCCACATGTGGCGCACAAGTCGTCCACAGAGGAGGATTGCATTCCGCAGGTCACGGGTATGACGGGCTACGACCGTGGAAGACCGGCAGGCCGTGGGAGGGACCACTCGTGATGCTCCTGGAAGTCCTTGGATCCGCCCTGCTCGGCCTGGCCCTGTCTTGGGCCGCGACCAGTCGGCTGTCCCACCGGCTCCCGGCCCGTGCCCTGGTGTTCTCCACGGGGGTCGCGGGAGCCCTCTTCGGCGACTTCGTCACGCACAGCGCGCTCGGCCCCGGCGCGGTCCTGGTCACTCTCCTCGGCGCGGCGATCGTCTCGGCGGCGTCCCTGTCGCTGCTGCTCCGCCCGGCGGGCCGTCACCTGCGCCGACGATCGATCACGGCCTAGCCCCGACGCCCCGAGGGAGGCGCTGGGGGTACCCCCGGCCGAAGGCTGAGGGAGGAACGGCGCGACCAGCGACACCGCACCAGCGGTCGCACGGCTCCCCCCGAAGCGCCCCCGGGGGCAGTGCTACGCCGCCAGCCCCAGCGCAGCCATCCGCTTCGTGTGCGCCTCGGTGATGCGCGAGAACATCCGTCCCACCTCGGCGAGGTCGAACCCGTCGGCCACTCCCCCGACCAGCATGGTCGACAGCGCGTCCCGGTCGGCGACCACCCGCTGGGACTGCGACAGCGCCTCGCCCATCAACCGCCGTGCCCACAGGGCCAGTCGGCCGCCCACACGCGGGTCGGCGTCGATCGCCGCGCGCACCTTCTCCACCGCGAACCCGGCGTGCCCGGTGTCGTCGAGGACGGCCAGCACCAGCTCGCGGGTGTCCGCGTCGAGGCGGGCCGCGACCTCCCGGTAGAAGTCACTGGCGATCGAGTCGCCGACGTACGCCTTGACCAGGCCCTCCAGCCAGTCGGACGGCGCCGTCTGCCGGTGGAAGCCGTCGAGGGCCGCGACGAACGGCTCCATCGCCTGCGTGGCGTCCTCGCCGATCTCCGTCAGCCGGTTGCGCAGCCGCTCGAAGTGGTGGAACTCGGCCGACGCCATCTTGGCCAGCTCGGCCTTGTCCCCGAGCGAGGGCGCCAGCTTGGCGTCCTCCGCGAGCCGCTCGAACGCCGCGAGCTCGCCGTACGCGAGGGCACCGAGCAGGTCCACGACCGCGGCCCGGTAGTGCGGGTCGGCGGCGGCCCGCGCCCAGTCCTGGGCGGCGACACCGGTCGGTTCGGCGGAGGCGGTCTCAGGCTTGTCAGAGCTCGTCATGAAGCGCACAATAGCCCGCCCGCGGCCCCGCGGAAGCCCTCGGGAAGCTCCGGGCCGACCCCGGAGCGTCTCAGGGGGACCCGGAGAAGTCAGGCCGAAGCCCCTGGTCAACCACTGTGACTACCACGACGTGACCGAATCGGCCATCGCATGTGCAGGATTCCGGGGTATGGTGGTAATGCGCCTGCTGGTACGCCGTAGATTCTGGACGTACCTCGACAGGCCGCACGTATGAGGATGCCCGGTCGGTGGCCCGATCGGCTCCGACCCGACAGCCCTCCCGGCTCGTACGGCACTGTGCGTACGACGACCGGAGGGACACACCCTCAGCGGTACGAGCGCTAGAGCGTCGGCAGAGGTCCCGTGCACTACGGCGTGCCCCCCACGGCCCGTCCGTAAGGCAGCCGACGTCCCCGGCACGGTCCGTCAAAGACCCCCGCGCTCGCCTCGCGCCGCGACACACAGAAGAGGCAGCACCCTGACTACGACGTTTCGTGAACTCGGAATCCTTCCCGAGACCGCCGAGGCCCTGGAAGCCGTCGGCATCGTCAACCCCTTCCCCATCCAGGAGATGACGCTCCCGGTCGCCCTCTCCGGCACCGACGTCATCGGCCAGGCCAAGACCGGCACCGGCAAGACCCTCGGCTTCGGTCTGCCGCTCCTGGAGCGCGTCACCGTCCCCGCCGACGTGGAGGCCGGCCGCGCCGCCCCCGAGGCCCTCACCGAGGCCCCCCAGGCGCTCGTCGTCGTCCCCACGCGCGAGCTCTGCACCCAGGTCACCAACGACCTGCTGACGGCCGGCAAGGTCCGTAACGTACGCGTGCTCGCCATCTACGGCGGCCGCGCCTACGAGCCCCAGGTCGAAGCCCTGAAGAAGGGCGTCGACGTGGTCGTCGGCACCCCGGGCCGCCTGCTCGACCTCGCCGGCCAGAAGAAGCTCGACCTCAAGCACATCAAGTCGCTCGTCCTCGACGAGGCCGACGAGATGCTCGACCTGGGCTTCCTGCCGGACGTCGAGAAGATCATCGACATGCTTCCGGCGAAGCGCCAGACCATGCTGTTCTCGGCGACCATGCCGGGCGCGGTCATCGGCCTCGCGCGCCGGTACATGAGCCAGCCCACCCACATCCGCGCCACCGCGCCGGACGACGAGGGCGCGACCGTCGCGAACATCGCGCAGTTCGTCTACCGCGCGCACTCCATGGACAAGCCGGAGATGATCGCGCGCATACTGCAGGCCGACGGCCGCGGGCTCGCGATGATCTTCTGCCGTACCAAGCGCACCGCCGCCGACATCGCCGAGCAGCTCCAGCGCCGCGGCTTCGCCTCCGGCGCCGTCCACGGCGACCTCGGCCAGGGCGCCCGCGAGCAGGCGCTGCGCGCGTTCCGCAACGGCAAGGTGGACGTCCTGGTCTGCACCGACGTCGCCGCCCGCGGCATCGACGTCGAGGGCGTCACGCACGTCATCAACTACCAGTCCCCCGAGGACGAGAAGACCTACCTGCACCGGGTCGGCCGTACCGGCCGCGCCGGCGCGTCGGGTACGGCGATCACGTTCGTCGACTGGGACGACATCCCGCGCTGGCAGCTCATCAACAAGGCGCTGGAGCTGAACTTCCACGAGCCGGTGGAGACGTACTCCACCTCCCCGCACTTCTTCGAGGAACTGAAGATCCCCGCGGGCACCAAGGGTGTCCTGCCGCGCTCGGAGCGCACCCGCGCCGGGCTCGACGCGGAGGAGGTGGAGGACCTCGGCGAGACCGGCGGCCGCGGTGGCCGCGGTCGCGGTGGCCGGGGCGGCCGGGGCGAGGCGCGGGTCGAGGCCCGTACCGAGGAGCGCGAGCGCCCGGCCCGCACCCCGCGGCGCCGCCGTCGCACCCGCGGCGGTTCGGCCCTGGACCAGGCGTCCGGTACGACGCCCACGGCGCCGGCCGCCGAGGCCGCGTCGCCCGCCTCCGGCGACGCCCTCGCGGCGTCGGAGCCGGCTGCCGCCCGGACCCCGCGCCGCCGTCGCCGTACCCGCAACGGGGCGTCCCCGGAGCCGGTGGCGGCCGCCGCCCCGGTGACCGTGACGCCGGAGACCGTCGTCGAGTCGGTCGAGTCCGTCGTGGAGCCGGCCGCCGCGGAGAAGCCGCGCCGCCGTCGCACCCGCCGGTCCGCCGAGGCCGCTCCGGTGGCCGAGGCGACGACGCCGGCGGTGACCGAGACGCCGGTGACCGAGGCGCCCCTGGCCGAAGAGGCACCGGCCGCCCCCGCGCGCCGTCGCACCCGCAAGGCCGCCGAGGCTCCCGAGGCGGCAGCCGTCGCGGCGGTCGTCGAGGCGGTCGTCGAGGCGGTCGAGGCCGTGGCGGAGCCCAAGCCGCGCCGCACCCGGAAGACGGCGGCGGCCACCCCGGAGGCCGCCGAGACCGCGATGGACACCGCCGAGGCCGTCGAGGCCAAGCCGCGCCGTCGCGTCCGCAAGGCCGCCGAGCCCGTGGCGGAGGTCGCCCAGGCTCCCGCGGAGGCCGTCGAGGCCCCGGTGGCCCCGGCCCCTCGCCGCACCCGCAAGACCGCGGAGCCGGCCGAGCCGGTGGCGGCCGAGCCGCAGCCGGAGACCGCCGAGACCGAGGCCGCGCCCAAGGCGCGCCGGACGCGGAAGGCGGCCGAGGCCGCCGTCGACACCGCCGAGGCCACCGAGGCCAAGCCCCGTCGCACCCGTAAGGCGGCAGCCGCCGCCCCGGAGGCCGCCGAGGAGGCGGAGGCGGCGCCCAAGCCGCGCCGCACCCGCAAGACGGCAGCCGCCGCCGAGGCCGCGGTGGACACCGCCGAGGGCACGGAAGCCAAGCCCCGCCGGACCCGCAAGACGGCGGCGAGCACCGCCGACGCGGAGACGGCCGAGGCGGTCGCCGAGACGAAGCCCCGTCGGACCCGTAAGACGGCGGCAGCCGCTCCGGAGCCCGTCGAGGCGGAGGCGGCGCCCAAGCCGCGCCGCACCCGCAAGACGGCAGCCGCCGCCGAGGCCGCGGTGGACACCGCCGAGGCCACCGAGGCCAAGCCCCGCCGCACCCGCAAGACGGCAGCCGCCGCCCCCGCGGAGATCCCGGCGCAGGCCACCGAGGAGCCGGAGGCGAAGCCGAGGCGACGCACCACCCGCAAGGCGGCCGAGTCCGCCGGATCCGTCGAGGCGGCCGACGCGGAGGCGAAGCCGAAGGCCCGCCGGACCCGGAAGGCGGCCGCCGCGGCCCCGGAGGCCTGAGTGCACCAGTGACGACGGCCCGGACCACCCCGTGTGGTCCGGGCCGTCGGCGTCTGCGCAGTGCCCCGCGCTCCCCGGTACCGGGGTTCACCCACCGGCCCCCGGTCGGTCACCCCGCTCCCGATACCCTCTCCCCCATGAGCAGGCCTCGCACCTTCGTCCCGCCCGCCGCTGCCCGTGCGTACGCGCTCGCCACCGACCGGGGTGAGTTCGCCGTCGTCGACGCGCCCGTGGCCGCCGGGGTCGAGCCCAGGGGGGCGGCCCTGTTGCTGCCGGGGTTCACCGGGAGCAAGGAGGACTTCAACCGGCTGCACGAGGCACTGGGCCGGCGCGGGTACCGGACGGTCGCCGTGGACGGGCGTGGGCAGTTCGAGTCGGACGGCCCCGCGGACGACGAAGCGGCGTACGCCCAGGAGGAGCTGGCGCGGGACGTGCTCGCGCAGGCGGCGGCGGTCGGCGCGGGCCTGCCGGTGCATCTGCTGGGGCACTCCCTCGGCGGCCAGATCGCCCGCGCCGCCGTGCTCCTCGACCGCGCACCATTCCGCTCGCTGACCCTGATGGCCTCGGGCCCGGCGCAGATCTCCTCCTCCCAGCAGCAGCGCGTGAAGCTGTTGCGGGACGCGCTCGCCGTGATGTCGATGGCCGAGGTGTGGGAGGCTATGCAGACCCTGGAGGCACCGGAGGAGCTGGAGGAACCGGACGGGCCGGAGGAGTGCCCGGAGGACGGCGAGGACCTGCGGCGCCGCTGGCTGGGCAACAAGCCCGCCCAGCTCCTGGCCACCGGGCGCCAGTTGTGCACCGAGCCGGACCGTGTCGCGGAACTGGCCGCCCTGCCGCTGCCTTTCCACGTCCTGTCGGGCGCGCGGGACGACACCTGGCCGGTACCGCTGCTGGACGACATGGCGCTGCGGCTGCGGGCCCGCCGCACGGTGATCGCGGGGGCGGAGCACTCGCCCAACACCGACCGCCCCGCCGCCACCGCCGAGGCGATCGCGGACTTCTGGGACAGCACCGGCCCCGCGGACCGGGACCGGGGCTAGTACTGCGTCTGGAGGTGCTCCCAGAAGCCGTCCCGCAGGGCCCGGCGCAGGTCGGCCTGGCCGCGCAGGGAGTACTGGAGCATCCCCTCGGCCTCGACGAGGAGGTCCTGATCGACGGAGCCCGGCAGGTAGGGGTGGCCGGGCAGCAGTTCGACCAGCGCCTCGCGGCCACGCGAGGAGAGCCACTTCGCCGCGATCTGCGCGCCGACGAAACGGACGTCCTCACGGGTGGGTCTGGTGGCGCCGGCCTCGTAGGCGAGGGCGGCGCGTCTGGAGACGTACGGCTTGAAGAACTCCAGGTCGAGGGTGCGCTGGCTGTCGACCTCCCAGAGCAGCGGCTCGGCCTGGTTGCGGCCCTCGGGAGCCTCGATGCCCCACAGGTGGACGCGGGCGCCGTAGCCCTGGGCGGCCTCGACCGCCGAGACCAGGTCCTCGTCGCCGCCGAGCAGGGCCGCGTCGCTGATGGCGCGGTGCCGGGCCAGTGACTCCAGGTCCGTGCGGATCAGGGAGTCGACGCCCTTCTGCTGGTTGTTGGCGTTGAGGTTGCCGAGGCGGACCTTGACGTCGGGGAGTTCGGCGATGGCCTGCTGCTCGGCGGTGTGGATGCGGCGGCGGGCGCCGTCGTACCAGTAGACGCGCAGCAGCCGGCTGTCGGCGAAGATCTGGCGCGCCTTGTCGATGAGCGCCTCGATCAGCCCTTCGGCGTCGAGATCGAAGGCGCGGCGGTCCTCCGTCCCGGCGACGAGCCGGCCCGTGGCCGCGTAGAGGTAGCCCGCGTCCACGAAGATGGCGTGCGTCGAGGGCGTCTTGGCCACTTCGGCGAGCATGCGGGTGAGCAGCTCGTTTGTGCGGTCGATACGGGCCTGGAGGGTGTCGCGGTCGTCGTTCATCAGCTCCATTGTCCCGGCGGTCACGCTGCGAACACAACCGGTCCCGGTCAGTCTCCCGCACACTCTTACCGGTCGGTAATTAGACGTTCGAAAAATTTCTTTAGCGTAGGGAATGTTTGTAACACGCAAGCCGTTGACTCATACGGAACAGGACGACGAAGGGAGAGGCCATGCGCTTCGAAATCATGCGACTCGACGAGGTCGACGGCACCGCCGTGGACAGCACTGTCGTGGACGCCGCCTCCGTCAGCGGGATCGTTCAGCAGGCCGCCGCCGTGGGGCAGCGTCTGTGGATCCGACCGGCCGAGACCCAGGCTTCGTAACAGGACGACGCGACAACGACAGAAGACGACAGCAGTCAGACCGACGCAGCGCGGAGCACCGCACAGTCTTCAGAGCCCCCGTACGGCAACCGTGCCGTGCGGGGGTTCTGCGTCTGCCGGCCTCCTGGCCGCGCGTCATGCGCCCCTGACCACCTGGGTGACGCCGTTGATGATCTGCTGCACGGCGATCGCGGAGAGCATCATGCCCGCGAGCCGTGTCACCAGGACGACACCACCGTCCTTGATGACCCGGATGATCAGCAGCGAGTAGCGCATCACCAGCCAGAGCACGACGTGGATCGCGAGGATCGCGCACCACACGGACACCTGCGTCGCCACGCTGTCCGCCTTCTGCACGGCGAGGATGACGGACACGATCGCACCGGGGCCGGCCAGCAGCGGCATGCCCAGCGGCACCAGCGCCACGTTGACGTCCTTGGTCTGCTTCGGCTCGTCGGTCTTGCCGGTGAGCAGGTCGAGGGCGATGAGCAGGAGCAGCAGCCCGCCCGCGATCATCAGCGCGGGCACGGAGACGTGCAGGTAGTCCAGGATCTGGTGCCCCAGCAGCCCGAAGACCGTGATCACACCGCCCGCCACGCACACGGCCTGGAAGGCCATCCGCTTCTGCACCTTGCCGGGCCGGCCGGCGGTGAGGGCGAGGAAGATCGGGGTGATCCCCGGGGGATCCATGATGACGAAGAGGGTCAGGAAGAGGGAGCCGAAGACGGCGAGATCGAACATGGTGGTGCTACAGGCCTTGCGGGAGTGAGGGAGTTGGACGTGCGGGGCCGGGCTTCAGGCTCCGCCGGTCCCCGGCACCGGGAACGCGCCCGTCGCGCGGCGGGTGATCTCGCCGTACACCTCGGGGTCGGTGGTGTACTCGCCCAGCGTCACCGTCTTGCGGCTGCCGTGGTAGTCGGAGGAGCCCGTGGCCAGCAGCCCCAGCTCCCCTGCGAGCCCACGCAGCCGGGCGCGGGTGTCCTCGTCGTGGTCCATGTGATCGACCTCGATGCCGTCGAGACCGGCCGCGGCCATCTCGGCGATCGCCGACTCGGGGACCGTCCGCCCGCGCTTCGCGGCGGCCGGGTGCGCGAACACGCAGACGCCGCCGGCGCCCTTGACCAGCCGGATCGCCTCGAAGGGGTCGGTCTCGTGCTTCTCCACGTAGGCCCGGCCGCCGTCGGCCAGCCACTCCTCGGTGAAGGCGTCGCTCACGGTCGGTACGACACCGAGCTCGACGAGCGCGGAGGCGACGTGCGGCCGCCCGACCGAGCCGTCCCCGGCGATCCGCCGCACCTGCTCCCAGGTGACCGGCACCCCCAGCGCGTTCAGCTTGGCGACCATGCCCCGGGCGCGCGGCACCCGGTCGTCCCGGACCAGCTCGCGCTCGGCGAGCAGCGCGGGCTCCTCGGGGTCGAAGAGGTAGGCCAGCATGTGCATGGAGACGCCGTCGAGACGGCAGGACAGCTCGGCCCCGGTGACCAGGGTGAGCCCCGCGGGCAGCGCGGCGACGGCCTCGGCGTGGCCGCGGGTGGTGTCGTGGTCGGTCAGCGCCACGACGTCGAGTCCGGCAGCGGCGGCGTTGCGCACCAGCTCGGCCGGGGTGTCCGTGCCGTCGGAGGCGGTGGAGTGGCAGTGCAGATCGATGCGCACGACGCAGACTCCAGCGGGACGGGACGGAAGGAACGCGTCAAGGATAGCGGCCGGCGGAGGGTGCCCCTGTCACACCCGCAACCTGTGAGCGCCCTTTACCTGCCCCGCCCGAGGGCCGCGCGGAACCGCGCGGCCAGCCCCGCCGGGCCGCGGACGACCGATCACACCGGCGCCACGGCGCTACGGGGCTACGGGGCTACCCCGCTACGGCGCCTACGGCTCTACCGCGCTACCGCGCTACGGCTCCAGCAACCGCGGCGACAACGCCCCGCACGGCACCAGGTCCACCTCGGCCCCCGCGTCCCGCAGATCGGTCAGCACGAGTTCGTCGTACATGAGCAGACCGGTCTGCTCGGGCCACACCACCGCCCACAGCCACAGCCCGCGGGCCTCGCCCGCGAACACGGCCCGGTCGTCCGGCGCGCCGGAGACGTGCCACAGCGGTGTCGGCCGCCCGGCCGCCAGCACCTTGGCCTGGGGCGGCTTCTCCACGTTCATGGACGGTCCGGGGTCCGGCCCGTCGATCCCCGCGTACCGGGCCCCGAGGCCGACCCCGAGCTCCTCGGCGACCAGGATCATCTCCCCTATGCCGCCGAGCGGCGCGGGTCCGGAGCAGGCGACGGCGGTCGCGCGGCCCCCGCTGCGGTCGTCACCGGCGCAGGCCACGCCCGTGAACAGCCAGCCGACCGGCAGCGGCCAGGGCATCCACACCGGAACCTGGGTGCGCTGCACCACCACGCCGAGGGCCTCGACGCTGGGCGGGATCACGGGCTGTACCGGATGCACGGTCCCGTGGACATCGCACTGCCAGGTGTCGGCGAAGAGTCCGGGAGCCCTGACCCGGCCACCACACTTCGGGCAACTGGGTTCGCCCCTCATAGAGCCCCACGGTCCTACCCAGGACCCCCCACGTCAAGGACGATCACCCGTCCAGCGCACGCGGCCGCGTGGACGGACGGCTCCCACCGTGCGGCGGGCCGCCGACGACGGCGTCACCCGTTTCGTCAACTGGCCGACGGCGAAAGCGGCTTGGTGAGCTTGCTCACCCGGTGTCAGTCCAGCGGGACGGATTTCCGGTGCGGGTCCCGCAGGTCGGCCCCGTTCGCGAGCCAGCGCTCCTGGAGGGCGCCGGCGCCGTGCACCCGCTTCCAGGCGGCCTCGTTCGGCGTCATCGGCAGCAGCGGCAGGAACCGTACGGGGTCGAGGGGCCCGTCCAGCTCCAGGTCCTCGACGAGACCGCCCGGCTCGCCGACCAGGACGGAGGTGAAGGGCGCGCCCGGCCACAGCGGGCCGCCGACGTCCAGCGACGCGCCCGGCGCCACGACCAGCCCCTCCACCTGCGGGGACGCGGCGAGTACGGCGAGCGCGCGGAGCACCTTGTCGGTCTCGGCAAGCCCCGCGCGGACCGACAGCACCAGCTCGGCGCGCGGCCCCTTGACGGGGTCCGCGACCACCGCGGTGGGGTCGGTCATGGGGTGTGCGGACATGCCGAGCGTGGCGTAGCGGACGACGTTCTCGCCCTGGAGGTCCTCGTGGAAACGGAGCACCTCGATGCGGTCCGTACCGAGGAAGGTGACCGCCGCGCGCGCGTCCGGTTCGCCCAGTGCGGTGGTCAACCGGGCCTCGACCAGAGGAAGAACTTCAACCATGTCGCGAGCATAGAACTCGTCAGTACCGGGCAAAGCGGCGCCTTGACACTGAGGGCTACTGCTACTCTGACCGCGGTGGTTCGGGGCAGCACGCAGTGCGTCGCGGTCAGTCCCCGACGCCGACAGGACTCCCTTACGAGGGACCGGCTGGAGGAGGTGGGGCTGTCATGGATCGAAGTCACCCGTGCAGTACCACTCGCTCTTCCGGCCTCTGAATCTCTTTCTCTGGCTGGCTGCCCGCCTTTTCGTGCGCGTTGTCGTTCGGAAGAGCACCTCGTTTCGCTTGCCTGATCCCTTTGACCGGTCCGTTCCGGATCTGTCTGGATCCGTTCGTCTGATCTGAATCAGTAGCGAAGTCGCCACCGCAACGGTGCGGTGCTCCCCGCTTTGTGGACGTGCCAAACATCCGAAGCCAGGACGTCCTCATTCCGGGTAGCTCCACCCGTTCCTCGGCGGTCTTCCGCTGCCTGTCGCGAAGGAGCCTGCCCATGTCGATGATCCGCGACCTCCGAGCCGTGGTCCGTCCGTCCCGCCCCTCGCTGCGCAAGAGTCTGCGGCCGGACAACGGCGCGTACGACACCACCCGCGACCCCGGCACGCCCTCGGCCGTCGTCGACTGCGCCGTCTACCGCGACGGCGCCCGCGTGGAGACCGGCAAGCCGCTGACCCCACACGAGGCGATGCGGCTGGTACGCCGCGACGGCGGGTTCGTCTGGATCGGCCTGCACGAGCCGACCGAGGCCGAATTCGCCGGTATCGCCGGCGAGTTCGGACTCCACCCGCTGGCGGTGGAGGACGCCGTCCAGGCCCACCAGCGCCCGAAGCTGGAGCGGTACGACGACTCCCTCTTCACCGTCTTCAAGACCATCCACTACGTCGAGCACGACCAGCTCACCGCCAACAGCGAGGTCGTGGAGACCGGTGAGGTCATGTGCTTCACCGGCCGGGACTTCTTCATCACCGTCCGGCACGGCGGGCAGGGCTCGTTGCGGGCGCTGCGGCACCGGCTCCAGGACGACCCCGAACTGCTCGTCAAGGGCCCCTCGGCCGTGCTGCACGCGATCGCCGACCACGTCGTGGACGGTTACGTCGCGGTCGCCGACGCGGTGCAGGACGACATCGACGAGGTGGAGACGGAGGTCTTCACGCCGGGCCGCAAGGGCGGCGTCTCCCGCGGTGTCGACTCGGCGCGGATCTACCAACTCAAGCGCGAGGTGCTGGAGTTCAAGCGTGCCGTCTCGCCCCTGCTGCGCCCCATGCAGCTGCTGAGCGAGCGGCCGATGCGGCTCGTCGACCCCGACATCCAGAAGTACTTCCGGGACGTCGCCGACCACCTCGCCCGCGTCCAGGAGCAGGTCGTCGGCTTCGACGAACTCCTCAACTCGATCCTCCAGGCCAACCTCGCGCAGGCCTCCGTCGCGCAGAACGAGGACATGCGCAAGATCACGTCCTGGGCCGCGATCATCGCCGTGCCGACGATGGTGTGCGGTGTGTACGGCATGAACTTCAAGTACATGCCGGAGCTGCACTGGCGCTACGGCTACCCGGTGATCATGGCCGTCACCGGGGTGATCTGCCTCGGCATCCACCGCACGCTGAAGCGCAACGGCTGGCTCTAGGCTGGTCGCCATGACAACCGAGCTGCTCGACCAGGCCCTCGTCGAGGAGGCCACGAAGAAGTCCGGCCTCGTCTGGGTGCGGGGCGCCGGGGCGGCGACGGCGCGTGCGGTGTGGCACGCGTGGGCCGACGGCGGTATGTGCCTGGTCGGCGGCGGCGCCGAGCAGCCGCTCGGCGAGCTGGCCGACGGCGGGTCGGCCGAGGTGACCGTCCGCAGCAAGGACAAGGGCGGCCGGCTGGTCACCTGGACGGCGACGGTCACGGAACTGTCCGCCGGCACCCCCCGGTGGGACGCGGCGGTGGCGGAACTGAAGGGCAAGCGCCTCAACGCCCCCGACGGCGAGGCGATGACCGACCGCTGGGCGAGGGAGTGCAGGGTGCTGCGCCTGACCCCGGCGGGGACCACCTCGCCCCTGCCGGACGGAAACCTGGCAGCGCCCCCGCTCCCGTCCCCGGCGACCACCCGGCGCCCGGTCCCGGCAGCCCTGCCCCGGCTGCTGGCGAAACGCCGCAAGTCCAAGTAGCCGCGCCCCGAGCCGATTACGGCACCACCGGTCGGCGGTGCCGAGCACACCGCAAGGCGCCGTGCCGCCGTTCGCGTGGCCCTAGGACGCCGGCAGCTGCTTTCCGTAATCGACCGTCTCGCCCTTCTCCGGAGCGACCACGCTGAAGTCCTTGCCCCAGTCGGAGAAGGTGAGGGTGCCGGCGCCGCCGCCGCGTTCCAGGCGGAGCGGGTACGGCTTGCCCTGGAGGGAGACGTCGAGGGTGCCGCCGGAGCCGCCGTCGCCGGTGATGCGGATCGTGCGGGTACCCGACTGCTCGTGGTGACCGGCCGTCGCGAGCGAGCCGTGCAGGGTCAGCAGGCCCGAGAGGAGGACGTCCTTGTCCGTGAAGCCGCTGAACTTCTTGTACGCGGGATCGGTCCGCGGCACCTTGACGTACTTGCCGTCGAGCTTGCCGGCCGCCGTCGTGTCGCTGCCGTCGGCGTGGTTCCAGAATCCCGCGTCGGCCTGCAGATACAGCGTGTCGCCCACCCGGAGGAGCTGGAACGTCGAGCCCTTCGAGGTGACCGACCCGGTCCCGCCCTGCTCGTTCAGGCGCATGTCCAGCTCGTACGTACGCCCGCTCGTGACCACCGTCCCCGCCATCCGCACCGTCGCCACCGACGACGCCGCCGTCCGCGTCTTCGACTGGATGACGTCCGGTGCCAGCTTGCCCACCCCGTTCGTGCCGGCGTCCGGATCCCCGCCGCATCCGGTGAGGACGGCCAGTGCGCACACCGCGGTGACCAGTGCGGCGTGGCGGGTACGGCCCGGAGCGATGACGGTCACAGACAGGGCCACCTTTCTGAGTGGTCCGGCAGGGCGTACCGCAGCGTACCGGTGCCCCACCCGCCCGGCGGAGCCGGTCCGTCCGGACCGCCCACCAGGGCGTATCCGATCGGTACGGGCTAGCCTGAAGCCCACCGAGCGGGCCGAAGGAACCGAAATCCATGCAAGCAGTACTCCGGTAGGTAAAGGAAGCAACCCCATGGCAGCCGGCGCTCCCCGCATCTTCGTCTCGCACCTCGCCGGTGTCCCCGCCTTCGATCCCAGCGGCGACCAGGTGGGCCGCGTCCGGGACCTCGTCGTCATGCTGCGCGTCCGCCGCCGCCCGCCCCGGCTGCTCGGCCTGGTGGTCGAACTGTCCACCCGGCGCCGCATCTTCCTGCCCATGACCCGGGTGACCGGCGTCGAGTCCGGCCAGGTCATCACCACCGGCGTGGTCAACGTCCGCCGCTTCGAGCAGCGCCCCACCGAACGCCTGGTCTTCGGCGAACTCCTCGACCGGCGCGTCCAGCTGGTGGAGACCGGCGAGGAGGTCACCGTCCTCGACCTGGCCGTGCAGCAGCTGCCGGCCCGCCGGGACTGGGAGATCGACCGGGTCTTCGTCCGCAAGGGGAAGAAGGGCGCCTTCCGAAGGGCCAGAGGGGAGACGCTCACCGTCGAGTGGTCGCAGGTCACCGGGTTCTCCCTGGAGGAGCACGGCCAGGGCGCCGAGAGCCTGCTCGCCACCTTCGAACAGCTGCGCCCCGCCGACCTCGCCAACGTGCTGCACCACCTCTCCGCCAAGCGCCGCGCCGAGGTGGCCGCGGCCCTCGACGACGACCGGCTGGCCGACGTCCTCGAAGAGCTCCCCGAGGACGACCAGATCGAGATCCTCGGCAAGCTGAAGGAGGAGCGGGCCGCGGACATCCTGGAGGCCATGGACCCGGACGACGCCGCCGACCTGCTCGCCGAACTCCCCGAACAGGACAAGGAACGTCTGCTCAGCCTGATGGAGCCGGCCGACGCCGCCGAGATGCGGCGCCTGATGTCGTACGAGGAGCACACGGCGGGCGGTCTGATGACCACCGAGCCGATCGTCCTGCGGCCCGACGCGACCGTCGCCGACGCCCTCGCACGGGTCCGCAACCCCGACCTCTCCCCGGCCCTCGCCGCCCAGGTCTACGTCTGCCGGCCGCCCGACGAGACCCCGACCGGGAAGTACCTGGGCACCGTGCACTTCCAGCGGCTGCTGCGGGACCCGCCGTACACCCTGGTCAGTTCGCTGGTCTCCGACGACGACCTGCAACCCCTCGCCCCCGACGCCACGCTCCCGGTCATCGCCGGGTTCTTCGCCACCTACGACATGGTCGCGGCGCCGGTGGTGGACGAGGCGGGGTCGCTCCTCGGCGCGGTGACCGTGGACGACGTCCTCGACCACATGCTGCCGGAGGACTGGCGGGAGACCGAGTTCCACCTGGACGCGGGGGACGCGGGGGACCGGAAGGAGCAGCCGGAGCAGTCGGCGGGGAAGGGGGCGGGGATCCATGGGGCCTGAGCGCGAGAGCACCCGTGAGCGGACGCCGTCCGGCGCCACCGCGGCCGGCCGGTCGCGCGGCCACCGCCTGGACCAGCCGCGCGCGCCGCGGCGCAGGCTGCTGCCGGAGTGGGACCCGGAGGCCTTCGGACGGCTCTCCGAGCGC
The DNA here is from genome assembly GCF_040702065.1 of Streptomyces sp. NPDC086777. Classification (NCBI taxonomy): domain Bacteria; kingdom Bacillati; phylum Actinomycetota; class Actinomycetes; order Kitasatosporales; family Streptomycetaceae; genus Streptomyces; species Streptomyces sp. NPDC086777. Next base: position 238,479 of record NZ_JBFBJI010000006.1, on the reverse strand, counting down.
ATCGCCCGCTTCCTGGGCACCGGGCGGTTCATCGTCTGGATGACGTTCGTGATCATCCTCTGGGTGCTGTGGAACGTCGCGGCGCCCGGACAGTTCCGCTTCGACGAGTACCCGTTCATCTTCCTGACCCTGGCCCTGTCCCTGCAGGCCTCCTACGCGGCCCCGCTGATCCTGCTCGCGCAGAACAGGCAGGACGACCGCGACCGGGTCAACCTCGAACAGGACCGCAAGCAGAACGAGCGGTCCATCGCCGACACCGAGTACCTCACCCGGGAGATCGCCGCCCTGCGCATGGGCCTGGGCGAGGTGGCGACCCGGGACTGGATCCGCTCCGAGCTCCAGGACCTGCTGAAGGACATGGACGAGCGGCGGGACGGCCATCACGAACACGCCGTATTCCCGGCAGAACGGTCTGCCGGGCGTGACGTAGACGACCGCTGAGGGGCGTTATAGGGGCCCTGCGCCGCGCCGTACCATCGGGGGTATGGCTAGCGAAGACGCGGTGCGCGAGGCACTGGCGACGGTGAACGATCCCGAGATCAACCGACCCATCACCGAACTGGGGATGGTCAAATCGGTGGCCATCGGGGAGGACGGCGCGGTCGCGGTCACCGTGTACCTGACCGTCTCCGGCTGCCCCATGCGGGACACCATCACCCAGCGCGTCACCGAGGCGGTCTCCCGGGTCGAGGGTGTCACCCGCGTCGACGTCACCCTGGACGTGATGAGCGACGAGCAGCGCAAGGAGCTGGCCTCCGCCCTGCGCGGCGGCCAGGCCGAGCGCGAGGTCCCCTTCGCCAAGCCCGGCAGCCTCACCCGCGTCTACGCGGTCGCCTCCGGCAAGGGCGGCGTCGGCAAGTCGTCGGTCACGGTCAACCTGGCCGCCGCGATGGCCGCCGACGGCCTCAAGGTGGGCGTGGTCGACGCGGACATCTACGGCCACTCCGTCCCGCGCATGCTCGGCGCGGACGGCCGCCCGACCCAGGTCGAGAACATGATCATGCCGCCGTCGGCCAACGGCGTGAAGGTCATCTCCATCGGCATGTTCACCCCGGGCAACGCCCCGGTCGTCTGGCGCGGCCCGATGCTGCACCGCGCCCTCCAGCAGTTCCTCGCGGACGTCTACTGGGGCGACCTGGACGTCCTCCTCCTCGACCTGCCGCCCGGCACCGGCGACATCGCCATCTCGGTCGCCCAGCTGGTCCCGAACGCCGAGATCCTGGTCGTGACGACGCCGCAGCAGGCCGCCGCGGAGGTCGCGGAGCGGGCGGGCTCCATCGCGGTCCAGACCCACCAGAAGATCGTCGGCGTCGTGGAGAACATGTCCGGCCTGCCGTGCCCGCACTGCGGCGAGATGGTCGACGTCTTCGGCACGGGCGGCGGTCAGACCGTCGCCGACGGCCTGACCCGTACGACGGGTGCGACGGTGCCGGTCCTCGGGTCCATCCCCATCGACGTCCGCCTCCGGGAAGGCGGCGACGAGGGCAAGCCGGTCGTCCTGACCGACCCGGACAGCCCCGCGGGCGCGGCCCTGCGCGGCATCGCCGGCAAGCTCGGCGGCAGGCAGCGAGGCCTCTCCGGCATGTCCCTGGGCATCACCCCGCGCAACAAGTTCTGAGAGGGTCACCGCAGCGCGCCCCTTCAGGGGCGCTGGGGGTGCCCCGGCCGAAGGCTGGGGGAGGAACTGCGCGACAGGCCGCGAAGCACCCGCGGCCGCGCCACGGCCGCAACCCCTACGGCGAAGGGGCGCCAGAACCACGGGCGCCCCTTTTTGCCGTCATGCGTACGCGGCAACGTCCTTGACCACCGCGAACCCCAGCCCGTACGCCGACATCCCGCGCCCGTACGCCCCGAGGTGGACCCCCTCCTCCGTGGACCCCGCGAGTACCCACCCGAACTCCGACTCCCGGTAGTGGAACGGCGTCGCCACCCCGTCCACCGGCAGCGACAGCGACGACCACTCCGGCCCGGCCAGCTCGTCGGCCAGCTCCCACGCCGTCTCGGTCTGCTGCTCCAGCCAGTCGTCCCGCAGGCTGTGGTCCATCTGCCCGGGCCAGGTGAAGGAGAGCAGCCCGACCCCGGCCAGCCACGCGGCGGACGACACCGACGTGGCCTCCAGCAGCCCCGTGCCGTCGGCGCTGCGCCGGGAGGGGCTCGCCGCGACGGTCACGACGACCGCGAACTTCTCCCGCGGCTCACCGACGGACGCGGCGAGATGCTCGTTGCGCACCGAGGGCTCGTCGCCGTGCCCGATCGACCCGTGCTCCACCGCACCGTCGGCCGCCGTACCCACCTGCATCAGCCAGCGCGGCCCCGTGAACGCCTCGTCGAGGCCGTACCAGGGGAAGGGCGCCTCCAGGTAGCCGTCGACCGCGCGGCGGGCGGAGGGGGCCTGCTGTGCGCCCTCCGCGACCGGCGCCTGTCCGTCCACCCGACTTGTCGTCTCCATCTGCCCGGACGCCTCCTAGTTCTAGTCGGTCCGGGGCGGCCCGCCCCCCTTCGGGCGCACTCGTCCGGTCCGCACAACAACTCGGCAGCATATCGACACCGCCGGGACCAGCCGCGAAACCGCCCGGTGCGTGGGTCGCGCGGGCGGCTGGTTCGGGCTGTAAGAGACGTATGAGCGGCGCACACGCGGTATGAAACGCGTCACGTGCGCCGCTCATGCGCGGGTCGGACGGTCCGGACTCAGGTGGCGTCCGCGTCGTAGGGCGGGCGGTCGTCCTTGCCCGGGTCCTCCGGCTTCTTGGTCATGTCGATCCGGCCGCTCCCCGAGGAGCCGCTCCCGGAGGACGACGGCGAGGCGTCCGTCTCGCGGCCGTGCACCGCGTCCGTGACCTCGGCCATCTCCTTCTTCAGGTCGAAGCCGTTGCGGATCTCCTTCAGCCCCAGCTCGTCGTTGTCCAGGTGCTTGCGGATGAAGGTCTTGGGGTTGAGGTCCTCGAGCTCGAAGTCCTTGAACTCCGGGCCGAGTTCCTGCCGGATGTCTTCCTTGGCGCTCTCCGAGAACTCCCGGATCTTGCGAATGGTCCGCATGACGTCCTGGATGACCTTCGGGAGCTTGTCCGGACCGAAGACGAGCACGGCGAGCACGACGATCGTCGCCAGCTCTAGTGGTCCTATGTCATTGAACACCTGAAGCTCCTTGCGATGTCCTCGGTCTCGGCCCTCCGGTCGCTGTTGCGGCTGTTCCGTGGTCCGGGCCGGGTCCACGGTACCCGGCGGACATGTCCGACCGGTACTGCCAGCGGTGTCCGACTGCGTGTGTACGACCGGTTTTCCGGGTTGTTTGCCTAGTCGGGGCACGAGTGGGGCCCCGCCTGTGACGTTTCTGTCAGTTCCTGTCCGAGAGGACGGGCCGGTCGTGGTGGCCGTCGAGCGGCAGCGGCGTGAGGTCCCGCACGCCGTGCACCTGGACGACGGCGAGGTCGTAGCCGGTGTCCCGGCCGACGACGGTCGCCCGGGCGGTGGCCCCGCTGCTGAACGTCACGGTGATCCGCGCGCCCGCCGAGGCCGCACCGGCGACCACGTGGTCGTGGGTGAGGATGTGGCCGCGGGTGTCGAGGACGAAGCCGGTACCGGTGGCCTGCTCGCCCGTGGCCGTGCCCGTGCCGGTGACCTGCAGGGTGACGACGCTGGGCAGGGCCCGTGCGGCGATCCCGGCGGCGTCGCCCGGCGGCCGTCGGGGCGGCGGCGGGCCGGGCCGGAACGGATCCGGCGGGGACAGCTGTACGGCCTCCAGGCCGCCGGTGCGCGCCAGGCTGCTGCCGGTCAGCCCACCGGCCGCGGCGGAGAGCACGGAGAGCACCAGTGCCCCCACGGCGAACGTGCGCCGGCTCCGTGACCGCCGCCGTGCCGTGGGTATCCCCTCGTCCATGTTCTCCTCGCGGGCTCGCGGAAGGTCGGCTCCGTGCCCGCGGCGGTGCCGCGGGCACGGCTGGTGCACAGGATTCAACCAGGTTCGCGGGGTGCCGCGCGGGGCCGTTCAGCAGGTGGGCGGCGGCCGGTCAGCGGGCGGTGCGGGAGGAGCGGGACGAGGACGGGGAGGGTGCGGGTGCGGAGGTGGTGTCGGGGACGGGTGCGGCGAGCAGGCTGGTGACGGCCGCCTCGGGGGCGGTGGTCCACGAGGTGAGGGTGAACGGCGGGTTGGTGCTCAGCGGTCGTATCAGCGGGGAGACCGCGGCCGCGCCGGCCATCACCGGTGCGGTCAGTTCCCGCAGCTTCTGCTGCGCGGCGGCCGGGGAGGGCACTCCGGGCAGCAGCGGCGCGGACACCGAGGTGGGGACGGCGGCGGTGGAGCCGAGCAGGGTGCCGGACGACAGCAGCGGGGTGAGCAGGCGGCGGCGCTGCGAGTCGGCGGCCCCGGTCGTGCCCGAACCCGCCGTGCCTGCTGGGGCGACGCTGCCGCCGCCGGTGCCGCTGCGGGCGTCGGCGGCCGGGGTGCCGGGGAGGCCCGCGGTGACGCCGCCGAGGGCGACCGCCGCGAGCGAGACCGCGCCGGCGGCGACGAACGCGAACCGCATGCCGCGCGAGGCGGAGCGGTCGCCGTCCGGGCGGCCGACGGGATGGATGCGGAAGCCCCGGCCGGCGACCGCGGCCGGGTCGTGCGGGCGGGCGGGGACGTAGCCGAACTCGAAGCGGTCGTCCCGGCTCAGGCCGAAGACCCCGCCGTCGGATCCGCGTCCCGAGGGGTCTCCGCCGGCGAACGGCGAACCGCCGCCGTCCGGGTCGCCGCCCGCGGGCAGCCCCTGGAGGCGGGCGAGGAAACTCTCGGAGGGCGGGGGCGGGGCGGCCGCCGCGAAGACGTTCTTCAGGGCGCGCTGGGCGTCCGCCTCGGCCTTGCACCGGGCACAGGTCGCCAGGTGGGCCAGGACGCGCTCACGCGTCTCGTGACCGAGCTCTCCGTCCACCAGGGCGGAAAGTCGGTCTCCCAGGTGCTGCTCGGCGAGCTGCCGCTCGGCCGGCTTCGGTCGTGATCCACTCACGCGGTCGCGCCCCCTCCTCCCAGTGCGGGAACACGGGGCACGAAGGAGCGGCGCTCGGCCCTGCGGGCCTCCGGGGAGCGGTGCGCGAGGGCCTTGCGCAGCTGGGAGCGGCCGCGGTGGATACGGGAGCGGACCGTGCCGAGCTTGACGCCGAGGGTCGCGGCGATCTCCTCGTACGACAGGCCCTCGATGTCGCAGAGCACGACGGCGGCACGGAACTCGGGCGCGAGGGTGTCCAGGGCCTGCTGGACGTCGGCGTCGAAGTGCGCGTCGTTGAAGGCCTGGGAGGGGGTGGGCTCGCGGCTGGGCAGGCGCTCGGCCGCGTCCTCGCCGAGGGCGTCGAAGCGGATGCGCTGCTTGCGACGGACCATGTCGAGGAACAGGTTGGTGGTGATGCGGTGCAGCCAGCCCTCGAAGGTGCCCGGGGAGTAGGTCGACAGGGAGCGGAAGACGCGGACGAAGACCTCCTGGGTGAGGTCCTCGGCGTCGTGCTGGTTACCGGTCAGGCGGTAGGCCAGGCGGTAGACGCGGCCGCTGTGCGTGCTGACGATCTCCTCCCACGTGGGCGGAGTCCATGCCTGCCCGTCCGCGTCGGTGGAGAAGGTCGCGGTCCGGTCCTCGCCCATGGCGAGCGCGGCGGCGTGGCTGGGGTCAGCAGCGGTGTCGTTCACGGATTTCGGCCTGCCTGCCGATCCGAGAAAGCGCCGCAGCACTCCTCCCCGATCCCCAGGCGCAGCCGCACCTCCCCTGTCGGCTCTGGTGGTGTCCAGTGGAGCCCCTACCATAGCCACCTCGCCCGTTAGCACCGGATAAGCGGTTTTACAAGAATTTGATCTGTGCTGGTACGGCTCGTCCAGCCACGGCAGCGGGTGGTCGGCCGCCGTCTCGTCACCGTGATCCATTCGTGTCCCCCCGCCTTTTCTTCCACCCCTCTAAACGCCCGGTCCCATCTGCGGGTTCCCGACGCCAACGGATACAGTCACGCCCAGGCAACCACGGGGACAGGAGAGGGTCATTACCGGCAACCGGCAGACGAGCTGGGCGTTCGCCGACGCCTTTGTCGCCGAGGACGAAGCGCTGCGGTGGGCCCGTGACCGGGCCCGCGAGGCAGGGCTGCGCTCGGTGTCGCCCGGCACGGGCGCCGCGCTGCGCATGCTCGCCGCGTCCGTGGACGCCAAGGCGGTCGCCGAGATCGGTACCGGGTGCGGGGTCTCCGGGATGTACCTGCTGCACGGCATGCGTCCGGACGGCGTGCTGACCACCGTGGATCCGGAGCCGGAGCACCAGCAGTTCGCCCGGCAGGCCTTCCGCGCCTGCGGTTTCGCCAGCAACCGGGCCCGCTTCATCCCCGGCCGCGCCCTCGACGTGCTGCCCCGCCTCGCGGACGCCGGCTACGACCTCGTCTTCTGCGACGGGGATCGCCAGGAGTACTCCGACTACCTCGCTGAATCGTTGCGCCTGCTGCGTCCGGGTGGCCTGGTGGTCTTCGAGGGCGTCTTCGCCAACGGCCGCACCGTCGACTCCGGGCCGCAGCCGACCGAGGTGCTGCGGCTGCGCGAACTGCTGCGCACGGTCCGGGAGAGCCCGGAACTGGTGCCGTCACTGCTGCCGGTCGGCGACGGGCTGCTGTGCGCGGTCAAGCGGTAGGCCTCGCGGGCCGGGAGCGGGGCCGGGCCGACGCGCCGGGTCCGCATGAACGGCAGCGCCCCGGCACCGCTCAGGTGCCGGGGCGCTGCCGAAAGGGTATGGTCGCTGACGCCTCAGACGACGACGTTCTTGAGGGCGTCGGCAAGCGCCGCGGCCTCGTCAGGGGTCAGCTCGACGACGAGCCGACCGCCGCCTTCGAGCGGAACGCGCATGACGATGCCCCGCCCCTCCTTGGTCACCTCGAGCGGGCCGTCACCCGTCCGCGGCTTCATGGCCGCCATGCTGGTTCCCCTTCCTGAAAACAGCTCATCGTCTGCCGACGGCCCCCGAGGGCACGCGCGGTCTCTGGCGGGACACGCGACTCCGGCATCGAACACATTGCTTCCAAGCCATTATCCCGCATCTCAGGACCCGATGACCAACATCAGTCGGCATCGCTTGGGCAACGCACGCGAGCAAAACCACCCAATTCGGCGATGTGACTGCGATACTTCGCCGCCTCGTGTCCTTACGCCGACCGAGTCGGCTCCGGAATTCTTTGACGCAGGTCACACGCCCGCTCCGGTCCCCCGGCAACGAACTCCGCCATGCTGTCCTTCGGACACGGACGTACTGAGCGGTACGTCAGCCGCGGCGACGCGGACGAAATGAAGACCGACGAAGACGACGGAGGGGACGCACCATGACCGACACCGTGCTCTACGAGGTGGCCGACGGGCTCGCGACGATCACGCTGAACCGCCCCGAGGCGATGAACGCGCTGAACGTCGCGACCAAGGTGGCCCTCCGGGAGGCGGCGCGGGAAGCGGCGGCCGACACGGCCGTCCGGGCGATCCTGCTGACCGCCGCCGGGGACCGGGCGTTCTGCGTGGGCCAGGACCTCAAGGAGCACATCACGCTGCTCGCGTCCGACCGGGAGACCGGGGCGGGGCAGACGATGACGACGGTACGGGAGCACTACAACCCGATCGTGCGGGCGCTGGTGTCGGCTCCGAAGCCGGTCGTCGCCGCCGTGAACGGGGTGGCGGCCGGCGCCGGTCTCGGGTTCGCCCTCGCGGCGGACTACCGGGTGGTCGCCGACACGGCCGCGTTCAACACGTCGTTCGCGGGGGTGGCGTTGACCGCGGACTCCGGCGTCTCGTGGACGCTGCCGCGGGTCGTGGGTCCGGGCCGCGCCGCCGACCTGCTGCTGTTTCCGCGGAGCATCAGCGCGCAGGACGCGTACGAGCTGGGCATCGCGAACAAGGTGGTGCCCTCGGCCGGACTTCGGGCCGAGGCGGAGAAGGTGGCCCGGAAACTGGCCGAAGGGCCGACCGTGGCGTACGCGGCGCTGAAGGAGGCCGTCGCCTACGGGCTCACGCACTCCCTCGACGAGACGCTCGACAAGGAGGACGAGCTGCAGGCGCGGGCCGGTGCCGCCGAGGACCACGCGATCGCCGTCGCGGCGTTCGTGAACAAGGAGAAGCCGAAGTATTTGGGGCGGTGAGGGAGGCGGCGGGAAGCGGCGTCGCGGACCACGGGTGCGTGGGGGCTGGTCGCGCAGTTCCCCGCGCCCCTTTCGAGGCGCTGTCCCTTACGGGGTTTTCCGGGCCACGCAGGTTTCGAGGTGGTCGTCGACCAGGCCGCACGCCTGCATCAGGGCGTATGCCGTCGTCGGGCCGATGAAGCGCAGGCCTCGCTTCTTCAGGGTCTTGGACAGGGCCGTCGACTCCGGGGTCACTGCCTGGACGTCGGCGAGGGTCTTCGGGGCGGGATACGTGCCCGGCTTCGGGGCGTGCGACCAGATGAGGTCGTCCAGTTCGCCGGGGGGCCACCCCGCCAGGACCTTCGCGTTGGCCATCGTGGCGTCGATCTTCGCTCTGTTGCGGATGATGCCGGGATCGGCCAGCAGGCGTTCGCGGTCCTCGTCGGTGAACGCGGCCACCTTCTCGATGTGGAAGCCGGCGAAGGCGGCCCGGAAGCCGGGGCGGCGGCGCAGGATCGTGATCCAGGAGAGGCCGGACTGGAAGGCCTCCAGGCTGAGGCGTTCGTAGAGGGCGTCGTCTCCGTGGACCGGCCGGCCCCACTCGTCGTCGTGGTACGACACGTAGTCCGCGGTGGACAGGGCCCAGGGGCAGCGCGGCCTGCCGTCCGGCCCGGGCAGCGCCGCGCCTTCGATCATGTCGGTCGTCTCGCTCATGGCCGGTCCTCGGGCTCGGGCTTGTCCAGCGACGTGTGCGGGCCGTGCGGGCCGGCCTGGGCGCCGGCCAACGCGGACTCCAGGTCGGCGATCCGTGCGTCGCGCTCGGCGAGCTCGGCGCCGAGGCGGCTGAGCGCGTCGTCGACGTCCGCCATCCGGTAGCCGCGCGGGACGAGCGGGAAGCGGATGCTCTCCACGTCCGCGCGGTTCACCGGGCGGTCCGGGGGCAGCGCGTCCTCGAACCGCTCGGGCGCCACCTCGGGCAGCGGTCCGCTCTCGCCGCCGCTCACCACGGAGAGGGTGACCGCGGCGACCACGACCGCGAGCGCGACGACGAGGAACAGGAACATAACCATCGCGGTGGGCCCCCAGGCTCGGTGAAGCTCGGTGCAGCAGCACTCGTTGTCGAATGTGCCTGTGTCCGATCGTGCCATGCGAGTCTGACAGTTAGGGTCGCAGGCGGTCGCACCGAGGGAATTACTACGGGAGGTCACAGGCGATGCTCAGGCTGGGCAGGCGGGAATTCGGGCCGAACGAACCGGTGATCATGGCCATCGTGAACCGGACGCCGGATTCCTTCTACGACCAGGGGGCGACCTTCCGCGACGAGCCGGCACTCGCGCGCGTGGAGCGGGCGGTGGCCGAGGGGGCCGCGATCATCGACGTCGGCGGGGTGAAGGCCGGGCCGGGCGAGGAGGTCACCGCCGAGGAGGAGGCGCGCCGCATCGTCGGGTTCGTCGCCGAGGTGCGCAGGCGCTTCCCGGACGTCGTGATCAGCGTGGACACCTGGCGGGCGTCGGTCGGGGAGGCCGCCTGCGAGGCCGGGGCGGATCTGCTGAACGACGCGTGGGGCGGGGTCGACCCGGGGCTGGCGGAGGTCGCGGCCCGGTACCGGGTGGGGCTGGTGTGCACGCATGCGGGCGGGGCGGAGCCGCGGACGCGGCCGCACCGGGCGACGTACGACGACGTCGTGGCCGACATCCTGCGGGTGACCCTCGGGCTGGCCGAGCGGGCCGTCGCGCTGGGGGTGCCGCGGGAGTCGGTGCTGATCGATCCCGGGCACGACTTCGGCAAGAACACCCGGCACAGCCTGGAGGCGACGCGGCGGCTGGGCGAGATGGTGGAGACGGGGTGGCCGGTGCTGGTCTCCCTGTCGAACAAGGACTTCGTGGGCGAGACCCTGGACCGGCCGCTGAAGGAGCGGCTGATCGGGACGCTGGCGACGACGGCGGTGTCGGCGTGGCTGGGGGCGCAGGTGTACCGGGTGCACGAGGTGGCCGAGACGCGCCAGGTGCTGGACATGGTGGCGTCGATCGCCGGCCACCGCCCACCGGCGGTGGCCCGGCGGGGGCTGGCGTAACACCCTGGGGGCTCCGCCCCCAGACCCCCGAGAACCTCGCCCACCCACCACCCGACTCGGTAGGCCAAGAAGCCCACGGACCGACCCGGTCGGCCGAGAAGCGCGCCAACCGGCCCGTGGGCCGGAAGATGCACGGACCGACTCGGCAGGCCAGCGCACACGAACCGACTCGGTAGGCCGAGAAGCCCACGAACCGACTCGGTGGCCGGAAGACGCACGAGCCGACTCGGTGGGGCGAGAGTGCGCCACCCCTCGCCCAGTGGGCCGAGAGGCACCGACCGGAGTCGGTGGTCCGAGACGTGGAGGAAGCGCTCTGTCGGTCGGCGTGGTGACGAGGGCGCTCGACTTCGGCTTCTCGGCAGAGCGAGTCGGATGGGTGGGTGGACAGACGGTCGGTGGGCTCAGCGGCCCGCTTCCTTCGAGACCAGCCCGACCGCCTCCTCCACGTCGTCCGTGACGTGGAAGAGCAGGAGGTCCTTCTCCGCCGCCTTGCCCTGGGCGACCAGCGTGTTCTTGAGCCAGTCGACCAGGCCGCCCCAGTAGCCGCTGCCGAACAGCACGATCGGGAAGCGGGTGACCTTCTGGGTCTGGACGAGGGTGAGGGCCTCGAAGAACTCGTCGAGGGTGCCGAGGCCGCCGGGCAGGACCACGAAGCCCTGCGCGTACTTGACGAACATCATCTTCCGCACGAAGAAGTAGCGGAAGTTGAGGCCGATGTCGACGTACGCGTTGAGGCCCTGCTCGAAGGGGAGCTCGATGCCGAGGCCGACCGAGACGCCGCCCGCTTCGAGGGCGCCCTTGTTCGCCGCCTCCATGGCGCCGGGTCCGCCGCCGGTGATGACCGCCCAGCCCGCCTCGACCAGGCCACGGCCGAGCTTCACGCCCGCGTCGTACTCCGCCGAGTCGACCGGGGTCCGTGCCGATCCGAACACGCTGATCGCGGGCGGCAGTTCGGCGAGCGTGCCGAAGCCCTCGATGAACTCCGACTGGATGCGCAGCACCCGCCAGGGGTCCGTGTGGACCCAGTCGGAGGGGCCGCCCGCGTCCAGCAGCCGCTGGTCCGTCGTGCTCGCGGTCACCTGACCGCGCCGTCGGAGGACCGGTCCCAGGCGCTGCTCGTCCGGCGGCACCTTCTTCCCCTCGGGGTTCCCGGTAGGCATAAGCGCGCTCCCTCCGCTTGCAGGTGTATCCGCCCCAGCGTAGATCCGCGCGGGTTACAGGCGCGGGACGTCGGCATGTCCGGTGCGCAGCGCCGTCGTGCGGCTCAGCCGGTCAGCCAGGCGCGCAGGCGCTCCTCGCCGGCCAGGATCTTGCCGGTTTCCACCCTTTCGTCCCGCTTGTGCGCCAAGTGCGGATTGCCGGGGCCGTAGTTGACGGCCGGGACGCCGAGGGACGAGAAGCGGGAGACGTCGGTCCAGCCGTACTTGGGCATCGGCGTGCCGCCGACCGCCTCGATGAAGGCGGCCGCGGCCGGGTGGGAGAGGCCGGGCAGCGCGCCGGGGCTGTGGTCGTCGACCACGAACTCCTCGACCCCGCAGCCCTCGAAGACCTCGCGGACGTGGGCGACGGCCTCGGCCTCGGAACGGTCCGGGGCGTACCGGAAGTTCACGGTGACCACGCACGCGTCGGGGATGACGTTGCCCGCGACCCCGCCCGAGATGCCGACCGCGTTCAGACCCTCGCGGTACTCCAGGCCGTCGATGACCGGACGGCGCGGCTCGTAGGCGGCCAGGCGGGCCAGGATCGGGGCGGCCGCGTGGATCGCGTTGGAGCCCATCCAGGAGCGCGCCGAGTGGGCCCGCTCACCCGAGGTCTTCAGCAGGACGCGCAGGGTCCCCTGGCAGCCGCCCTCGACCTCGCCGTCCGAGGGCTCCAGGAGAACCGCGAAGTCGCCCGCCAGCCACTCGGGGTGGGCCTCGGCGACGTGCTTGAGCCCGTTGAGGTCGGCGGCGACCTCCTCGTTGTCGTAGAAGACGAAGGTCAGGTCGCGGTTGGGGGCCGGGACCGTGGCCGCGATGCGCAACTGGACCGCGACGCCCGCCTTCATGTCGCAGGTGCCGCAGCCCCACAGCACACCGTCCTCGTCCAGCCGGGACGGCAGGTTGTCCGCGATCGGGACGGTGTCGATGTGGCCGGCCAGGATCACGCGCTCGGGGCGGCCGAGGTTCGTCCGGGCGATCACGTTGTTGCCGTACCGGTCGACCGTCAGGTGCGGCAGGGCGCGCAGCGCGCTCTCGATCGCGTCCGCCAGCGGCTTCTCGGTGCCGCTCTCGGAGGGGAGGTCGACGAGCTGCGCGGTGAGCGCGGCGGCGTCCAGCGTGAGGTCAAGCGAGGTGTCGGCCATGGCCCCGACCCTAGCGCGGGCGATCCCACGGACGGGTTCACAGGCTTGTGAACCCGGGGGTCGGCACCTCGTACTCTCCAGTATGTTGTACGCGTGCCAGAGCCGTCCCCCATCCGCCCCAAGCGTCGCGGCCGTGTCCTGCGTTTCGTGTCGGGCCTGCTCATCCTGTGCGCCGTCGGCGCCTATCTGGTCGTCCAGTACGTCACCGGCGGCGGTGGCGCCGAGGGCTGCAAGGTCGTCTCGGGCCTAAGCGACGACCGGTCGTACCAGTTCACGCCCGAGCAGGCGGTGAACGCGGCGACGATCGCCGCCGTCGGCACCGGCCGCGGCATGCCCGAGCGGGCCGTGGCCATCGCCCTGGCGACCGCGATCCAGGAGTCGGGGCTGCGCAACATCGAGCACGGCGACCGGGATTCGCTGGGCCTCTTCCAGCAGCGGTCCTCGCAGGGCTGGGGCACCCCGAAGCAGATCCTGGACCCGGCCTACGCGGCAGGCATGTTCTACGCCCATCTGGCCAAGGTCCGCGACTACGAGACGCTGCCGCTGACGGTGGCCGCGCAGCGCGTGCAGCGCAGCGGCTACCCGGAGGCGTACGCCAAGCACGAGACCGACGCCACGCTGCTCGCCGCGGCCCTGACCGGACAGGCGGCGGCCACCCTGACCTGCGACGGGCGCCCGGCGGCCGGCACCGCGGCGGCCGCGGCGGCGACGGGCCCTGACGCGGTGCGCACCGCGCTCGTGCGGGACTTCGGGCGGGACGCGGTCGAGGAGGCCGGCGCCGAGGTGAGCGATGCGGCGACGCCCACCCCCAGCCCCACCGTGACGGCCACGGCGCACGGGCGGACCGTGACCGTGCCGGTACCGGAGGGGACGAAGACCGACAAGTCGGGGCGCACCGAGAGCGAGCGGGGCTGGCAGCTGGCGCACTGGGCGGTGGCCAACGCGTCGGCGCTGCACATCGATCGGGTGTCGTACGCGGGCCGGGAGTGGGCCGCCGGGAGCACGGACAGCCGGTGGCAGCCGGTGTCCGGTTCGCAGAGCACGGGCGGTGCGGAGAAGTCCGCGGGCTCGGTGCGGATCGTGACCGGGCAGTAGTTCGGGGGGTCCCTCCCGCGGGTCAGCCGGGACACGCCGCACGCGTGGTGTGCTCACGTTTTCGCACGGTCACTCGCGCATGCGTGAAATCCCCTGGGCGCGTTGGGCCGTAAGGATTCTGCGGAGCACCGACAGGGTGTCGTTTGCCCGTTTTTCCCCACACCCGATAATGCGATGCGTTATCAATTCTTTACCTTGGGCATCCGCAACCTTCGCGGGCTTCGAGCGGTAGTCACGGCGATCGCGTTCCCTCCCGTCGAATGGAGCATCATGTCCCTCCCTCTGACCCGCCGGATCGCCCGTGCCGCGCTGCTCGTCGCAGCGGGAGCGGCTGCCGGGGTCGGTGCGGCCGGCTCCGCCGGCGCGGCCCCGAGCCTGCCGGCCGGCACCCCGAACCTCGGCGGTCTGACCGCCCTGGACGGCGCGAGCGTCGGCAACACCGCCGACGCGGCGGCGCAGACCGTCACCGGGACCGTCGGCCGCACCGGCGGCGCGGCGATCGAGTCGGCGGTGCCCGCCGCCGGCCAGACCGGCGGCAAGGCCGTCAAGAAGGCGGCGCCGGTGGTGCAGCACACCGCGGGCGACGCGGCAGGCTCCGCCGGGGGGCTGCTGGGTGAGACGGCGTCCACCGCGACGAAGGGTGGGCTGCCGACGAGCGGGCTCACGAAGGGCGGGCTGCCGGTGCAGGGCCTGCCGATCGGGGGCTGACGCCGTTGCGCCGGTGAATGCCGGCCGGTGATGTGAGAAGGGGCCCGGGGTTTCCCGGGCCCCTTTCGTTGTGCGTTGTGTGCGGGCCGGTGGGGGTTGTTCGCGCAGTTCCTCCCCAGGCCGAAGGCCGGGGGTACCCCCAGCGCCCCTGACGGGGCGCCACAGCCGGCGCGCGTCTCAGGAAAGCCGCTCCACAGCCGCTCGCACGCGCTCGTCGGTCGCCGTCAGGGCCACGCGTACGAACTTCTCGCCGGCCTCGCCGTAGAAGTCGCCCGGTGCCACCAGGATGCCGCGCGCGGCCAGGTGGGACACCGTCTCCCAGCAGGACTCGTCGCGCGTCGCCCACAGGTAGAGGCTGGCCTCGCTGTGCTCGATACGGAAGCCGTGGGACAGGAGGGCCTCGCGGAGGGCCGTGCGGCGGGACGCGTAGCGCTCCCGCTGCTCCTGGACGTGGGTGTCGTCGGACAGGGCCGCCACCACCGCCGCCTGCGTGGGAGCCGACGTCATCATGCCGCCGTGCTTGCGGATCTCCAGGAGCGGGCCGAGGACCGCCGGGTCGCCGGCCAGGAAGGCCGCGCGGTAGCCGGCCAGGTTGGAGCGCTTGGAGAGGGAGTGGACGGCCACGATGCCGTCGTACGAGCCGCCGTTGACGTCCGGGTGCAGGACCGAGACCGGGTCGGCCTCCCAGCCCAGTTCGAGGTAGCACTCGTCGGAGAAGAGCAGGACGCCGTGGGCGCGGGCCCAGGCGACGATCTCCGTGAGTTCCTGCCGGGAGAGGACCTTGCCGGTCGGGTTGGACGGGGAGTTCAGCCAGAGGAGCTTCAGGTTCGCCGGGTCCAGGTCGCGCGGGTCGTCGTAGACCTCGTACTGCGCGCGGGCCAGGCGGGCGCCGACCTCGTAGGTGGGGTACGCGAGGCGCGGGTGGGCGACCTTGTCACCGGGGCCGAGGCCCAGCTGGGTGGGGAGCCAGGCGACGAGTTCCTTGGAGCCGACGATCGGCAGGACGTGCCGGTGGGTGACGTCGCGGGCGCCGAGGCGGCGCTCGACCCAGCCGGTGATCGCGTCGCGCAGCGCCGGGGTGCCCCAGACCGTGGGGTAGCCGGGCGAGTCGGCCGCGTCGATCAGAGCCTTCTGGATCAGGTCGGGGACCGGGTCCACCGGCGTGCCGACCGACAGGTCGACGATGCCGTCCGGGTGCGCCGCTGCCGTCTTCTTGTACGGTTCCAGCTTGTCCCAGGGGAAGGTGGGCAGACGGTCGGAGACTGCGGACACGGTGACTGGCTCACTTTCTTCGGTACGGCAAACGCCTCGGCCCCGTACGGCGCCGATCGGACGTGATCAGGCCGTACGGGACCGAGGCGGCACGGTGTTGCGGCGGGCCGCCGGTGCGGACTACTCGGCCTGCGGGGGCAGCGCGGCGATGAACGGGTGATCGCGCTCGATCAGGCCCAGCTTGCTGGCGCCGCCCGGGGAGCCGAGGTCGTCGAAGAACTCGACGTTGGCCTTGTAGTAGTCCTTCCACTCCTCCGGGGTGTCGTCCTCGTAGAAGATCGCCTCGACCGGGCAGACCGGCTCACAGGCTCCGCAGTCGACGCATTCGTCCGGGTGGATGTACAAGGACCGCTGGCCCTCGTAGATGCAGTCGACCGGGCACTCCTCGATGCACGCCTTGTCCTTCACGTCGACACAAGGCTGCGCGATGACGTAGGTCACGCTGTCGTTCCTCCTCGATTGGGCGCCGGCGGGCCTCCGTAGGCTCCGCCGCCTGGCGCGCGGGAGCGCGGCGTCGTCGATGCCCGCCCCTAGTATCTCCGTTCCTGGGCATGATCCGAACAGGAGGGGTGAACTGACCAGTGGAAATCTCTGCCGCAGGACGCTTCGAGGTCCGTATCACAGCTGCTGACGTGGGCAAACGGGTGTCAGTGCGCCGTTTGGTCGGAAATGGCGTCACCGGGGAGAAGTTCACTGACACGGTGGGTGTTCTCACATCATGGGACGACGACGGCATGCTGACGATCACACGGCGGGACGGCGAAATCGTCCGGATACCGGAGTCCGTCCTGGTGGCGGGGAAGGTGGTTCCCGCCCGCCACCCGACCGCCGCCCCTCAAGGAGGCGCTTCGCGCCACGTGACAACTGCTCCGGCGCGCCGCCGGGGGCCCGCCGCGAGCTACGGGGAGCTCGCGCGTGTCGCCTCGCGCGGGTGGCGGCCGGTGGAGAGCGAGCGGCTCGGCGAGTGGGAGCTGCGGGCGGCCGCGGGATTCACGCGGCGGGCGAACAGCGTGCTGCCGCTCGGTGATCCCGGGCTGCCGCTGGACGCGGCGCTGGCGGCCGTACGGCGGTGGTACGGGGAACGTGGGCTGCCCGCGTACGTGCAGACCGCGACGGGCGCCGAGGGCACCCAGGAGTCGCTCTGCGCGGAGCTGGAGCGGCGCGGGTGGCTGCGTGAGGTCAGCGCCGAGCTGTGGACCGGGGGGCTGGCGCCGGTGGCGGACCGGGCCGAGGGGACCGGGGTGCTGCTCTCCCGGACGGCGGGCGAGGACTGGCTGGCGCGGTACCAGCGCAAGGGCGTGAGCGAGGTCGCGCTGAAGGTGCTGGGGGGTGGGCCGTCGGTGTGGTTCGCGACCGTGCCGGGGGCCGCGGGAGGTGCTCCGGCGGCGATCGGGCGGCTGGTGGTGGACGGCCGGTGGGCCGGCTTCGCCGCCGTCGAGGTGGATCCCGGGCTGCGGCGGCAGGGGCTGGCCACCGAGGTCATGGCGGCGCTGGCCCGCCGGGCGCTGGCCGAGGGCGCGTCGGCGGCCTGGCTGCAGGTGGAGACGGACAACGCGGGGGCGCGGGCGCTGTACGGGCGGCTGGGCTTCGCGGCGCACCACGCGTACCACCACTACCGGGCGCCGGAGGCGGACGGCTCCTGAATCCGGGGGACGAGGCGGTACCGATCATTCCGAAGGGGCACGAAACAGCTATGGCTTCCGGTCAGCCGCATCCACGTCCGCCGTCGCCGGCGCGGGCCGCCGAGGTACGGCGGCGGTTCGCCGAGGAGGCGCGGTCCGAACGGCCCGATCTGGCGGCGCTGTGCCTGCTGATGGGCGCGGCGGCCGACGGTGCGCTGGACGAGGGCGGGATCGACGCGGCGCAGATGGAGCTGGACCGGCTGGCCGGGCAACTGCCGTACCGGCCGGGCGGGCCGCACGCGTGGGCCACGGCGGCGCGGCGGGTGCTGGGCGAACGGTTCGGTTTCCGGGGCACCGCCGGGGACTACCAGCGGCTGGAGTCCTCGCTGCTGCACGAGGTGCTGCGGCGGCGGCGCGGGCTGCCGATCCTGCTGTCCGTGGTGTGGCTGGAGGTCACGCGGCGGGCCGGGGCGCCGGTGTACGGGGTGGCGCTGCCGGGGCACTTCGTGGTCGGGTTCGGGGCGGCGGAGGAGCAGGTGCTGGCCGATCCGTTCGACGGGGGGCGGGTGCTGACCGGGGCGGACGCGGAGCTGCTGGTGGTGGGGGCGGCGGGGGTGCCACTGGAGCCGGCGATGCTGGAGCCGGCCGATCCCCTGGACGTCGTGCGGCGGATCCTGAACAACGTACGGGCGTGGGCGGCGGCCCGGCCCGAGCGGTCGGACGTGGGCCTGTGGTCGGTCGACCTCTCCCTGCTGCTGCCGTCGCATCCGGCGCGACTGCGGTACGAGCGGGCGCGGTTGCTGGTGGAGCGGGGCGACTTCGTCGACGGGGCCGAGGAGTTGGAGAAGTACGCCGGGTTGATCGACGTGGTCGACGAGGGCGCGGCGGAGAAGGTACGGGGGGAGGCCCGCGCGGCACGGGCCCGTCTCAACTGAGGGAGTTCGCGGGCCCATCGGTCGTGGGAATTACGGTGCGTGGGCGAACCGCGGGCGCGTGGGGGCCGGTCGCGCAGCTCCCCGCGCCCCGGGCCGGCCACGGTGCCGCAGAACGGCCGGGCGCCGTCACCGCCGGTCCGCGCAACTCGCCGCAGGGGGCACGGCACGTGGGGGCCGGTCGCGCAGTTCCCCGCGCCCCCGGGCCGGCCACGGTGCCGCAGAACGGCCGGGCGCCGTCACCGCCGGTCCGCGCAACTCGCCGCAGGGGGCACGGCACGTGGGGGCCGGTCG
>NZ_JBFBJI010000006.1:80539-219943 GCF_040702065.1 Streptomyces sp. NPDC086777 | reverse complement strand
CGCGCAGCTCCCCGCGCCCCCGGGCCGGCCACGGTGCCGCAGAACGGCCGGGCAGCAGGACCCCGTCGGCGCTGTCGATCCGTCGCGGCGGGGTTCGGCGGGAGCAGGGCTCTACAGCCAGCCCTTTTCGCGGGCGATGCGGACCGCTTCGGCTCTGTTGCGGACGGCGAGCTTCTGGATCGCCGTGGAGAGGTAGTTGCGCACCGTGCCCTGGGAGAGGTGCAGCGTCGCTGCGAGTTCCGCGTTGGTCGAGCCGTCGGCCGCCGCGCGGAGGACCTCGCGCTCGCGGTCGGTCAGGGGGTTGGCGCCCTCGGCGAGGGCCGCTGCCGCGAGGGTGGGGTCGATGACGCGTTCGCCGGCGAGGACCTTGCGGACGGCTTCGGCGAGCTGGGCGGCGGGGGCGTCCTTGACGAGGAACGCGTCGGCGCCCGCCTCCATGGCGCTGCGGAGGTAGCCGGGACGGCCGAAGGTCGTGAGGACGACCAGTTTCACCGCCGGCAGCGCCCTGTTGAGCTGGGCCGCCGCCTCGATGCCCGTGCAGCCCGGCATCTCGATGTCGAGCAGGGCGACGTCGATGTCGTGCTGGCGGGCCGCGGGCAGCACCTCGTCGCCGCGGGCGACCTGGGCCACGACCTCGATGTCGTCCTCCAGGCCCAGCAGGGCGGCCAGCGCCTCGCGGACCATCGACTGGTCCTCGGCGAGGAGGACCTTGATCGTGCTGCTCATGCCCCGGATCCTACGGCCATGCCGGAGTCGAGCGGGACCCGGGCGACCAGCCGGAAGCCGTGCTTCAGGCGGCCCGCCTCCAGCGTGCCGCCCGCCTTCTCCAGACGCTCGGTGAGGCCGGTGAGCCCGTTGCCGGGGCCCTTGCCGGAGCCGCCCGAACCGTTGTCCTCGACGGCGAGTTCGAGGACCGGGCCGTCCAGGGTCTGACGGCGCAGCAGTTCGACCGCGCAGCGGGTCGCGCCGCTGTGCCGGACGACGTTGGTGACCGCCTCCCGCAGCGCCCACGCGAGGGCCGCCTCGCCGTCCTCGGACACGCCGGCGAGGTCGGGGTCGGCCGGGACCTCGGCCACGACCACCGCGGCGGTCAGGGCGACCTGGGCGCCGGCCAGTTCGGCGGCGAGCCGGGGGCGCCGGTAGCCGGTGACCGCCTCCCGGACGTCCACCAGGGCCTGCCGGCTGACCTGTTCGATGTCGGTGACCTGCTGGGCCGCCTTGTCCGGGTGATCGGGGAGCATCCGGCCGGCCAGCTCGCTCTTCAGGGTGATGAGGGAGAGGGAGTGGCCCAGCAGGTCGTGCAGGTCGCGGGCGAGCCGCAACCGCTCCTCGTTGGCGGCCAGCTGGGCCACGGTGGCACGGGCCTTGCGCAACTCGACGGTGGTGGCGACGAGTTGCCGGATACCGGTCATGGAGTAGCCGACCAGGAGCACCACCAGGAACAGGCCCCAGGCCTCGTCCGGGTTGTGGGCGTGCCAGCCGGCCAGCATCATGGCGGCGGTGGTGGCCGGGATCGTCCAGTAGGCGACGCGGAGCGGGAAGGTGACTCCGCACATCACGGAGACGTACACGAACAGGCCGAGCCAGGAGCTGCCGAGGCTGAAGGCGAGGACGACCGCGAGCACCCACTGCACGGCGACCGCGGCGGTGACGATCCCGCCGCGGAAGGGCCGGCCCATCTGGCGGAAGACGATGGCCAGGTAGATCCCGGCGAAGGCCGCCAGACCGGCCCAGCCGGCCACCGTGACACCCGTGGTGTGGTGGCCGGCGGCGAGGTCCCCCACCGGGGAGGCCAGGAAGACCAGCCACGGCAGGACCCACACCAGCTTGCGCATCGCCTCGCCCCGGTTGCGGGGCGGCCGGCCGATCCGCACCAGCCGGTCCGCCCGGGCTTCCTCGTCGGGCCGCAGGTCTTCCGTCATCGTGCTCACGCCTTCAGCGTGTCCTTCCGGTACAGCCAGGCCGCGCCGCCGACGAACAGGGCGAAGAAGACGACGAGGATGGCGATGTCCTGGGTGTGCGGGGCCCGGCTCTGCTCGATGGCCCGTCCCAGGGCAGCGTACGCGTGCGTGGGCAGCCACTTCGCGATGTCCTGGAGCCAGGTCGGGAAGGACGAGGACGGCCACCACAGGCCGCCGAGGATCGACAGGCCGAAGTAGGTGATCATCGTGATCGGGCGGACCGCGTCACCGCTCGCCAGGTACCCGATGGCGACACCGAGCGCGGCGAAGACCAGGCTGCCGGCCCAGATCGCGCCGGTGAGCGCGAACCACTGCCAGGCGTCGAGGCGTACGTGCTTCACGGACGCGGCGACCAGGAAGACGACGACGATGGAGGGGAGGCTGACCACGGCCGCGCTGGCGGTCTTGGCCAGCACGTAGCCGCGGCCGGGCAGGGTGGTCAGACGCAGCTGCCGTACCCAGCCGCTCTCGCGCTCCTTGGCGATGCGTTCGCTGTTGCCCATCAGGACGGCGGTGAGGGCGCCGAAGGAGGCCATGGAGACCATGACGTAGGCGGCGACGGACAGGCCGGAGTTGTCGACGGTGTCGCCGGTGCCGCCCTGGCTGGCGACCAGCAGGAAGATGATCGAGGGGTAGATCACCGAGAAGAACAGGAACTTGCGGTTGCGCAGGGCGCGGGCGAGTTCCAGCTTGATCAGCGCGTTCACGACTGCGTGGCCTCCTTGGCCTCTTCGGCCTCCGTGATGGCGACGAAGGCCTGCTCCAGACCGAGCCCGGCGACTTCGAGGTTGCGGGGGTAGACACCGAGGCCGTACAGGGCGTGGACGGTGGCGTCGGCGTCGGACGACTGCATGCGGATCGTCTGGCCGCTCACGTCGACGGCCGTGAGGAAGGGCAGCGCCCGCAGCGGGGCCTCGTCGATCTCGCCCTCCAGGTCGAAGGAGATCCGCCGGGCGCCCGCCTTGGCCTTGATCTCGGCGGCCGTGCCGTCGGCGAGCAGCCGGCCCCGGTGCAGTACCAGCACCCGGTCGGCGATGGCGTCGGCCTCTTCGAGGTAGTGGGTGGCGAACAGGACGGTGCGGCCCTGGTCGGCCTGCTCGCGCATGGTGGCCCAGAAGGCCTGGCGGGCGGAGACGTCCATGCCGGTGGTCGGCTCGTCCAGGACGATCAGGTCGCTGTCACCGGCGGTGGCGAGGGCGAAGCGGACGCGCTGGGACTGGCCGCCGGAGAGCTTGTTGACCTTCCGGTCGGCGATCTGCGAGATGCCCGCGCGGGCGAGGACGTCGGTGACCTTGTAGGGCTTCGGGTGCAGCTCGCAGGCCAGCTTGACCAGTTCCTGGACGGTGACCTCGTCCATCAGGCCGCCGCTCTGCAGCATCGCGCCCACGCGTCCGGCGACGATGGCCTCGCGGGGGCTCAGACCGAAGACGCTGACCTTGCCCGCGTCGGCCTGCTTGAGGCCGAGCAGCAGGTCCAGCGTGGTCGACTTGCCCGCGCCGTTCGGCCCGAGCAGGGCCACGGTCTCCCCCGGGTGCAGCCGCAGCGAGAGCCCGTCGACGGCCCGCACGTTCCCGTAGGTCTTGCTCACTTGGTCGAACCCGACCACCACCGGGGTCCCGGTGGCCGTCGTCGCCGCTGTCGTTGTCATGCCTCCATGCTGGCGGTGAGCCGGTGGCCGGGGGCAGTGTCGCGCGTCCGGAGAGCCGCATGACAGATGTCATGAGCAGCGCCTGACATGCGGGAAGGGGCGCCCGGTGAGCACCGGGCGCCCCTTCGTCGCGCGTCAGCTGGGGTTGGTGTCGATGACTCCGATGCGCTGAGCCGCGGTCTTGCCGACCAAGGCCTTACGCAGTGCCGAGGCGACGTCCTGCGGTGTGACCGGCGTCTTCTGCCCGGTGGCCCGCATGATCAGCACGCCGTCGAAGGTGCTGCCGTACGCCTTCTTGAGAGCCTCCAGGTTGTACGTCTCCACCAACTTGCCGTCCACTGCCTTGAAGCCGAGGATCTTCGGCAGTGACAGGGCACCGAACGGGATGCTGTGCGCCGCGTCCGTCTGGACGAAGGCCTTGGCCGACATCGCCGGCTCCGCGAACGCCTTCATCTCGCGGTCGACCTCGGCGTTGGAGACCGTCGGCTGGACGGTGGCCGTCGGCACGGCCACCGCGGCGGCGTTGCCGGTCTCGACCATCTGCTTGTACGCCTGCTCGACCGCCGTCGTGGAGGCGGCCGCGTCGATGCCCTTGCCCGCCTTGCCGTAGACCGCGACGGCCTTGCCTGAGGTGAACTTGATCGTGCCGTTGGTGACCGAGCCGGAGCTGCCGCCGAGGTCCTTGAGGGCGGCCTGGAGCTTCTCCTCGTCGACCGGCATGACGGGTTCGACGACCCGCTTCTGGCCGAACAGGGAGCCGATCACGGAGACCGGGTTGTAGTCGCTCTTGGCGGCCGCCTCGACGGTGTTCTGGATGTCGAACTGCAGGCCCGCCTGGTCCGGCGGCAGCGAGACGGTCTTGCCGTCGACGGACAGCTTCAGCGGCTTGTTCACCTGCGCGCCGAACGCGTCGTCGAGCTTCTTGACCGCGTCGTCACGGGTGCCACCGCCGATGTCGACGCCGAGCACGGTGGTGCCCTTGGGCACGTCGGAGTGGTTCATGAGCAACCCGGCACCGTAGAGGCCCACGCCGGCCACCACCACGACCCCGCCGAGCAGCGGCAGCTTGCCGCGCTTCTTCTTGGCCTTCGCCTTGCCCTTGCTCTTCGCCTCGGCCGGGGGCGGCGAGACCGGCTCGGGCAGCTTCGGGGGCGTGTACGGCTGCGGCCCGTCGGTGGGCGCGCCCGGCGCGAACGGGGAGCCCGCGCCCGGCGGTACGACCGGGATGCCGCTGCTGACGGTGTGCCCGGAGACGTTGTCGGCCGGGGAGCCGTAGCCGGGCATGCCGGGTTCGGGGGCGGGTTTCTGCGGGGTGAGGATCGCGGTGTCGTCGCTCAGGCCGCCGCCGGGGAGACCGGGGGCGCCGGGCGCGGTGCGCGCGCCGGGCCGGGCCTGGGCGCTGCGGGCGCGAGGGCCGCCGGGGCCCGCCGGGCCGCCGCCGGGGCCCGCGGGACCGCCCGGGCCGCCGAAGGGCTCGCCGCCGTTGAAGGCGCCGCCTGCCGTGCCGTTCAGGCCGCCCGGGCCGCCGAAGGGCTCGCCGCCGTTGGCTGACGGGACGAACGGGCCGTCGCCGGTGACCGGGCCGCCGGTGGGACCTGCCGGGCCCTGCGGGCCGCCGGGACCGCCGGGGCCGCCCGGACCGCTGAAGCCGCTGGGGCCACCGGGACCGGCCGGGCCGCCGCCGGGCACGCCGGGGCCGCCCTGGGTGCCGTTCTGGCCGCCGTTGTCGGCGAAGTAGGGCAGGTCGTCGCGGCGGGCGTCGCCGCCCGGCGCGCCGCCCCGGGGGCCGCCGAGCGGGCCCGCGGCGAGCGCCTCGGTCACGTCGAAGGAGCCGGTGCCGCCGCCGTGGCCGGGGGCCACCGGGCCGCCGGTCGCGCCCGTGGGCAGCCCGGCGCCGTTGGTCCCACCGGGCCGGGAGCTGCCCGGCACGCTCATGGCGCCGACGACACCGCCGGGGCGGCCGCCGTTCGCGGCGCCGGAGCGGGGAGCGCCGCCGCCGTTCGGACGCGGCGCACCCGGAGTGTTCGGCGAGGCAGCGGGCGAACCGCCGGGTGTACCCGCCCCGTTGGTGGCACCGGCGCGCTGTCCGCCCTTGGTGGGGCCGGACTTGCGTGGCGCAAACCAGTCGGTGGTGGGCGCGGGCGCCGGTTCGGCGGCGGGCGGCTCGGCGTTGCCGGTGGACGTGGCGGCACCCGCGGGGCGCGCGTGCGTGCCCGTCTCCTCGCCCGTACCGCTCTTGCCGCCCTCGACGGCCGTGCCGCCCTCGACGTCCGCGACGGGCGTACGGACGACCACGGGCGGAATCGGCCGGGAGCCGGGGATGTTGATCCGGATCCGGGTCGTCAGCGTGGTCTCGGTCTTGCGCTCCTCCGGCTGCGCGGCCGAACGGGCCGCGTCCCTGCCGTCGTCGGAAGCCATGGGGGTCCCGTACGGCGGCGTACCCGAGGGGTAAGCGGATCCACCGCGCCCGTCGGGCCCGGAGGACGGAGTGTCAGTTTCACGACTCAAGGCAGGTTCTCCCGGTTGGCTCCACCGCCCGTGACGACCTCGCTGGGACGGCTCGGCGGCGCGCACCACCATACTGGCCACTTCTGACGCTTATCCCATGACCGCTGGGGAAACCCACACCGGACTCGCACGGGCGCCCCACGGCGAAGTGGTACGTCACTTGCCAAGTCGGGCGCCGCCCGCTTCGGGTTGCCGCCCCAAACCCATTGTGGCGCAGATCACAGCCAGCGCCATGCCGCCGAGCAGGAAGAGGTACGAGCCGCCTCCCGCGCCGAACAGGAAGTCGCCCTCCGGCCTGCTGGCGGTGAGGAAGATGACGGCGACGACCCAGCCGAAGGCCGGTGCGACGGCTCCCGATCGGCTCGCCAACGCCCGGGCCCCGCCGAGGAAGAGCCCCCCGGCGCCGGCCAGGGCGAGCAGCAGCCCGCCCGGGAACCAGCCGGCCTGGACGAGGGCGCCCGCGGCGCCGACCACGGCCCCGAGCACGACCAGCCCGGCGAGGGCCGCGGCCCGTCCGGCGGAGGGTGCCCGCAGGGGTTGCGCGAGCATCGAACCGCGTCCGCCGGAACTCATGACGCCTCCCCGAGGCCGGCGAAGAGGTCGGTCTCGCGCGGCGCGCCCGGCTCCCCGCCCACCAATTCGTAGAACTCCGTGGTGAACAGGGGCTGGGCCAGCTCGTTGGAGAGCGCGAAGTAGCGGGCGCCGTGCGGGGCCACCTCGACCTGGGTGGCGTGGGCGGCCATCGCGGCGGCCTTCGCGGCCGCGTACGGGGTGCCGTCGATCTCGGTGGTGACCCGGCGGTCGTCGACCACGCCCGGCACGTCGTCGACGGCGGCGGACCTGGCGAAGGGCAGCCCCGGCAGGTCGCCTCGGAGCCGGGCGAAGGCGGCGTCGGCGACGGTGCGCGGGACGCGGTTCCAGTAGACCTTGGCGACCCGGTGGCCGGCCTCGGCGGCCAGCTCGACGGCTCTCATGGCGACGCGGTGGGCCTGGATGTGGTCCGGATGGCCGTACCCGCCGTTGTCGTCGTACGTGACGAGGACCTGGGGGCGCGTCTCCAGGACGACCTCGGCCAGGTGCCCGGCGGCCTCGTCGACGTCAGCCTGCCAGAAGCAGCCGGGCGCGTCGTTGTCGGGCACGCCCATCATTCCGGAGTCGTGGTAGCGGCCGGGTCCGCCGAGCAGCCGGAAGTCGGCCACGCCGACCTCGCGCATGGCCGCGGCCAGCTCGCCGAGCCGGTGCTCGCCCAGCGCGGGGCCGGTGAGATGCCGCAGCCCGGGCGGGATGACCTCGCCGCCCTCGCCCAGGGTGCAGGTGACCAGCGTCACATGGGCACCCTGGGCCGCGTAGCGGGCCATGGTGGCGCCGTTGTTGATCGACTCGTCGTCCGGGTGCGCGTGCACGAGCAACAGACGCCGGGTGGGCAGTTCCGTCATGTGCCCACCCTACGAAACGGCACCGGCGGTGCCGCGCAGCCCGGGGCGACCGGTGCGGGAGGCGGCCGGGGTCAGAACTTGATGCTGCCGATCATGCTGGCGACGTTCGTCGTCAGATCGCTGATCGTCGGTGCGATGGTCGAGGAGGCGAGATAGAACCCGAGCAGCATGCACACCACGGCATGACCGCCCTTCAGACCCGACTTCTTGATCAACAAGAAGACGATGATCGCCAGCAGCACCACCGCCGAAATCGAGAGTGCCACGGCGGCTCACCTCCAAAGATCCCAGGGACGCGGGGGGTTCGGACTATGGGGGTTGTAGATCGGTACAGCAATTCCAAGCGCACGCCAGCAGGTTCATACCCACTCAGCGGTAGTGATCATAACTATGCGTGCTCGCGCATCGCTCGGCGCACGGCCGCACAAGGGGGCGCATGGCCAATATGGTCGGGGGATGACGACCGAGGCTGTCTCATTCCCCCGCCGGCACGCCCGCACCCAGCGTTTCACGCTCGGCGCGCCGCGCGCGTTCACCGTGGCCCCCGACGGCTCCCGCGTGGCGTTTCTGCGCTCCGGCTCCGGCACCGACCGCGCCAACTCCCTGTGGGTCCTTGACGTACCGAGCGGCGAGGAGCACCTAGCGGCGGACCCGCGTACCCTGCTCGGCGGTGCCGACGAGCACCTCTCGCCGCAGGAGCGGGCCCGTCGCGAACGCAGCAGGGAGGGCGGTGCCGGCATCGTCGGCTACGCCACCGACGCGACCCTGGAGTTGGCGTCTTTCGCCTTGTCAGGACGGCTTTTCACGGCCGAGCTCAGGGCCGGTACGGCACGCGAACTGACCGTCCCCGGGCCGGTGATCGACCCACGCCTGTCCCCCGACGGCCGCCATGTCGCCTACGTCGCGGCGGGCGCCCTGCGCGTGGTCGGCGCCGAGGGCGAGGGCGACCGGGCGCTCGCCGAGCCGGAGTCGGAACAGGTCACCTACGGATTGGCCGAGTTCATCGCGGCCGAGGAGATGGGGCGTTCGCGCGGCTTCTGGTGGTCGCCGCAGTCCGACCGGCTGCTCGTGGCTCGCGTGGACGACACGCCGGTGCAGCGGTGGTGGATCGCCGATCCCGCCCACCCGGAGCGTGAGCCACATCATGTCGCCTACCCGGCGGCGGGCACCGAGAACGCCGACGTACGCCTGTTCGTCCACGGCCTCGACGGGGAGCGCACGGAGGTCTCCTGGGACCGGGCGCGCTATCCGTACGTGGCGCATGTGCACTGGTCAGAGGCGGGTGCTCCGCTGCTGCTCGTACAGGCGCGCGACCAGCGCAGCCAGCTGTTCCTGGCCGTGGACCCGGGGTCGGGGGCGACCCGGATGGTGCACGCCGACGAAGATCCAACATGGCTTGAACTGTTCGGTGGAGTGCCCTGCTGGAGCCCCTCAGGACAGCTGGTCCGGATCGCCGACGAGGGGGGTGCCCGAGTGCTCGCGGTGGGTGAACGCCCGCTCACGGGACCCCAGTTGCACATCCGTGCGGTTCTCGACGTGACCGCCGACGACGTGCTGGTTTCGGCGTCCGCCGGCGAGGAGGCCGAGTCCCCCGAGATCGGCGAGGTGCACGTCTACCGGGTGAACGAGCTCGGCGTGGAGCGTGTGTCGCAGGAACCCGGCGTGCACACGGCCGTGCGCGCCGGGGGCGTGACCGTACTGGTCTCCGCCACCCTCGACCGCCCCGGCGCCCGCGCCCAGGTGCTGCACGACGGCGACCGAAGGGAGACGGGGGTCCCCCCGGCCGGAGGCAGGGGGAACCTGTGGACCGTCACGTCGTACGCCGAAGACCCCGGTTTGTCCCCGCGCGTCACGCTCACCGAGGGGGGCGCACGCCGAATTCCGTGCGCCGTGCTTATGCCACGGGACTACCACGGCGACACTCCCCTTCCGGTTTTGCTCGACCCGTACGGGGGGCCGCACGGCCAGCGGGTGGTCGCCGCCCACAACGCCCACCTGACCTCCCAGTGGTTCGCCGACCAGGGTTTCGCGGTGATCGTCGCCGACGGCCGGGGCACCCCGGGTCGCTCCCCCGCCTGGGAGAAGGCCATCAAGGACGACGTCGCGGCGACCGTCCTCCAGGACCAGGTCGACGCCCTCCAGGCGCTCGCCGCCGACTTCCCCCTCGACCTGACCAGGGTGGCGATCCGCGGCTGGTCCTTCGGCGGCTACCTCGCCGCCCTCGCGGCCCTGCGCCGCCCGGACGTCTTCCACGCGGCGGTGGTGGGCGCCCCGGTGACCGACCTGCGCCTGTACGACACCCACTACCAGGAGCGCTACCTCGGCGACCCCGGCAAACAGCCGGAGGTCTACCGCCGCAACTCGGTGATCGACGACACGGGCCTGGTCGACGCCGCCGAGCCGCACCGCCCGATGATGATCATCCACGGCCTGGCGGACGACAACGTGGTGGTGGCCCACTCCCTGCGCCTGTCCAGCGCCCTGCTGGCCGCCGGCCGCCCGCACGAGGTCCTCCCCCTGTCGGGCGTGACCCACATGACCCCGCAGGAACAGGTGGCGGAGAACCTGCTGCTGCTCCAGCTGGACTTCCTCCGGCGCACTCTCGGACTGGGCTGAGCAACAGCACTCCACAGAGCACCGCAACCCATCATTGAGGAACCCCGACGAAGCACCAGCCAGGTCCGCGAGAGCGGCGCCGGTTCAGGCGCAAAAAGGGGCAACGGGCCGGAGCGACATGGCGCGCTCCGGCCCGTTTACGGCACCCGCACGGCCGTACGCTGAAAAGAGTGCAGCGTCCGTATATCGAGACCGGGTCGGCGAAGTTGCCTGCGTGTTAACGCGATTGATGCGCATACACCCCGTTATGCACCCGCCTTGCCAAGATCGTCCGGCGGCACCACCCGCTTCTCCTCCGCGAAGTGACAGGCGGAATCATGCGCCGCCGGTCCCGGCACGAGCCGGAAAGCGGCGGGCACCGCGAGCGCCGGCACCTCGACCGCGCACCGCTCCTCGGCCTTCCAGCACCTCGTGCGGAACCGGCACCCCGACGGAATGTCCGTCGGCGACGGCACGTCCCCGCTCAGGATGATCCGCTCCCGGCGCTCCCGCGCCTCCGGGTCCGGTACCGGCACCGCGGAGAGCAGGGCCTGGGTGTAGGGGTGGGTCGGATGGTCGTAGATCTCCTCGTCCTTGCCGGTCTCCACGATCCGCCCGAGGTACATCACCCCGACCCGGTCGGAGATGTGCCGCACGATCGAGAGGTCGTGGGCGATGAAGACGTACGACAGGTCGAAGTCGTTCTGGAGCCGGTCCAGCAGGTTGATCACCTGGGCCTGGACGGACACGTCGAGCGCGGAGACCGGTTCGTCGGCGACGATCACCTCGGGGCGCAGCGCCAGCCCGCGCGCGATGCCGATGCGCTGCCGCTGGCCGCCGGAGAACTGGTGCGGATAGCGGTTGACGTACTCGGGGTTGAGCCCCACGACGTCGAGCAGTTCCTGGACGCGCCGGCGCCGGTCGCCCTTGGGGGCCGCCTCCGGGTGGATCTCGTACGGCTCCCCGATGATGTCGCCGACCGTCATCCTGGGGTTGAGGGAGGTGTACGGGTCCTGGAAGACCATCTGGATGTTGCGGCGGACCGTTTTGAGTGCCCGTCCGCTCAGCCTGGTGATGTCGTCACCCTTGTACCTGATCGACCCCGCCGTCGGCCGCTCCAGGTTGACGAGCATCTTGGCGACCGTCGACTTGCCGCAGCCGGACTCCCCGACGATGCCGAGCGTCTCACCCTTGCCGAGCACGAAGTCGACGCCGTCAACGGCCTTGACGGAGCCGATCTGCTTCTTGATCAAGATGCCCTGGGTCAAGGGGTAGTGCTTGACCAGTCCACTCACTTCCAGGATCGGCTCAACCACCCGCTCAACCATTGAGGCACTCCCTCCAGAAGTGACAGGCACTGCCCCGGTGTCGATCCACCTCGTACAGCGGTGGCTCGTCGGTGCGGCACACGTCCTGGGCCATCGGGCAGCGCGGGTTGAAGGCGCATCCGGGAGGGATGTCCATCAGGTTGGGCGGCAGGCCCTTGATGGCGTAGAGCTCCTGGCCCTTCTGGTCGAGGCGCGGGATGGAGTCGAGCAGTCCGCGCGTGTAGGGGTGGGCCGGCGCCTTGTAGATGTCGTGCACGGGGGCGGACTCGACGATCCGCCCCGCGTACATCACGGCGATCCGGTCCGCGACGTCGGCGACCACGCCCAGGTCGTGGGTGATGAGGATGAGCCCCATGCGGTACTCGCGCTGCAACTCCGCGAGCAGGTCCATGACCTGGGCCTGGACCGTGACGTCAAGCGCCGTGGTCGGCTCGTCGGCGATGATCAGCGCCGGTTCCAGGGCCAGCGCCATGGCGATCATGATGCGCTGGCGCATGCCCCCGGAGAACTGGTGCGGATAGTCCCGCACCCGCTGGGCGGCGGCCGGGATCCGCACCCGGTCCATCAGCTCCACGGCCCTGGCCCGCGCGTCCTTCCTGGACATCCCCCGGTGCACGACGAACATCTCGCCCAGTTGGTCGCCCACGCTCAGCACCGGGTTGAGCGCCGACAGCGCGTCCTGGAAGATCATCGCCATCTCGGCGCCCCGGATCCTCCGCCTCTCCTCCTTCTTCAGCCTCAGCAGATCGCGGCCCCGGAAGAGGATCTCGCCCCCGCCGATCCGTCCCGGCGGCACGTCCAGGATCCCCATCACGGCCTGGGCCGTCACCGACTTCCCGGACCCCGACTCGCCCAGCACGGCCAGCGTCTCCCCCTCGTCGACGGCGTACGAGACGCCGTTGACCGCCTTCGCGACCCCGTCCCGGGTCCGGAACTCCACATGCAGGTCACGCACTTCGAGCAGCACGGCGGCGCTCACCTCAGCTTCGGGTCGAGGGCGTCGCGCACCGCGTCGCCGAGCATGATGAAGGCCAGGACGGTGAGCGCGAGGGCCCCGGAGGGCCACAGCAGCGCGTGCGGGGCGTTGCGGATGTAGGGCGAGGCGGCGGAGATGTCGATGCCCCAGGAGACGCTGGGCGGCTTCAGCCCGACGCCGAGGTAGGACAGGGTCGCCTCCAGGGCGATGTAGGTGCCGAGCGCGATGGTCGCGACGACGATCACGGGGGCCACCGCGTTGGGAGCGATGTGCCGCAGCAGGATCCGGGAGTTGGAGGCGCCGAGGGCGCGGGCGGCCTGGACGTAGTCGTTCTGCTTGGCGGTGATCACCGAGCCGCGGGCGATCCGGGAGATCTGGGGCCAGCCGAGCAGCACCATGAACCCGATGACCGGCCAGACCGTATTACTCGTCACCACCGAGAGGAGGACGAGACCGCCGAGGACGACCGGGATCGCGAAGAAGACGTCGGTGATCCGGGACAGCACGGAGTCCCAGATGCCGCCGAAGAACCCGGCGAGTCCGCCGAGCACCGACCCGAGCAGCCCGACCCCGAGCGTGGCGCAGACGCCCACCGTGACGGACGTACGGGCGCCGTACACGGTCCGCGTGTAGACGTTGCAGCCCTGTCCGTCGTAGCCGAAGGGAGCGCCTGGCTGCGAGCCGTCCTGGGCCTTGGCGAGGTCGCACTTGAGGGGGGAGCCGGAGGCGATCAGGGACGGCCACAGGGAGATGACGACGAGGAAGAGGATGACGAGGGCGGAGACGATGAAGACGGGGTTGCGCCGCAGGTCCCGCCACGCGTCGGACCACAGGGAGCGGGGCCTGGCGGCCGGGCCGGTGCCCAGCGGCCCGCCCGGTGTCCGCTCCAGCGTCTGCGCCTCGCTCGTCGCGAGGTCCATCGCCCCGCCCGCCCCGGTCCCCGCGATCGCCCGGTCCGGTTCGAACGGCTGCTCAGGCATAGCGGATCCTCGGGTCGAGTACGGCGTAGAGCAGGTCCACCAGGAGGTTGGCCACCAGGAACACCAGGACCAGCACGGTCACGAACCCCACCACCGTCTGGGTGTTCTGCCGCAGGATGCCCTGGTAGAGCTGGTAGCCGACGCCGTGGATGTTGAAGATCCGCTCGGTGACGATCGCACCGCCCATCAGCGCGCCGATGTCGGTGCCGATGAAGGTGACGACGGGGATGAGCGAGTTGCGCAGCAGGTGCCTGGTGACGACCCGGCGGCGGGGCAGCCCCTTGGCGACGGCCGTTCGGACGTAGTCGCTCCGCTTGTTCTCGGCGATGGAGGTACGGGTCAGCCGGGTGACGTAGGCGAGCGACACGGAGGCGAGCACCAGTCCCGGCACGACGAGTTCGCCGAAGGCTGCCGCCGGGGAGACGGAGGGTTTGATCCAGCCCCACTCCACGCCCAGCAGCAGCTGGAGCAGCAGACCGGTGACGAAGGTCGGTACGGAGATGACGACCAGGGTGGCCAGCAGCACCCCGGTGTCGACGGGCCGGCCGCGCCGCAGTCCGGTCACCACGCCCAGCGTGATGCCGATGACGATCTCGAGGACGATGGCCACGATCGTCAGCCGGATGGTGACGGGGAACGCGGTGGACATCAGCTCGGTGACGGGCTGTCCGTTGAACGCCGTACCGAAGTCGCCGGTGAAGACGTTCCCCATGTAGGTGAGGTATTGCTGCCACACCGGTTTGTCGAGTCCGAACTCCTTCTTCAGCTGGGCGGCGGTCGCCGGATCGCAGGCCCGCTCACCGCACAGCCCGGCGATCGGGTCGCCCATGACGTTGACCATGAGGAAGATCAGCAGCGTGGCCCCGACGAACACCGGGATCATCTGGAGCAGCCGCCGGACGACGTAGCGTCCCATGCCGGTTCAGCTGACCTTGATCTCGTTGTACACGGGGACGCTGAACGGGTTGAGAGCCACGTTCGACAGCCGCTCGGAGTAGCCGGCGCTGCCGTTCTGGTACCAGAGCGGGATGGCGGCCATGTTGTCGCGGACGACTTCCTCGGCCTGCTGGAAGGTGGACACGGCCTTGGCGGTGTCGGTCTGGGCGTTCGCCTGGTCGACGAGCTTGTCGAAGTCCTTGTTGGACCACTTGCCGTCGTTGGAGGAGGCGTTGGTGTAGTAGAGCGGCTGCAGGAAGTTCTGGATGAGCGGGTAGTCCATCTGCCAGCCGGCGCGGAACGGTCCGGTCATCTTGTGCTGCCCGATCTGGTTCCGGAAGTCGGCGAACGTACCGACGGGATTCCCGACGCACGCCTTGTCGTTGCCCAGAGCGTTGTTGATGGAGTTGCACACGGCGTCCACCCACATCCTGTGCGAGCCGGTGTCGGCGTTGTACGTGATCTTGAGCTGGCCGCCGGGCAGTCCCCCGCCCTCCTGGATGAGCTTCTTGGCCTGGGCCGGGTCGTAGTCGCAGGCGCTCCCGCACAGCCCTTCCTTGAAACCGCCGTCCGCGCCGAGCACCGGCGAGGTCCAGTCGGTGGCCGGGGTGCGGGTGTTCTGGAAGATGGTGTCGGTGATCTGCTTCCGGTTGATCGCCATGGAGAGGCCGGTGCGGACCTTCTCCGCTCCGCTCCTGCTCCAGGCGCTGTCGTAGTAGGGGAAGGCGAGCGTCTGGATGATGCCGGCCGGCGTGTTGATGTAGCGGTCGCCGAGGTCGCTCTTGACGTTCTTCAGCTGC
This sequence comes from Streptomyces sp. NPDC086777, assembly GCF_040702065.1. Classification (NCBI taxonomy): domain Bacteria; kingdom Bacillati; phylum Actinomycetota; class Actinomycetes; order Kitasatosporales; family Streptomycetaceae; genus Streptomyces; species Streptomyces sp. NPDC086777. Next base: position 204,775 of record NZ_JBFBJI010000006.1, on the reverse strand, counting down.
GACGCGGGAACGTCGTCGACGAGGTCGAGGTTGCCGGCGATGAGGTCGGTGTAGGCGGTGTCGCTGTCCGTGTAGACCTTGAGGGTCACCCCGTCGTTCTGTGCCTTGTCGGCGCCGGGGTAGCCGTCCCACTTCTTCAGGGACATCTGCGAGCCCTTGGTGTAGGACTCGATGCGGTACGGCCCGTCGCCGACCGGCTGCGCCAGCCAGCCGGCGTGATCGGTGAAGAAGGTCCGCGGCAGCGGGGCGAAGGCCGCGTAGCCGAGGGTGTCGGGGAAGCTGGAGAACTTCTGGTTGAGCGCGACGGTGAAGGTCTTGTCGTCGACCACCTTCAGTCCGGAGAGCGTGTCGGCGCTCTGCGAGCCGCCGGCCGGGTGGACCTTGTCGTAGCCCTGGATGTAGCCGAAGAAGTAGGCGTTCTTCTGGTTGTTCCTGAGGCTCGCTCCGTAGTTCCAGGCGTCGACGAACGACTTGGCGGTCACCTTCTCGCCGTTGCTGAAGGTCCAGCCGTCCTTGAGCGTGATCGTGAAGTTCTGCGAGTCGCCGGTGTCGATCTTCTGGGCGAGCATGTCCTCGGCCTTGCCGGTCTTCGGGTCGTACTTCTTCAGACCCCGGAAGATCATGTCCAGCACCTTGCCGCCCTGGACCTCGTTGGTGTTGGCCGGCTCCAGGGGGTTCTGCGGGTCGCCCCAGGAGGAGCTGAGCACGCCGCTCCCGCCCCCGCCGCCCCCGCTGCCTCCGCCGCCCCCGCAGGCCGTGGCGGCGAGCGCCACCACGACCGCGCAGGCCGCCCCTCGGGCGTGCGTGGCTGAACGCATGGCGTGCCTCCTCCGTGAAGGGTGATCGATGGACCGGCGGATCCCGATATGACCCGCTATCGGTCAATATCGACCGAACAGGTCGACACCGCTCACCCACTGCCCCGAACGGAGGGCTCCGAAGACCCCATGCCGACCTTTAGGGGGACACGTCACCCGATTGCGGACGCCCCTCCGAGGCCGTCTTGAGGATCTTGTGACGGTGACGCAATGGATCTCTGGGCAACGATGCCGAAACGTTGGATTGTGACCTGCCGATGTACGCATTTCGGCACCCTGGCGTCCGCATAACGAACTCATTGCCCGTTTCGCACCATTAGTCCGAACTAAAGCACGGTGCGATTACGAGGCGCTACCCGCGTAGCTACGGAATGGTCAAGCCCGAGTAAAAAAAGTAAAGAGAAACCCAAGTCGACCCAGAATTTATTGACCTTGAATGAATTGCGTTGAAAAAGTCCGGCGTAGCCCGTAGGGGAGCGTGCCCTGCGGAGTCATCAGACCCTCCCTTGGGCCAGGAGCACCATGACCCCCCCAACTCCATCCGCGGCCCCGCTCGAGGTGACCGACGAGAGCGCCGAGAAGTCGACTACTTCTCCCGACTCGAAGGCCGGCGCGAGCAGGTCCCCAGGACAGCTCGCGTGGCGGCGCTTCAAGCGTGACCGTACGGGCGTCATATCGGCGATCATCGTGATCTTCTTCTTCGTGATCGCGCTGGCCGCACCGCTGATAGCCAAGCTGTACGGGAAGGATCCGTACACGACGTACGCGAGCCAGGACCCGAGCCTGCTCGACGCCTTCTCGTACCCGGCGGGCGCCAACGGCGGCATGAGCTCGCAGTTCTGGTTCGGCATCGAGCCGCAGCTGGGCCGTGACGTCTTCACCTTCCTGATCTACGGCATCCGGACCTCGTTGGGCATCGCCCTGGCCGCCACCCTGATCACCACCGTCGTCGGCGTCGTGGTGGGCGTGACCGCGGGCTACCTGGGCGGCAAGACGGACTACTTCGTCGGCCGGATCATCGACATCGTGCTGTCGATCCCCTCGACGCTGTTCATCATCGCCTTCATGCCGGTGGTGTTCGGTCTCTTCGTCGCCGCCGACGACAACATCCCGACGTGGCTGCGGGCCGTCGCCCTCATCTTCATGATGTCGTTCTTCGGCTGGGCGTCGATCGCCCGTCTGCTGCGCGGCCAGGTACTCGGCCTGCGCGAGCGGGAGTTCGTCGAGGCCGCCAAGGTGACGGGGGCGTCGCCGGCGCGCATCGTGTTCAAGGAACTGCTGCCGAACCTGTGGACCCCGATCCTGATCCAGTCCACGCTCATGCTTCCGGCCTACGTGACCGCGGAGGCGGGCTTCGCCTTCCTCGGTGTCGGCATGATCGACCCGACCCCCGACTGGGGCGTCATGATCCAGCGAGGCGCCCAGTTCTACACCCAGGACTTCACCTTCATGCTCTTCCCGGGTCTGGCCATGGTGATCTTCGTCCTGGCGTTCAACCTGCTCGGGGACTCGGCGCGCGACGCGCTCGACCCGAAGTCCAAGCGCTGACCCCTCTCTCATCTGCCGGTCCGGTCAACGTCGTCCGGCTGGTCCCGTCCCACCCATAAGGCAGGGTTGCTGTGTCTTTTTCCCGCAGAAACTTCATGATCGCCACCGGCGTGGTCGCCGCTTCCAGCGCGGTGCTGACCGCCTGTGGCGGCGGCGGCAGCAAGTCGTCGGGCAACAAGATCCCGTCGGTCAGCAAGGCCAAGCAGAGCAAGATCGCGGTCGGCACCAAGGCCGACTCGACCGGCCCGGCCCCCGAGGTCGCCGGCGCGGTCAAGGGCGGGACGATCTACGGCCTCGACCAGTTCGACATGGACCACCTCGACCCGGCCCAGATCTACGTCTCCACCGAGATCCTGATCACCACGCCGATCATGCGTGGCCTGACCGGTTACAAGCTCGACTCCAAGGGCGGCGCCACCCTCGTCGGCGACGTGGCCACGGACGCGGGCACCGCCAAGGACGGCGGCAAGACCTGGTCGTTCACGATCAAGGACGGCATCAAGTGGGAGGACGGCTCCGACCTCTCCATGGACGACGTCCGCCACACCTTCGAGCGCCTCTTCGCCTCCTTCGTGACCGAGGGCCCGCGCTACGTCCAGCAGTTCCTGGTCGGCGGTGACAAGTACACGGGCCCCTACGAGGGCAAGCACCTCGACTCCATCGAGATCGACGGCCGGACCATCACCTTCCGCCTCAACCAGGCCCGCGGTGACTTCAACTTCACGCTCGCCGAGCGCGCGTACTCCTTCGTGAAGAAGTCGAAGGACACCAAGGAGAAGTACGACAAGCAGCCGTTCTCCTGCGGCCCGTACAAGATCTCCGCCCGCGACATCGGCAAGTCCCTGACGTACACCCGCAACGAGCACTGGGACGCGGCGACGGACCCGATCCGCAACGCCTACCCGGACAAGTACCTCTTCCAGTTCGGCTTCGAGCTGCTGGCGTCGACCGACCGCTACATCGCGGACAAGGGCAACGACCAGTACACGATGTCGATCTTCAACGAGATCGCCCCGGAGCGGATCGCCACGGTCCTCACCGACGCGAAGCTCAAGCAGCGGGTGCTCACCGCGGTCGACACGGTCACCTACTACTGGCCGATCAACACCACCCGGATCACGGACGTCAAGGTCCGCCAGGCGATCAACTACGCGTGGCCGAACCAGCAGCTGCAGACCATCCGCGGCGGTGCGTCCACCAGCGAGATCGCCACCACGATCTTCAGCCCGGTGACCCCCGGTTACACGGACTTCGACCTCTACGGCAAGAAGACGAAGCCCGGCGGCGACCCGGCCAAGGCCAAGGCCCTCCTGAAGGAGGCCGGCAAGCTCGGTCAGAAGCTGGTCATCGCCTACCAGACGTCGGACAACGCGGTGAAGCAGGCCGTCGCGATCAAGAACGCGCTGGAGGCCGCCGGCTTCACGGTGGTCAACAAGCAGCTCGACAAGTCGACCTTCTACACCCAGATCGGCAAGATCGACAACACCTACGACCTGTTCGCGGCCGGCTGGAGCCCGGACTGGCCGGGCGGCTACTCGGTCTTCTACCCCTGCTGGGACGGCGACAACATCGGCGACGGCCGCAGCAACTACGCCCAGCTGAAGAACGCGAGCGTCGACAAGGCCATCGCGGCCGCGTCGCTGATCACCGACGCGGACGAGGCCAACAAGGCCTGGGGCGCGATCGACAAGCAGGTCATGGAGCTCGCGGCCTGCGTCCCGGACTACCACGCCATCCGCAACTGGATGCACGGTTCGAAGGTCGGCGGCTTCGTCTACGACTCCGGCAACACCGGCATCGCGCTCACGCGGCTCTACGCCAAGGCGTAGGCGCCACACGGCATCAGGAGGCGGCCCCACCGGGGCCGCCTCCCCACCGGCTCCACACCCCTCACGCCCCGGCAACGGCGCCCCGTCCGGAAAGTCCTGACCCCATGTTCCGCTTCCTTGTCCGCCGTACGATCGGCGCGCTGGTCATTCTGTTGATCATCAGTGCGATCACGTTCTGGCTCTTCTACGCCGTCCCGCGTGACCCGGCCATGATGTCCTGCGGCAAGAACTGCACGCCGGCCTCGCTGGCGCAGATTCGGCACAACCTGGGCATCGACCATCCGATCCCGGTCCAGTACTGGTCCTGGCTCAAGGGCATCTTCGTCGGGCGTGAGTACACCGGCTTCGGGCACTGCAACGCGCCGTGCCTGGGCTACTCCTTCGCCAACAACGAGCCCGTCTTCGGCACGATCATGGACCGGCTGCCGCTGACCCTCTCGCTCGCCTTCGGCTCGGCCGTCATCTTCCTGACCTTCGGTGTCGGCACCGGCATGGTCGCCGCGCTCAAGCAGGGCAAGTTCCTGGACAAGTTCGCGAGCTCGGCGTCGCTGCTCGGCTCCTCGCTGCAGATCTACTTCGTCGGCTACATCGCGCTGTACTTCCTGACCTTCAAGACGGGCATCCTCGACCAGCCCTCGTACACGGCGCTGACCGAGAACCCCGTCCAGTGGTTCTCCGGGCTGCTGCTGCCGTGGATCGTGCTGTCGATCATCTTCACGGCCAACTACACCCGTATGGCCCGCTCGCAGCTGGTCGAGCAGCTCAGCGAGGACTACGTCCGCACCGCCCGCGCCAAGGGCCTCTCCGGCGCCAACGTGTTCCTGCGCTTCGCCTGGCGCGGCGCGATGGGCCCGATCGTCACGCTGTTCGGCATCGACCTGGGCACGCTGATCGGCGGCGCGATCATCACCGAGCAGGTCTTCAGCCTCCAGGGCATCGGCCGCCTCGCGGTGACCTCCGTCAACCAGAGCGACCTGCCGATGCTGCTCGGCGTCACGGTGCTGTCCGCGGCGGCGATCGTGTTCTTCAACATCATCGTCGACGCCGCCTACGCCTTCATCGACCCGCGGATCCGGCTCGCCTGACCTCCGCCCTTACCCCCTACCCCCCGCATCACCCCCAGGAGCGTCCCCGTGACGAGCACCGATCAGCAGCCGTTCCTTTCCGTCAAGGACCTAAGGGTCCACTTCTCCACCGAGGACGGCATCGTCAAGGCCGTCGACGGGCTCTCCTTCGACCTCGCGAAGGGCAAGACGCTCGGCATCGTGGGTGAGTCGGGCTCAGGCAAGTCCGTCACCAACCTGACGATCCTGGGTCTCCACGACCGCGACCGCACCGCGATCGACGGCGAGATCCTGCTCGACGGCAAGGAGCTGCTCACCGCCTCCGAGCGGGAGCTGGAGAAGCTGCGCGGCAACAAGATGTCGATGATCTTCCAGGACGCGCTTGCCTCGCTCTCGCCGTACCACACCATCGGCACGCAGATCTCCGAGGTGTACCGCAAGCACACCGGTGCCTCCAAGAGGGAGTCGCGGGCGCGGGCGATCGAGATGCTGAAGCGGGTCGGGATCCCGCAGCCGGACGTCCGCGTCGACGACTACCCCCACCAGTTCTCCGGCGGTATGCGCCAGCGCGCGATGATCGCGATGGCCCTGGTCTGCGACCCCGAGCTGCTGATCGCCGACGAGCCGACCACGGCGCTCGACGTGACGGTCCAGGCCCAGATCATGGACCTGCTCAAGGACCTCCAGCAGGAGTTCGGCACGGCGATCATCTTCATCACCCACGACCTCGGAGTCATCGCCGACATCGCGGACGACGTCCTGGTGATGTACGGCGGCCGGTGCGTGGAGCGGGGGACCAAGAAGCAGGTGCTGGGCAATCCGCAGCACCCGTACACGCTGGGTCTGCTCAACTCCATGCCGGCTCTGGACGGTCCGGTCGACGTGCCGTTGTCGCCGATTCCCGGCTCCCCGCCGTCGCTGCTCAACCCCCCGTCCGGCTGCCGCTTCCACCCGCGCTGCGCGTTCGCGGAGAAGGTGCCGGGCGGCAAGTGCTCCAGCGTCCAGCCGGTGCTCGAACTGGTCGAGGGCCGGGGCTCCGCCTGCCATCTGGAGCTGAGCACGCGCGACGAGCTCTTCGCCGACTACGCGGCCACTGCCGGCCACAACTGACGGACACGAGACGGGACTTCACGACCATGAGCAACACCAACCCCCTCCTGGACGTCTCCGGGCTGACCAAACACTTCCCGATCAAGGGCGGCTTCCCGATCAAGCGGACCGTCGGCGCGGTGCAGGCGGTGGACGGCCTCGACTTCCAGGTCGCCGAGGGCGAGAGCCTGGGCCTGGTCGGCGAGTCCGGCTGTGGCAAGTCGACGACCGGCCGGCTGATCACCCGCCTGCTGGAGCCGACGGGCGGCACGATCAACTACCGCGGCCAGGACATCACGCACGCCAGCCGCCGGCAGCTGGCGCCGATCCGGTCCGAGATCCAGATGATCTTCCAGGACCCGTACGCGTCGCTGAACCCCCGCCAGACCGTCGGCAAGATCGTCGCCGGTCCGATGGAGATCAACAACATCAACCCGGCCGGCGGCCGCGAGAAGCGGGTCCGCGAGCTGCTGGAGATCGTCGGCCTGAACCCGGAGCACTTCAACCGCTTCCCGCACGAGTTCTCCGGCGGCCAGCGCCAGCGCATCGGGGTGGCCCGCGCCCTGGCCCTGGAGCCGAAGCTCATCGTCGCCGACGAGCCGGTCTCCGCCCTGGACGTCTCCATCCAGGCCCAGGTCGTCAACCTCCTGCAGAAGGTCCAGCAGGAGCTGGGCATCGCCTTCGTCTTCATCGCCCACGACCTGGCGATCGTGCGGCACTTCTCGCAGCGGGTCGCGGTCATGTACCTCGGCAAGATCGTGGAGATCGCCGACCGCGAGGACCTGTACGACAACCCGCGCCACCCCTACACGCGGGCCCTGCTGTCGGCCGTGCCCGAGGCGACGGTGGACGTGGAGCCGCGCGAGCGGATCCGCCTGGTCGGTGACGTCCCGTCCCCGATCAACCCGCCCTCCGGCTGCCGCTTCCGCACCCGCTGCTGGAAGGCGACGGAGAAGTGCGCCACGGAGGCCCCGCCGCTGGTCCAGGCCGACGGCAACAAGCCCGGCCACCTCACCGCGTGCCACTATCCTGAGACCCGGGAGACCCTTCCGGCCCCGCGTCTGTCCAAGGACCCCGAGGCCGCGGCCTGACACACCCCTTTCCGTCAGCCGCCGCCTGCGGAACGGACTTTCACCGGCCCATTGACCCGAGCCCCTGAACGTCCGCTCCAGGGGAGCAAGGGCCCGCACCTCCCCAGGTGCGGGCCCTTCTCACTGCCGTGAGGCACCCTCAGGAGGACGTCTCGGCTTCGAGGAGCCCCCGCCGGTGCGCCGCCGGTGCCGCCCGCAGCGACCGGACCCCGGGCGCCAGGAGTGCGGCCAGGGTGGCGGTGGCGATCAAGGTGGCGCTGACGACCAGCATCCGGTCGGTGCCGAAGGCGTCGGCGGCGGGCCCGGCCAGCGCGAGGCCGAGCGGGGCGAGGGAGAGTGAGCCGAACCAGTCGTAGGAACTGACCCGGGACAGGGCCTCCTCGGGGACCTCGCGCTGGATGGTGGTGGCCCACAGCACGCCGAAGAAGTCGAGGCTGACGCCGGCCGTGAAGGCGCCCACGGCAACGGCCCACAGCGGTGCTCCGGCCCCGAGGAGGGCCGGCGGCAGGGCGGACGGGAGGGTGAACAGGACCGCCGCCAGGATCGGCCGGGCGACGCGCGCGCGGGCCGCGATCCCGGCGCCCGCCACGGCGCCCAGCGCCTGCGCGGCGACCACCAGGGACCATGCTCGGGCCCCGCCGAAGTGGGCGCTCGCGGCCAGCGGACCGAGGACGCCGGCGTTGGCGTTCGTCGCGGCCATCACCAGGGAGAACTGGACGACGACCACCCACAGCCACTGCCGCGAGGCGAACTCCCGCCACCCCTCGCGCAGGTCGGCCCAGCCCGAGGCGGACTTCCGGGGCCGCCGGCTCAGCCGCAGGGACGACGTGAGCGCCGCGCTGACCACGAAGGACAGGCCGTTGACGGCAAGTGCCCAGCCCGCTCCGACCCATGCGACGGTCACGCCCGACAGGGCCAGCCCCAGCAGGAGTGCGGTGTTGGTGCCGACGCGCAGCAGACCGTTGGCCCGCTGGAGGGCCTCGGACGGCACCAGCTGCGGGATGACCCCGTCCATCGCGGGAGAGAAGAGGGCGGTCGCCGTCCCCGCCGTGACGGCGAGGGCGCACAGCGCGGCGACGGGGGCGTGGCCGCTGAGCACCATGGCCGCGAGTCCGCCGTAGGACAGGGCACCCAGCACGTCTGCCACGGCCATCAGCGCGGAGCGCGAGACCCGGTCCGCGATCACCCCGCCCACCAGGACCAGGGCGAGCTGCGGGACCGCCTGGCAGGCGACGACGAGCGAGAGGTCGCCGGGGGTCGCGCCGGGCAGCGCCAGTACCGCGAAGGCCAGCGCGATCCGGGCGAACCCGTTGCCGAGGACGGAAATGACGCGGGCGGACGCGAGGCGCAGGAAACCGGAGTTGCGCAGCAGGGAAGGGGGGTGCTCAGCGGCGGACATGGACGGGCACCTTACGCCCTCGCCGCCTCGGACCGGTCACCGTCACGCACCCTTCCCGCCAAGTACGGATCACGGGTCGGGCTTCCCCGACCCGCACCCGAGCCCCGACGTTCAGGACTCGACGAACAACTCCGCAGCGTCCGTGACGTGCACCGCCCGCTGGGCCCAGATTTCGAGCTTGTCCAGGTCGGTACACGCGTCCACCCGCTCACGGACCGCGTCACTCACCGGGACACCACGCCATTCCAGGACCCGCAGGACCATCTCGGCACGCTCCTGAACACGCCCCTGCTCCCGGCCTTCCTCCCGGCCTTCCTCCCGGCCTTCCTCCCGGCCTTCCTCCCGCACCTGCTCCGCCAGCGGGTGCCGCCAGAAGTACTGGATCGCCGTCATCAGGTCCCTCCAGATCTGCTTCGCCCGGGGATCGACCAGGCACGAATCGACGAACTGCACGAAGACCGCGGCACTGTCACGGTCGATGGTCTTCAAGGCCGCTGCGAGCGATTCCAGTATGGCCGCAGCGTTCGGGCCCCGCCCGTGTGTCATGGCCGAGAGCACCGCAAGGGGTACGTCCCGTTCTGCCTCCCGCACGTCCGCGATCAAGGGAACGTTGTCCGGCCCCAGCACCAGCGGCCGCACGATCAGCGACTCCCACCCGGGAAAGCCGAGCTTGATCGGCTGCGACGCCCATCGCGCCGTCGTACTGCTCTGGGTGATCACGATCAGTACCGGCTCACACCGGTACTTCTCATACAAGTACGACAGGTAGTAGGGCCAGCTCCCCCGCTTACGGCCGTCCACCTCCCCCTGCGACTCGACCACGAGGAGGTAGGTCCCCTTGTCGGTCTCTGCCCGCAGCAACGTGTCCACCCGACGCTCGACCGGCTCGATCTCCGTCAGATCCACGTTCAGCGCCGCGATCTCCCGCGGCTCCGGAAACGGGACGCCCAGTACCCGCTGTAACGCATGCGTCAGCAAACCCGGATCCTTCTGGAAGATCCGGTGCAACGCCTCATGCGACGACCCCACCATCACGCCACCCCCAACTCGCACCACACGTACTTGCCCCGCTCCCCGAACCGGGCGGACGGCTGCCAGCCCCAGCAGTCCGCGCACGCGACCACCAGCCCCAGCCCCCGCCCCGCCTCCTCAAGATCCGTCACCGCTTCCAACGACCCCGGCGGCTCCGGAGGCACGGGATCCGCATCCCACGCCCCGATCCACACCACACCCTCCGGGGAGCGCCGGACCCTGAGCGCGGCCGGCCCCTTCGTGTGCCGTACGGCGTTGGAGACGAGCTCCGCGGCGAGCAGCTCCGCGGTGTCGGCGAAGCCGATCAGGCCGTGCATGGTCAGGATCAGGCGCAGGGTGCGGCGAGAGATCGTCACTGCTCTCAGGTCGTTGGGAACGTAGAGCGTGTAGTCCCAGGTTTCGGGCATGCGTCATCAACTCCAGGCAGATGAGGGGGTTTCACGCGCGGTGGCATCGCCGCACGGCAGCGGTGCGGTGCACTTCCACAGCGTGTCCGTTACATCACCGACGGTAGGTCATAAATTTCATTCACTACAAGCGCGTCGCGTAATCTGACCCCGAACGAGTGCCCCCCTCAGGGACTTTGAGGAAAGGAGGACGCCGTGCCAGCACGACGGCACCCGACGGCACGCCAGGTGCGCCTGGGGACCGAACTCCGAAGGCTGCGCGAAGCCGCCGGACTCAAGGCGACCGAGGCCGCAGGCCTACTAGGGGTGAACTCGGTCCAGATGAGTCAGATGGAATCCGGGATCGCCGGAGTGAGTGAACAGCGGGTTCGTCGGCTGGCGGCCACCTACACTTGCCCGGATGAGGGGTTGGTCGACGCCTTGGCGGCCATGGCGACCGACCGGACGCGAGGCTGGTGGGAGGAGTACAGGGGCGTTCTCCCTGCCGCTTACCAGGACCTCGCCGAGTTGGACCACCACGCCAGGTTCCGCCACGACGTGGCGGTCATCCATGTGCCGGGCCTGTTCCAGACGGAGGCCTACGCCAGAGCGCTCTTCGCCTTCATGAACCCGGAGTTCCCGGCCACCGAGGTGGACCTACGAGTGGAGCACCGGATGAAGCGCAGGGTCGTCATCACCGGCCCCGACCCCACGCCGTACGAAGTCGTGATCCACGAAGCGGCCCTACGCCTCAAGGTGGCCGGACGCGACGCCTTCAGGACCCAATTGACGCGCATCCTGGACATGTCCGAGGCCGACCATGTGATCGTTCGGGTCGTCCCGTTCGCTCTCGACGACTTCGCCGGCGCCGGCAGCAGCATGGTGCACCTGGGAGGAGCGGTCCCCCATCTCGACACCGTCGTGCGTGACGCCCCGCACGGAACGGCGTTCGTGGACTCCCAGGCCCAGTTGGAGCACTTTCGAAAGCTTTTCCGTAGGGTGACGGAACAGGCCCTGCCCCCGCGGCAATCACGCGAACTCATCCATCAGTTGGCCAAGGAGCTGTGAGGATCGGCATGATCACCCCCACCGCGTGGAAGAAGTCGTCATTCTCCGGCGGAGGCGAGGGAAACGACTGCGTCGAAGTCGCCCATCGGAGGACCCACATATCCGTCCGCGACTCCAAAGCCCCCGCCAGAGCCACCCTCACCTTCCGCCCCGGCTCCTTCGCCGCCTTCGTCAGCGCACTGCAAGCCGCTCATTCCTGAGCCACCAGCTCCACCTCGAAGCCGGCCTCGTTCTCCAGGTACGCCACGTAGTGATCCGGGCCGCCCGCGAACGGGTGGCGGTCCGGGAACAGCAACGTCCACCCGTGCGCCGGAGCCGCTTCCGTCAGCGCGTCGACCGTCGTCCGGTCCGCTGTGCGGAACACCAGGTGGTTCGGCCCGGCCGCATCCGGTCATGCCCGCGCCACCACCCCGCATCGCCGGTGATCGCCCGACCACCACGTACGTCTCCCCCAGCAGCCAGCCCCAGGACTCCGTCGCCCGGTCCAGGTCCGGTACCCACAGCTCTATGTGACCAAGCACCCGCAGTCCAGTGGAAGTTGATAGAAGTTCAAGAAGACGGTCGTTCCTGACCCTGCGTTCAACATCATGTGGCACACTGCCGCGGTGGTCGATCATTCGTACGCGGACCTCTCGCTCGCCGCGCTCTACGACAGCCTCAACCCGTGGGGGCCGGGTGACGACTTCTACCTGGACCTGGTGATGTCCGCCGGGTCGGTGCTCGATGTCGGCTGCGGGACCGGGCGGTTGCTGCGCGGGGCGCGGGCCGCCGGGCACGGCGGGCGGCTGATGGGGCTCGAACCGGCCGCGGCGATGCTCGTGCAGGCACGCCGGGCCGAACCCGCGGTCGAGTGGGTGCTCGGCGATCTGCGTACCCGCCGGTGGGACGGCCACGGCTTCGATCTCGCCGTGATGACCGGTCACGCCTTCCAGGAACTGCTCGGCGACGAGGAGGTGCGCGCCACGCTGGCCGCCGTACGCACCGCCCTCGGCCCGACCGGCCGGTTCGTCTTCGAGACCCGCAACCCGACCGCCCGCGCCTGGGAGTCCTGGACGCCGGACCGGGTACGCCGGCTCGCCGACGGGGACGGACGTCAGGTCCGGGTCTGGCACGAGGTCGACGGGCCACCGGCGGGAGACCGGGTGACCTTCACGGAGACGTACGAGGGCGAGGCCTGGACGCAGCCTCAGGTGTGCCGTTCGACCCTGCGATTTCTCGGCCTCGACGCCCTGTCCGGCTTCCTGGCCGAGGCCGGCCTGGAGGTCGTCGACCAGTACGGGGACTGGACCCGCGGGCCGGTCACCTCCGACAGCCCCGAGATCATCACCGTCGCAGGCCCGCGCTGAGCACGACGGCGGCCGTGGTGCGTTCCCCGCCCGCTGTCCCGGAGGCGGCCCGCGGGAGCGGCCCCGTAGGCCACGGACCCGTCGAGGCCGCGGCGCACGCCGTCCGCACTGGCCGCCGGGGCGAGGACCGCACCGTGGCGGCCGTGGGCTGCCACGGTGTGGTCCCGCTGTGGGGGGCTAGTCCTCCTCCAGCGCCGCCAGCGCCGGGTCCAGCACGATGTCCTCGTCCCGGGCCTCGGTCGTCGGGTCCTCCGGGAAGTGGCAGGCGGTGAGGTGGCCCTCGTGGTTGCCGGAGATCCGGACCAGCGGGGGCTCCTCCGTCGCGCACTTGTCCTGGGCCTTCCAGCAGCGGGTGCGGAAGCGGCAGCCGGAGGGCGGGGAGATCGGGGACGGGACGTCGCCGGCGAGGCGGATGCGTTCGCGGCCCGCCGACTCGCCGTCGTCGGTGAGGCTGACCTCGGGGACGGCGGACAGCAGGGCGTGGGTGTAGGGGTGGCGGGGGCGGCTGTAGATCGCCTCCCGGTCGCCGACCTCGATGATCTTGCCGAGGTACATGACCGCGACCCGCTGCGAGAAGTGCCGCACGATCGCCAGGTCGTGGGCGATGAACAGGAACGCGATGCCCAGCTCCTGCTGGACCTGCTGCAGGAGGTTGACGACCTGGGCCTGGATGGAGACGTCCAGGGCGGAGACCGGCTCGTCGGCGACGATGAGCTTCGGCTCCAGGGCCAGGGCGCGGGCCACCCCGATGCGCTGGCGCTGGCCGCCGGAGAACTCGTGCGGGAAGCGGTTGAAGTGCTCCGGGTTCAGGCCGACGATCTCCAGCAGCTCGCGGACCCGCTTCTCGCGGCCGCCGGCCGGGTTGATGTTGTTGATCTCCATCGGGCCTGAGACGATCTTGCCGACGGTCTGGCGGGGGTTCAGCGACGAGTACGGGTCCTGGAAGATCATCTGGATCTCGGAGCGGATCGGCGCCAGCTGCCTGCGTGAGGCGTGGCCGATCTCCTGGCCGCGGTAGTTGATCGTGCCGTCCGTCGGTTCCAGCAGGCGGGTGATCAGGCGGCCCGTCGTGGACTTACCGCAGCCGGACTCGCCGACCAGGCCGAAACTCTCCCCCACGTGTACGGTCAGGTCGATGCCGTCCACGGCCTGGACGTGCCCGACCGTGCGCCGGATCGGGAAGCCGCCCTTGACCGGGAAGTACTTGGTCAGACCGGAGACCTCCAGCAGCGGTTCGCCGGCGGTTGCCTCGCGCGGGGCGGGAAGGACCATGTCCTGGGTCATGAGGTGTCGTCTCCTAGCCCAGCCGGGGCTTGATCTCTTCGAGGAAGATGGTGCGTTTCTGGTCGGCCGTGAGGTGGCAGGCCGAGGCGCGGTCGGGAGCCAGCAGGGGGCGTTCGGTGGCACAGCGGGTACCGCCGACCCGGTCCTGGAAGGTGCACCGGGGGTGGAAGCGGCAGCCGGAGGGCGGGGTCAGCAGGGAGGGCGGGGTACCGGGGATCGGGTGCAGCGGCGTGCCCAGGTCGGAGTCGAGGCGCGGCATCGAGTTCAGCAGGCCCCAGGTGTAGGGGTGCTGGGGGGCGCGCAGGACCTCGTCCGTGGTGCCGCGCTCCACCGCGCTGCCCGCGTACATCACCATGATGTCGTCGGCCATGTCGGCGATCACCCCCAGGTCGTGGGTGATGAAGATGATGCCCGATCCGAACTCCTGCTGCAGGTCCTTGAGCAGGTCCAGGATCTGCGCCTGCACGGTCACGTCCAGGGCGGTGGTCGGCTCGTCGGCGATGAGCAGGTCGGGGTCGCAGACCAGGGCCATGGCGATCATCGCGCGCTGGCGCATGCCGCCGGAGAACTGGTGCGGGTAGTCCTTCGCCCGCTCCTTCGGGTTGGGGATGCCGACCTTGGCGAGCATCTCGACCGCCCGGTCCCAGGCCGCCCGCTTGGAGGCGCCCCGGTGCTTCATGAACGGCTCGGCGATCTGCCGGCCGACCGTGTAGTAGGGGGACAGCGCGGTGAGCGGGTCCTGGAAGATCATCGCGGCCTTGTTGCCGCGCACCTTCTCCAGCTCGGACTCGCGGGCGGTGATCAACTCCTGGCCGTCCAGGAGGATCTCGCCCTCGACGGTGGTGAACTGGGGGTTGTGCAGGCCGAGGATGGTCAGGTTGGTGACCGACTTCCCGGACCCCGACTCGCCGACGATCCCGAGCGTCCTGCCTCGCTCCACGTCGAACGACAGCCCGTCCACGGCCCGCACCACGCCGTCCTCGGTCTTGAAGCTGACGTGCAGGTCCCGCACCGAGAGGAAGGCACCCGAGTCGGCCGGCGCGGGGGTACCGGCGTCCTTGGTCAGAGTGGTCACGGCAGTTCTCCTCCTGCCCGGCCTAGGACAGCCGGACGCGCGGGTCGATGAACGCGTAGGCCGCGTCGACGATGATGTTGAAGAGCAGGATCATGGAGGCGGAGAACAGCATGACGCCCAGCAGCAGCGGCAGGTCGCTGAACTGCACGGATTCCACCGCGAGTCGCCCGAGACCGGGCAGTCCGAAGGTGTACTCCGTGATGATGGCACCGCCGAGCAGCGAGCCGAGGTCGATGCCGAAGATGGTGACGATCGGGATGAGCGAGCCCCGCCAGGCGTAGCGGAAGAAGACGTATCTGCGGGACATGCCCTTGGCGCGGGCGGTGCGGACGTGTTCCTCCTGGAGCTGCTCGATCATCGACGAGCGCGCCATACGGGTGTACTGCGAGGCGAAGATCGTGGACAGCACCACCCAGGGGATGATCAGTCCGGTGAACCAGGTGATCGGGTCCCCGGTGAAGTTGTGGTAGCCCGGCTTGTCGAAGATGTGGGACTGGTAGACCAGTACGGCGAGCGCCAGCGGGCCCAGGAAGTAGATCTGCATCGAACTGAGCACCATGGAGCCGGCGGTGACCGTCTTGTCGAGCAGGGTGCCGCGCCGCCAGGCGGCGAGCATCCCGGTGCCCAGACCCACGATCAGGAAGACCACGGCGGCACCCAGGGTGAGCGAGATGGTGGTGGGCAGCCGGTCCATCATGGTCGACCAGACCGGGTCGTTGGTGTGGTACGAGTACCCGAAGCAGGGGGCGGGGCAGGGGCCCTGGGCGAACTTGTCGCTGCCCAGGATCAGGTTGTGCAGGAAGATCCAGTACTGCTCGGGGATCGACTTGTCGAGGCCGAGCACATGATGGATGTTGGCGAGACTCGTCGGATTGCACGTCTTGCCGCACATCAGCAGCGCCGGGTCGCGCGGCATCCCGAAGAACAGCAAGAACGTCACGATGCTCAACAAGAAGAGGATGACGACGGCACCGAGGATCCGGCGGACGAGGAAGCGCAGCATGCGAGGGGGCTTTCTGACGTCGGCGGGCCGGGCGGTACCCGGTGCGGTGTCGACCCGAGGGGCGCACGCACCGGGTACCGGTCGGGCGGGTGGGGTTACTTGATGTAGAGGCGACGCGGGTCGATGCCGCCGATCACGTCGTCGTAGACGAGGCCGCCGACCTTGGAACCGGCGATCTGGACCTGCTTGTAGTAGATGGTCGGGACGGCGTTGATGACGTCCTTGGCCAGGTACTGGTCGATCTTCTCCCACGCGGCCGCCGACTTGACCGGGTCGGTGATCTGGTTCGCCGCGTCGATGTCGGCGTTCACCTTGGAGTCGTTGATGTGCGAGTAGTTCGGCGAGCCGTCGGCGATCGCGCGGCCGTCGAACAGCGGCGGGATCACGGTCGAGGCGGACGGCCAGTCGGCACCCCAGGCGGAGTGGTAGATGTCGTAGTTGTTGTCGACCTTGCCGATCTGGTCGTAGAAGGTCTCGGCCGGGATGTCCTGGCGCTGGACGTTGAAGCCGGCCTTGTCCAGCGCGGCGGCGATGGCGGCGGAGTACTGCTGGCCCTCGGGGGTGTTGATGTAGCCGTAGGTCAGCTTCATGCCGACCTTGCCGGCCTTCTTCAGCAGCGCCTTGGCCTTGGCCGCGTCACCACCCGGGTTCTTCTTCTTGCCCCACGGGTCGAAGGACGCGTCGTAGCCGCTGACGGTCGGGCTGATGAAGCCGCCGGCGACCTCCGCGGCGGAACTGCCGCCGAAGGCGCGGATCATCGGGGTGATCGGCAGGGCGTAGGCGATGGCCTCGCGGACCGTCTTGTCCTGCAGCGCCTTGTGCGACTGGTTGATGTTGACCTGGCCGACGTAGGGCTGGTAGCCGGCGACCGTGCGGGCCTTGACGGCCGCGTCGCCGCCGAGGACCTGGGAGATGTTGCCCGCGTCCACCGAGTTGTTGAAGCTGACGCCGGTCTGGTCGGCGCCGCTGTTCGCGAGCAGCGCCTTCGTGGAGTCCTCGTACTGGACGTTGAACGTGAAGTCCATCTGGTCCACGTACTGGTTGCGGATCGGGTCCGTCTTCGGGTCCCAGTCGGTGTTCTTGACCAGCACCATCGACTTGCCGGACTTGAACGACTGGATCTTGTACGGGCCGCTCGTCACCGGGGCCTTGTCGTACTTCTCCTTCGTGTCGCCCTTCTTGGAGACGACGGCGTAGCCCGCCATGGCGAGGGCGTACGGCAGGTCCGGGTGCGGGGTCTTGAAGTGGAAGATGACGGTCTTGCTGTCCGGGGTCTCCAGGACGCTGTCCGGCAGGTGCTTGCCCTTGTAGGGGCCGTCCGGGAGCAGTTTGCGGTAGTCGGCGCCGTTGGTGTCGGCCATCCACTGCTGGAGGTAGGTGGGGCCCTGGTTGATGAAGGACGCGAAGAGCCGCTCGAAGGTCTGGCGGAAGTCCGCGGACGTGATCGGCGTCCCGTCCGAGAACTTGATGCCGTCCTTGAGGGTGTACTTCCAGGTCTTGCCGCCGTCCGTGGTGGTACCGGAGTCGGTGGCCAGGTCGCCGACGACCTCGTGCTTGCTGCCGTCGTTGCCGGTCGCCTTGTAGCCGGTGAGGCCTCTGTGGATCAGCGTGGCAAGGGAGCCCTCGTCGGAGACGTAGATCTGCGCCGGGTCGAGGTGCGCGTACGAGTCGCGCTGCAGCACTTCCAGGGTGCCGCCGGTCTTCGCGCCCGGCACGGCGGCCGCGGGCCCTGTCGAGTCCGCCGCGCCGCCGAACTTGATCGAGGCCTGCTGCCGCTTGGCGTTCTGCTGGTCCTTCTTCTCGTTGTCGCCGGCGCTGCTGCCGCCCTTGCTGCAGCCGCTGAGCACGAGTGCCCCGGCCGCAAATATGGACAAAGCAGCATATGTGTGGCGTCCGCCCCTACTCATCACTGAAGTCTCCACCCATCTGTGTGTACGCCGGTGCGAAGGAAATGGCCGTGCGGTATCCGGGCGAGGACGCCCACAAGCTCTCGGTCAGCGAGCCGTCTTGGGATCGAAGGCGTCCCGGACCGAGTCCCCGAGCAGGTTGAAGGCGACGACGAAGACGACCATCGAGACGCCGGGGAAGAACATGTACGTGATGTCGTTCTGCAGGACGAGCTCGGTCGAGGCCTTGGAGAACATCTGGCCCCAGTCGGGGGTGGGCTCGACGATGCCGACGCCGAGGAACGAGAGACCGGCCTCGATCGTCACGAAACTGGGAAGGATGTACGTGGCCTGCACCAGCAGTGGTGTCACCACGTTCGGCAGGATCTCCCTGCGGATGATCCGCCAGGGCGAGGCGCCGCTCACCTTGGCCGCTTCGATGAACTCCCGTTCCCGTAGGGCGAGTGTGGTGCCGCGCAGGATGCGGGCCAGGCTCATCCAGCCGAGCACCCACTGGACGACGATCAGCGCGACCACGCGCACGTAGGTCGGGGTCTCGTCGCGCGGGCTCACGAACAGCGAGACCACGACCGGCATGCTGGCGATGAAGAACAGCTGCGAGGGGAAGGCGAGCAGGAAGTCGATGACACGGCCGATGAAGAAGTCGGTCTTGCCGCCGAGGTAGCCCGCGCTGACACCGAGGAGGATTCCGGTGACGACGACCGCGACGGTGACCGCCAGGGAGATCAGCAGCGACGTCCGGATGCCGTAGATCAGCTTGGTGAACACGTCGTAGCCGTTGCCCGGTTCGAGACCGAACCAGAACTCGCTGCTGATGCCGCCGTTGGGCTGCACCGGCACGCCGGCGCTGTCGAAGAGTTCCGGGCGTTCGTCGGCGTAGATGGTGTACGGGTTCTTGCCGTACAGCTTCGAGATCAGCGGGGCCGCCGCCGCGACGAGGAAGAAGAAGGCCACGACGAACGCCGAGATGACGCCGGTGCGGTCGCGCTTGAAGCGTATCCACATCAACTGGCCCGGCGACCGGCCTTCGACCGTCACCGGTGCGGTCTTCGCGTCCGGCTCCGGTCCGCCGTCCACGACGACCGACCTTCCGCCGCCCTCAATGTCCGTAGGACTGGTCACAGTTCGTCCAATTCACAGGTATGGGTGTGCCGAACCGGCGGCCGGCGCGAGGGCGCGACCGCGGTGGCATGATCCGATGAGGCGTCGGGGCGTCCCCGCGGTGAACGGGAATGCCGCAGCCGGACGCGCGTAGGCGAGCGACCGCGCTACCCGGCCGGCCCTTGTTTCAGGACCAACTGCCGGACGAACAAGGGCAGTCGGGCCGAGCGAACCGAACGGCCGTCGTCGGCGACGGAACCCACCTGGTGCCTGTGACACTGCACATGGGACTTCTCCTCATGACTTCACGTGTTCACCAACAGGAGGTTTCCGTCCATACCCTCCGACACCCCTGACGGAGGGTCAGACACCCCCTGATGCTCGTGAGTCGGGCGCTGTCCCCACAGCGCGAGACCCATTGACCCGAGCGCTACGCGGCTAACTATCTGCCATGAGTCAGGTGCCGACCACTGTCTTTAAATCTCAATTCAGTCACAGCTGGCGCGTAGTTCTTCCGAAAAATGGACAAAGCGTTCGAGGGGAGAAGGGCGCGAAACGGACTTGTTACATGGCTATCGGGCGAGGATCTCCGCATTTCGGACACCAGTCCGGAATTGGCCGAGTCCCGCCCACCCGAAAATGGGTTGCAAAAAACCCGGGTACCCCCACCATGGGGGCACCCGGGTTCAGGTGTCCTGCGATCAGCCGTGCTTGGCGCGGCTGGCGGCGCGGGCCCGCTCGCGGGCGTCCAGGTTCACCTTGCGGATGCGAACGGCCTCCGGGGTCACCTCGACGCACTCGTCGTCACGGCAGAACTCCAGGGACTGCTCCAGGGAGAGCTTGCGCGGCGGCACGATCGCCTCGAACGAGTCGGCCGACGACGACCGCATGTTCGTGAGCTTCTTCTCCTTGGTGATGTTCACGTCCATGTCGTCGGAGCGGGAGTTCTCGCCGACGATCATGCCCTCGTACACCTCGGTGCCGGGGTCGGTGAAGAGCACACCGCGCTCCTGGAGGTTCGTCATCGCGAACGCGGTGACGGCACCGGCGCGGTCGGCGACCAGCGAACCGTTGTTACGGGTCTGCAGCGGGCCGAACCAGGGCTCGTGGCCCTCGTGGATGGAGTGCCCGATACCCGTGCCGCGCGTCTGCGTGAGGAACTCGGTCCGGAAGCCGATGAGGCCGCGGGACGGGACCACGAACTCCATGCGGACCCAGCCCGAGCCGTGGTTGGACATGTTGTCCATCCGGCCCTTGCGAACGCCCATGAGCTGCGTGACCGCGCCCATGTGCTCCTCGGGCACGTCGATCGTCATACGCTCGACCGGCTCGTACGTCTTGCCGTCGACCTGCTTGGTGACGACCTGCGGCTTGCCGATGGTCAGCTCGAAGCCCTCGCGGCGCATCTGCTCGACCAGGATGGCGAGCGCCAGCTCACCACGGCCCTGGACCTCCCAGGCGTCCGGACGCTCGGTGTCGAGCACCCGGAGGGAGACGTTACCGATCAGCTCGCGGTCCAGGCGGTCCTTGACCTGGCGGGCGGTGACCTTGCGGTCCTTGACCGCGGCCTTGTTGTCGGCACCCTTGCCGGTACCGCCGCGGCCGACCAGCGGCGAGGTGTTCGTGCCGATGGTCATCGAGATCGCCGGCTCGTCGACCGTGATCAGCGGCAGCGGGATCGGGTTCTCGGTGTCGGCGAGGGTCTCGCCGATCATGATGTCCGCGATACCGGCGACGGCGCAGATGTCGCCGGGGCCGGCCATCTCGGCGGGCTTGCGGGTGAGCGCCTCGGTCATCAGGAGCTCGGTGATGCGCACGTTGGACATCGTGCCGTCGCGCTTGATCCAGGTGACGGTCTGGCCCTTGCGCAGCTCGCCCTGCTCGACGCGGAGCAGCGCGATACGGCCGAGGAAGTTGTCCGCGTCCAGGTTGGTGACGTGCGCCTGGAGCGGGGCCTCCGCGTCGTACTCCGGAGCCGGGACGTGGGAGAGGATCGTGGAGAAGAACGGCTCCAGGCTGTCGCTGTCGGCCGGGACCGTGCCGTCCTCCGGCTTGGTCAGCGAGGCCACGCCGTCACGCGCGCACGCGTAGACGATCGGGAACTCGATCTGGTCCTCGTCGGCGTCCAGGTCGAGGAAGAGGTCGTAGGTCTCGTTGACGACCTCGTCGATCCTGGAGTCCGGGCGGTCCGTCTTGTTGATGCACAGGATGACGGGCAGGCGCTGCTGGAGGGCCTTGCGCAGCACGAAGCGGGTCTGCGGCAGCGGGCCCTCGGAGGCGTCCACCAGCAGGACCACCGCGTCCACCATCGACAGACCGCGCTCGACCTCGCCGCCGAAGTCGGCGTGGCCCGGGGTGTCGATGATGTTGATGGTGATGACGTCGCCGCCATCCTTGGGGTGGTACTTCACGGCCGTGTTCTTGGCCAGGATCGTGATGCCCTTCTCACGTTCCAGATCGTTCGAGTCCATCATTCGGTCGTCGAGCGACTCGGCGGCGTGCGCGGCGAAGGCACCGGCCTGCTTCAGCATGGCGTCGACGAGGGTCGTCTTGCCGTGGTCGACGTGGGCGACGATGGCGACGTTGCGGATGTCGTGGCGCGTGGCCATAGTGCGGCGTACTCCCGGAGTGTGAGGAAGGGGCCTGCGCGTACGTCGGTGTTACGCGGACCCTGCCGGGCTGAACACGCCACGGCCTCACCCCATGGTACGGGGCCGCTGCCACTAGGGCGCGCCGGGATACGTCAGTGCACTTCGGCTGGGCTTCTGTGCACCCGGCGCGCGGTTTTCACCGGCTGGGGCTCGGCGAGACCTTCGCCCCCTTCTTCAGGAAGCCCATGTCCTGGTAGACCGGCGTCTGGAAGCCGAAGGCGCCCACGTTCACCAGGTCCTTGCGGGCGCCCACGAGCTGTGGCCGCTGGTACAGCGGGAGTGACCCGGCCGACGCCCAGATCCTGGAGTCGGCCTTGCGCAGCAGGCCGTCCGCCTCGCCCTCGTCCAGCGTGCCCAGCGCCTGGTCGAACAGCTGGTCCACCTGGTCGGTGCCGACCCGCGTGTAGTTCTGCTCGACGTTCAGCGAGCCGTCGGCCGCGACCACCGGCTTCGCGTAGATCGGCCGCGCGTCCGTCGCCGGGAACGCGGAGGACGGCCACGAGTACAGCGCGAGGTCGTACTGCCCGGCCGCGATGTGGTCCTTGAAGTAGCTGTCGTCGGAGACCTTGTGGATCTCGGTGGCGATACCCACCCGGTCGAGCATCTGCGAGATCTGGCCGGCGACCGCCTGGAGGGTCTCCGAGCCCGGCCCCGACGGCAGCACGAACCGCAGCGAGAGCGCCTTCCCGTCCTTTGCCAGCGGCCCGGCCGGCGCCCCCGCGCCCCTGGGTGCCGCCGTGCCCTTCGGCGCGTAGGCACCGGGCGCCCCGTGCGCGTGGTCCTTCTGGTGGTCGCGGGTGTCCATGTCGGAGGCCTTGTCGTCCTCGCCGACGATGTACTGCCCGTCGTGCCCGCCGTCCGACTCGTCGCCCTGCTCGCTGTCGTCCTTCTTCTTGTCGGCCTTCTCCCCGTCCTCCGCGCCGGCCGCCTTGCCGCCGGCCTTGACCGGCCCGCCGGCCACCCAGCCAGCGTCGGCGAGCAGGGCCTGCGCCTCGTGGGTGTCGAGGCCGCCGATGGCCCCGCTGCCGTCGGTGTAGGCGGCCTGCCCGGACAGGGCGACGTGGCTGCCGACCGGCACCGCGGGCAGCCCCAGCGGGGTGAGGACCAGCTTGGCGAGCGCCTTGCGGTCCAGGGCGCGGGCGACGGCCCGGCGCACCCGCTCGTCGGCGAGCGGGCCCTCGGAGCCGTTGAGGGCGAGCTGGGTGTAGGCGGGCTCCAGCGACTTGCGGACGCCGAAGTCGCGCAGCTCGTGCTGCTGCTCCAGCCACTTCGCGATGCTCCGGCGGAGCTTCTTCGGCCCCTTCGGCAGCTTCTCCTCGTCCATGCCGAGGGTCAGCGCCCAGGACCGCAGCTTCTTGGCCGAGGTCTTCCCGGCGCCCTGCAGCGGCAGGCCGGTGCCCTTCTCGCGGCCGGCGACGGTGATCCGGTCGGCGTCGGCGGCGTCGACGTCGGCGACGTCCACGGTGCCGTCGGCGAGCGCGGCGGCCCGCTTCGCGCGGTCCACGGCGTGCAGGTCGATCTCGTCGAGCTTGGCCGGGCGTCCCCACCAGCGCGGGTTGCGGGTGAGGATCACGTCCTTCTTGGCGGTGTCGACCTTGTCGACCCGGAAGGGGCCCGCGGTGACGGTGAGCTTGCGGCGGGCGCCGTCGTTGAAGGCGTCCGGGGTGCCCATGACGTCCTTCGGGTACAGCGGCGAGAAGAGCGACCTCCAGTCGGCGTACGGCCGGTCGAAGGTGACCCGGACCTCCAGGTCGTTGGCGCCGCGCTCGATCTGGGCGATGCGGTCGTAGCCGGCGTTGCGGGCGGTCCAGTAGGCGGAGTCCTTGCCGGACAGGGCGCGCCACTGGGCGGCGAAGTCGGCGGCGCCGATCTCCCGGCCGTCGCTCCAGACGGCCTGCTGGTTGAGCCGGTAGAGGACGACCTGGCGGGGCTCGGTCTCGATGACCTTGGCGGACTCCAGGTAGTCCGGGTTGCGGACCGGCTTCCCGGTGGCGTCGATGGTGAACATCGACGGCAGGACGGCCTGGGCGACCCGGGTGGTGCCCGCGTCGGCGTCGGCCTGGAAGGTGTTGAGGGTCTCCGGTACGGCGTCCACGGCCATCTTCAGGGTGCCGCCCTCGGCGACCGCGTCCCTGGCGACCGGCACGATGTCCTGTCCGGCGAGCGGCTTGCTGCCCTCGTCGTCGGAGCCGCAGCCGGCGAGGAGGGGGACGGCCAGCACGCCTGCGGCCAGGAAGCCGACGGCACGGGCGAGGTTTTGCCGGTCGCGCCGGGAGGTGCCGCATTCGTTCGACTGCCGCGCCGTCGTGGCTGGTCGCGCCCGCCCGGCGGTAGCCGCAAATTCGCCGACGCCCCGCGCCCCTGAAGGGGCGCTGTGGCCGACGCCGTGGTGAGACATCTCTGCTTACCTCCGGAGGCCCCGTGAACACGGGTGCGGTTTGTTCACATTTGGGGGTATTTTGGAGTTGATCACATGTACTCAGAAGTACGGACCCCACTGAAATGGATGGGGTCCGTCGGCCGGGGACGACACGGCGGCGGGGGCCGTCAAACCCCACCCGTGCGGCGCAATCCCGGCGCACACAGAGCGCGTGCGGGCGTGCGACGGAGGCGCGCAATCCGCCAATCGCTGCACATGGCTTCACATCGGCAGGTGTGACGCGCAACACTCGCAGGCGCATGAACGTTGCCGCTTTGGACACCGAAGTCCGCGGAAGTGAGGTCACGTCATGTCCGTGCACGACGACCTGACGTCAGTCCAGCGCTGCCTAGAGGACCTGAACCGGTCCGTCGGCCGCCTGGAGCAGCAGCTCGGCAGCGGCGGCCTGGAGATGCGCCGCGTCCGTTCCGACGCCGATCACCTGCGCGAGAGCGTGGCACTGCTGCGGGAGGCGGCCAACACCGCCGTCCCGGGCAAACGCCCCGAGCTCGTGACCATCTCCGACGATCCGTACGACATCAACCTGTGGACGGACACGGACGACGAGGGTCTCGGCGCCCGCGACCGGCACGCCCCCTAGGAGCGCCGCCCGCAGGCCACCGCCCCCGACCCGACCGGAGTCATCCGTTGGCCACTGGTACGGAACCACAACCACATCAGAACAGCGGCGGCGTACGCACCCGTACGCGCGCCGCGATCTCCGCCCCGCACCTGCGGACCGACCGCTGGTGGCTGGCACCCGCCGTCACCGCGGCCGGTCTGTTCGCGTTCGTCGTCTACTCGACCTGGCGGGCCTTCTCGAACGCGCACTACTACTCGGCGCCGTACGTCTCGCCGTTCTACTCGCCGTGTCTGGCGGAGAACTGCAGGACCATGCCGTCCGGCCCGAACGCCGACCTCTTCGGCAGCTGGTGGGCGATCTCCCCGGCGATCATCATCCTGATCTTCCCGCTGGGCTTCCGCCTGACCTGCTACTACTACCGCAAGGCGTACTACCGCAGCTTCTGGGCCTCCCCGCCCGCCTGCGCGGTGGCCGAGCCGCACGCAAAGTACACCGGCGAGACCCGTTTCCCGCTGATCCTGCAGAACGTCCACCGGTACTTCTTCTACTTCGCCCTGCTGGTCGCCTGCGTGCTGACCTACGACACGGTGCTCTCCTTCCGGGACACCCACGAGCACTGGGGCCACATGGGCCTCGGCACCCTCGTCTTCCTGGTCAACATCGTGCTGATCTGGGCGTACACGCTGTCCTGCCACTCCTGCCGGCACATCGTCGGCGGCAAGCTCAAGCACTTCTCCAAACACCCCGTGCGCTACAAGGCATGGCAGTTCGTGGGCCGGCTCAACGCCCGGCACATGCTGCTCGCCTGGGCGTCGTTGGTGAGCGTGGCGCTCGCCGACTTCTACGTCTATCTGCTCGCGTCCGGTGTCTTCGACGATCCGCGATTCTTTTGAGGACGGGGCTTGTGATGTCAGCGGTTGAGCGGCAGCAGTGGGACGTCGTGGTCGTCGGCGCCGGCGGGGCCGGACTGCGCGCCGCGATCGAGGCGCGCGAGCGGGGCGCCCGTACGGCGGTGATCTGCAAGTCGCTGTTCGGCAAGGCGCACACGGTGATGGCCGAGGGCGGCATCGCGGCGGCCATGGCCAACGTCAACGAGCACGACAACTGGCAGGTGCACTTCCGCGACACCCTGCGCGGCGGCAAGTTCCTGAACCAGTGGCGGATGGCCGAGCTGCACGCCAAGGAGGCCCCGGACCGGGTCTGGGAGCTGGAGACCTGGGGCGCCCTCTTCGACCGCACGAAGGACGGGAGGATCTCCCAGCGCAACTTCGGCGGCCACGAGTACCCGCGCCTCGCGCACGTCGGCGACCGCACCGGCCTCGAACTGATCCGGACCCTGCAGCAGAAGATCGTCTCGCTCCAGCAGGAGGACAGGAAGGAGACCGGCGACTACGAGTCCCGGCTCAAGGTCTTCCAGGAGTGCACGGTCACCCGGATCCTGAAGGACGGCACACGGGTCTCCGGGGTCTTCGCGTACGAGCGGGAGACCGGGCGTTTCTTCGTCCTCGAAGCGCCGTCCGTGGTCGTCGCGACCGGGGGCATCGGCAAGTCCTTCAAGGTGACCTCGAACTCGTGGGAGTACACGGGCGACGGGCACGCGCTCGCCCTGCTGGCCGGGGCGCCGCTGCTCAACATGGAGTTCGTGCAGTTCCATCCGACCGGCATGGTCTGGCCGCCGTCGGTGAAGGGCATCCTGGTCACCGAGTCGGTGCGCGGCGACGGCGGGGTGCTGCGCAACTCCGAGGGCAAGCGGTTCATGTTCGACTACGTCCCGGACGTCTTCAAGGAGAAGTACGCCGAGTCGGAGGAGGAGGGCGACCGGTGGTACGAGGACCCGGACCACAACCGGCGTCCCCCGGAGCTGCTCCCCCGCGACGAGGTGGCCCGCGCGATCAACTCCGAGGTGAAGGCGGGCCGCGGCTCCCCGCACGGCGGGGTCTTCCTGGACGTGTCGACGCGGATGCCGGCCGAGGTGATCCGGCGCCGGCTGCCGTCCATGTACCACCAGTTCAAGGAGCTGGCGGACGTCGACATCACCGCGGAGGCGATGGAGGTCGGGCCGACCTGCCACTACGTGATGGGCGGGGTCGCGGTGGACTCCGACACCGCCGCCGCCCGCGGGGTGCCGGGGCTGTTCGCGGCCGGTGAGGTGGCCGGCGGCATGCACGGCTCCAACCGGCTCGGCGGCAACTCGCTCTCCGACCTGCTGGTGTTCGGGCGCCGGGCGGGCTGGCACGCGGCCGACCACGCGGCGGACCTCGCCGAGCGGCCGGCGGTGGACGACGAGCAGATCGACGCGGCGGCGGCCGAGGCGCTGCGGCCGTTCTCCGCCGAGGGCGAGGAACCGGACTCCGGCCCGCCGGAGAACCCGTACACCCTCCACCAGGCGCTCCAGCAGTCCATGAACGACCTGGTCGGCATCATCCGCCGGGAGGGTGAGATGGAGCAGGCCCTGGAGAAGCTCGCCGAGCTGCGCGTGCGGGCGCGCCGGGCCGGGGTGGAGGGGCACCGGCAGTTCAACCCCGGCTGGCACCTCGCCCTGGACCTCAGGAACATGCTGCTGGTCAGCGAGTGCGTGGCCCGGGCGGCGCTCGAGCGCACCGAGTCGCGCGGCGGGCACACCCGCGAGGACCATCCGGTGATGGACCGCCGGTGGCGCCCGGTCAACCTGCTGTGCCGGCTGGCCGACCCCACCGGCGGGCTCGCGGCCACCGACCCGGAGCGCGGCCAGATCGACCTCACCCGCGAGACCACCGACCCCATCCGAGCCGACCTGCTCGCCCTCTTCGAGAAGGAGGAGCTGGTCAAGTACCTCGCCGAAGAGGAGCTGTACGAATGAGCGGCTACACGGCCCACTTCCGGGTGTGGCGGGGCGACGTCGAGGGCGGCGGCCTGGAGGACTTCAAGGTCGAGGTGAACGACGGCGAGGTGGTGCTCGACATCATCCACCGCATCCAGGCCACCCAGGCCGCCGACCTGGCCGTCCGATGGAACTGCAAGGCGGGCAAGTGCGGTTCGTGCTCGGCGGAGATCAACGGCCGTCCGCGCCTGATGTGCATGACCCGGATGTCCGTCTTCGAGCCGGACGAGACCATCACGGTCACCCCGCTCCGCGCGTTCCCGGTCATCCGCGACCTGGTCACCGACGTCGGCTTCAACTACCAGAAGGCCAGGGAGGTCCCGGCCTTCGTGCCGCCCGCCGGGGTCGGCCCCGGCGAGTACCGGATGTACCAGGAGGACGTGGACCGCTCGCAGGAGTTCCGCAAGTGCATCGAGTGCTTCCTGTGCCAGGACACCTGCCACGTCGTGCGCGACCACGAGGAGAACAAGACGGCCTTCGCCGGCCCGCGTTTCCTCATGCGCGTCGCCGAACTGGACATGCACCCGCTGGACGCCGCGGAGGCCTCCGGCCTGGACCGCAAGCGCACGGCCCAGGACGAACACGGCCTCGGCTACTGCAACATCACCAAGTGCTGCACGGAGGTGTGCCCGGAGGGCATCCACATCACCGACAACGCCCTGATCCCCCTGAAGGAGCGGGCGGTCGACCGCAAGTACGACCCCCTCGTCTGGCTCGGCTCGAAGATCAGGAGGCGCCCGGCAGGAGGCTGAGCGCCTGCCGCAGGTTGGACTCGGCGATCTCCCGCATCGGTTCGCGCTCCGGGAAGTCGCCGTCCAGCAGCCGGAGCGGCCCGGCGGCCAGGTCGAGGTGCATCGCGAGCCGGTACAGCGCCATGCGGTCCTCGTCGAGGTCGGCGGTGCGCAGCACGTCGTAGGCGGGCCCGAAGCGGTGCTGGAGGAAGACGTGCTCCCATTCGGCGTCGAAGTACATCAGGCCTTCGACGTCGATGAGCGCGGGATCACCCTCCTCGGTCACCAGGACGTGGTCCGGGCCGAGTTCGCCGTGCACGAGGGAGGCGTGGTCGCGCGGTCCGACCGCGTCGTAGAGCTCCTTCACCCGTTCGGTCAGCGCCTGCCGCGCCTCGCGCACCCGGGGATCCCGCTCGGCGACCTCCGCGATGTCGCGCATCGCGCGGTCCGCGACGACCTGTTCGCAGGAGCTGCCGAGCGGCTTGCCGTCCTCCGCCACCAGGGCGGCCTTCCCGTACCCGGCGGAGACGTGCGCGCGGAGCACGCCGAGCGTCCCCGCCAGCCGGGCCAGCGGCACCCGTGCGGCGCCCGGGTCGCTGCGCAGCAGCATCTCCAGGCTGCCGCCCCGGACGTCCTCGACGACGGCGGCGAACGCGCCCAGGTGCCGGGCGTCCTCGTCGGCGAACAGCAGCCGCGGGGTGCGCACGCCGAGTTCGGTCAGCAGGTCGTGGGCGGACAGGAAGAGGCCGAGTCCGGAGGCGTGCGCGAGGGGGTCGCGGATGTCGGCGTCGGCGGGACCCCAGTAATCCTCCTCCGGGGACCAGACGTACGCGATCGCGCTCCGGCCGTTGTCGAGGGCAAGCCGGTAGACGCCTTTCTTGCTCCCTCCGCGCAGCCGGGTGGCGGCTGCGGGGGCACGGCCGAGGGCCTCGCGGGACAGCGACGCGAGGTCGTCACGGGTGAGGTGGGTACGAGCGGTTGTCATGGCGTACGGACCCAGTCCTTCCGATAGGAGGTCCAGTCATCCTCGGTGGCGGCGAAGTCGACGTACAGGGCGACGCCGAAGGTAGCGCGATCCGGGTCCGTCCGTGACAGTCCCAGCCGAACCCCGCGCACGGCCGCCGGCACGGTCTCCGCGTACGCCCAGTGACCGACCCGGTTCTCGTGGTAGAAGGGCAGCCCCATGAGCAGGTCGGTGTCCGCCGGTGTGACCTCCAGCGCGAGGCTGGTCTGCTGCGCGACATAGCCGCCGTACAGGCTCTGCAGCGGCTGCATGGTGTCGTACGACATCACCGCTATCTGGTCCACCCGACGGGCGACCTGTCCGAAATATTCCTGTGCCCACCATTTCGGATGACCGGTGACGGTACCCCAGAAGGAGTGAAACGCCGGCAACGGATCGATCTGGTGTGCGGCGACGGAGAGCAGCGGGGTGACGGGGCGCAGGGCGTCGAGGAGGGCGAGGTAGTTCCGGTCGCCGGAGTGCACGGGCTCCAGGTCGAAGTGGACCCCGTCGAACCCGGCCCGGACCACCTGCCGGGCCGACGCGACGACGGCGTCCCGTGTCGCCTTCCTCTCGAGGTGCATGGCGTCCGGCTTCTCGGGGGCGAGCTCGTCCCCGAGCCAGGCCTGTACCCGCACGCCGGGCATTTTTCGATGCACGGCCGTTATCAGCCAACGGGCCTTGGGACAGGCCGATGTGGGCAGCGTGCCGTTGTGTTCCAGTGGTCCGGCATGGACGTAGAGGTCGCGAATGCCGGTGTCCGCGAGCCGGGCGGCGAGGGCGGTGACGTCGGCGTCGGTCCTACGACCGTCGACCCACGCGTGCCCGAGCCAGAGGGCGTCCCGGTTCCGGCTGTAGGTACCGGCCTTCGGGTCGCCGGCGTAGTTGATGCGGAGGGCGGTCTCGGCGATGAGGAGGGGGAGCACCAGGAGGGCGAGGACGCCGAGCGTCCGTCTGACGGCCTTCCTTCTCCCACCCGCCCGGCGCGTGCGGCCCTCGTCGTCGGGTGCGGGCGGCCCCTGGGAGGGGTCGGGCACGCCGGTGGGTGCGGGTGACCCCTGGGAGGGGTCGGGCACGCCGGTGGGTGCGGGTACGGGCGCGGGAGGTGGCGGCGCGGGGGCCGGGGCGTCGGTGTGGGCGGGTTCGGGGTTCTGCTCCTGGTTCGGGCTCCGTTCCATGTTCTGTCCGCCTTTTCTCGTCGTCCCCCGGCTGTCTCCGCCCCGGTCGCGGAGCCGACCCGGCGCCCATACGCTCCGAAATGTGACGTCATCCTTGATCCGGGGTCGGCCGAGGCATGCCACGGGGCACATAGCCGTGCGGGTGGGGCATGCGATGCTGGGCGGGGTGGCCGGGGTGGTCTGGCTGGTGTTGCCGGTGATGACGAACGCCACTCAAGATCCGGTTCCCGTGACGGGCGGCGTGACGGCTTCCGCGGCCCGGGCGGCGGACGGGGCGTCCGGGACCGATTACGTCATGCCGCTCGTCGCCGTGGCGGCGGCCGGCGCGCTGGGCGGCTACGGCTACCTGCGCCGGATACGGCGGGCCCGCTCACGCACCACGCCGGGGGTGCTCTCCCCCGCCCCGCCGAAGCCGGCGCCCGCCGATGCCGAGCGGCAGGCCAGGGCCTCCCTGGTCATCGCCGACGACTGCGTCCGCACCAGCCGCGAGGCACTCGGCTACGTCGAAGGGGCCACGGCCGCGGTACGGGCCCTGCGGGCGGCCGAAACCGAGCTGACGGCCGCGTTCGCGATATGGCGGCGGTACGGGGAGGGGGTGCCGGGGGACGACGCGGGTCGGCGCCAGGCACTGGTGGGCGTGGTCGGGCGGTGCGCGGAGGCGGGGCGGCAACTGGACGCGGAGGCCGCGGGGTTCGATGCCGAGTGGGACGCGGGGGACGCGCTGGCCACGGCCGAGGGGCGGTTCCGGCGGCTGGCGGTGCGGACCGGCGGGGTGGCGGCGGCGCTGGCCGGGGCGGGCGCGCGGTACGGCGCCGCCGCGGTCGCCCCCGTCGTCGGTTACGTCGAACAGGCCAAGGACCGGCTGGTGTTCGCGACCTCGCGGCTCAACCAGGCTCGCCAGGCGGCCGATTCGGGCGACGCCGACGGGTGCCGGCGGGACGTGCGGGCCGCCGAGGGGGCCGTGGTGCAGGCCGGGCTGCTGCTGGGCGGGGTGGAGCGGCTGGCGGAGGAGCTGCGGACGGCGGCGGCGCTGGTGCCGGCCGCCCTCACGGGCGCCGAGGCGGAGCTGGCGGGGCTGCGGGGCACGGCGTCACCGCCGCGGACGGCCCATGCGGACGCCGTGCTGGCCGGCGTGCGGGGCGAGCTGACCGGCGGGCCCTACGACCCGGTGGACGCCCTGCGCCGGGTCGTGCGGGCGGTGGAGGGGACGGGGGGCGGGCGGTCCGGGGTGATCGCGGCGGGGGCGGAGCTGGTGGCGCGCAGTGCGCTGGGGGCGGCGGACGACTTCGTGGCGACGCATCGGGCGGCGGTGGGGGCGGAGGCGCGGGCGCTGCTGGCCGCTGCGGGGCGGGCTGCGCCCGCGGACGCCGACAGGCTGGCGCGGCGGGCGCGGGAGCTGGCGGAGCGGGATGTGCGGGCGCACGGGAACCCGTTCGCCGGGGAGAGCGCGCACGGGAGTGGGGTGGCGGGGGTGGTGCTCGGGGGTGTGCTGCTGGGTGAGGAGGGGGACGGGGGGCCGGTGGCGGCCTTCGGGGGGCCGGAGAGCAGGGGACGGTTGGGGTGACGCCCACCGGGGTGCCGCGACCGGCCGTCGGGCGGCTGCGGCGCCGTGGGGGCTTGTCGCGCAGTTCCCCGCGCCCCCAAAGGGGCGCTCATGCAACTCCATGCTTTTAGGGGGTGCGGGGAACTGCGCGATCAGCCCCCGCGGCGGCGCGTCATGACCACGGCTCCTCAGAACAGGCTGAGCAGCGCCTCCGCGGGGTCCGTCAGGCCCGTCTCGCCGTCCGGGAGCGGGAGTTCGAACCACACCGTCTTCCCGCGCGGCGTCCGGCGTGAGCCCCACGCCGCGCTGAGCAGGCCGACCAGTTGCAGTCCGCGCCCGCCCTCGTCGGTGTCCCGCGCCCGGCGGCGCCTCGGCTGGACCAGGCCGGAGTCCCAGACCTCGCAGACCAGGGTCCGGTCGAGGAGGAGGCGGAGCCTTATCTCACCCTCTCCGTACCGCAGCGCGTTGGTGACGAGTTCGCTGACCAGGAGTTCCGTGGTGTCGACCAGCGGCTCCAGGTCCCAGGTGAGGAGCCGGCCGCGCGCAAACTCGCGGGCGCGGCCCACGCTGCGGGGCTCGCGCGGCAGCGTCCAGTCGCCGACGGAGTCGGCCGGCAGTCCCTGTACACGTGCCATCAGCAACGCGATGTCGTCCTCGCCGTGGTGCGTGTCGAGGGTGCTGAGGACGTGGTCGCAGACGTCCTCCAGGGGCTGGGCGGGGTCCGTGAGGGCCCCGACGAACGCCTGGAGGCCCTCGTCGAGGGGGTGGTCGCGGGACTCGACCAGGCCGTCGGTGTACAGCGCCAGCAACGCGCCCTCGGGGAGTTCGACCTCGACCTCCTCGAAGGGCTCGCCGCCGACGCCGAGCGGCATGCCGGGCGGCACGTCGAGCATCAGGGCGGCCTCGCCCGGTTCCACCAGGACGGGCGGCAGGTGGCCGGCGTTGGCGAACGTGCAGCGCCTGGTGACGGAGTCGTAGACGGCGTACACACACGTGGCGAGGTAGACCTCGGAGAGGTCGGCGTCGCGGGGCTGGCGGGCCGTGCGGGTGGCCTGCTGGACCCCGCCGGGGGTGCCGAGACCGCGGGCGATCTCGTCCAGCGCCGAGAGGACCTCGGCCGGTTCCAGGTCGAGCAGGGCCAGCGTGCGGACCGCGGTGCGGAGTTCACCCATCGCGACCGCCGCGCGCAGCCCCCGGCCCATCACGTCCCCCACCACCAGCGCCGTGCGGTGACCGGGCAGTTCTATGACGTCGAACCAGTCGCCGCCGACCTCGGTGGCCGCGTTGCCGGGCAGGTAACGGCAGGCGATGTCCAGGCCCGAGGCCTCGGGGTCGCCGGGCGGAAGCAGGGAGCGTTGCAGTATCAACGCGCGTTCGTGCTCGCGCCGGTAGAGGCGGGCGTTGTCGATGCAGACGGCGGCGCGGGCGGCCAGCTCCACGGCGAGTTCCCGGTCGCGGTCGCCGAACGGCTCGCTGCCCTTGGTGCGGGCGAACTGGGCGAGGCCGACGACCGTGTCGTGGGCGACCATGGGCACGGCCAGCGTGGACTGGACGAGGCCGCCCTCCGCGGCCGGCACGTGCTGCGGGCGGGCCGTGCGCAGGGCGTCCGCGCACGGGGAGTTGAAGGGGTAGTGGTGGACCGCGCCGACGGCGACCGGGACGCCGCCGCCCACGAAGG
Organism: Streptomyces sp. NPDC086777; assembly: GCF_040702065.1. Taxonomy (NCBI): domain Bacteria; kingdom Bacillati; phylum Actinomycetota; class Actinomycetes; order Kitasatosporales; family Streptomycetaceae; genus Streptomyces; species Streptomyces sp. NPDC086777. The sequence goes on along the minus strand of NZ_JBFBJI010000006.1, from coordinate 171,089 downwards.
GGGCGTCCGATACCGCGCTGGCGAAGGCGACCCGGCGCAGTTCGGCGCTGCCGTCGGCGAGTCCGGGCGGGGCCTCGTCGCCGGCCAGCAGGCCCTGGTAGAGGTCGACGGTGGCCAGGTCGCAGAAGCCGGGGACGACCACGTCCAGGAGTTCGCGGGCGGTGGTCTCCAGGTCGAGGGAGTTGCCGATGCGGGCGCCGGCCTCGTTGAGGAGGGCGAGGTTGCGCCGGGCGGCGGCGGCCTCGCGGGCGGCGGCGCGGCGGGCGGTGATGTCGAGGCCGAGCCAGGCGATGCCGATGGGGCGGCCGGTGCCGCTGTGCACCCGGTAGAGGTTGATGGACCAGTGCCGGCGCTCCTCGGAGCCCGGGACGAAGCCCGTGACGTGCATGTCGGTGATGGAGTTGCCGGTCTCCAGGACCCGGCGCAGGGTGGCCGCGACCCGCTCGGCCTCGGAGCGCGGGAGGTAGTCGTGGACGCCCTTGCCGCGGTGGTCGTCGGGGGTGCCGCCGAAGATGGAGGAGAACCGTACGTTGGCCCGGCGGATCCTGAGGTCGGTGTCGATCAGCAGGAAGCCGAACGGAGATTGACCGAATATCGACTGCGAGGCCGCGAGGTCGGTCTCGATGCTGCGCAGGGTGCGGACGTCGACGACGATGCACACGGCCGCGTTCTCACCCTCGGCGGTGCGGGTGGGCATGACGTAGACCTCGGCGATGCCCTCCTCGCCGCGCTCGCCGCCCGCCCTGTCGGGCATCCGGAACGGGACGACGCCGGTCCACTCCCGGCCGTCCAGGATCTCGGCCATCTTCCGCTGGCCGTGTTCGCGCAGATCCGGGTCGACGAACGCCTCGATGGGATCCATGCCGACGGCACGCTCGGCGGGGATGCCGAAGATCTGCTCGGCACGCCTGCTCCACTGGTCGACCAGGCCGCCGGCGCCGATGGAGAACGAGGCAACCTTGATGTAGTCGTAGATCGAGCCGGGCGGACTGCTCTGCCACATGGCGTCGCCAGGGGCCGCGGCTGTCTCCGCGGTCCCCGCCCTCGCGCCGTCCGACGGGTCCTCGGACTCCGTGGCCTTAGCTGGTATCTCGCTCACGCGAACCGTCCCCTCCAGCTCACCGCGTCCGGCACCGGTCACCGGGTGCGGCTGCCCGCAGTATCCAGCACTACGGCGCCGCCTGACACGGTGTTCACGATCACAGCACGGTCCCGACGATTTCCGGACCGGACCGTGACAACACTTCCAGTCTTCTAACCAGGGAACACGCCGTCGAATCACGTAGTCCGGCACACGTTGATCAGCCACTCCCGCGGGTGGACGCGGTAGCACTGCGTGTACACCCCGTTCACCCCGGTACGGCCAGCTCGAACCAGACCGTCTTGCCCCTGCCCCCCGGGCGGGTACCCCAGCTGCGGGAGGAGCCCGCGACCAGCTGGAGGCCGCGGCCACTCTCGTCATCGGGGCCCGCGGCGCGCTCGCGGGGCGGGTCCGGGAGCGGGTCGGAGACCTCGACGCGCAGGGTGTCGCCGAGCTCCGGGGGGCGGACGAGGCGGACGCCGATGGGGCCGGTGGCGTGCCGCAGCGAGTTGGTGACCAACTCGCTGACCAGCAGGGCGGCGAGATCGGCGAGGCCGTCCAGGCCCCAGCCGCGTAGTTTGTCTCGGACCGCGGTCCGGGCGGTGCGCACGGCGCCCGGTTCCGCGGGAAAGGTCCACTCGACGGTGTCACCTTCGGTGTCGATCACACCGATCACTTCCCAGTCGCTTCCCCCGGCTGCGAGCCCGGCACTGTCCGGTTTCGTGGGGTTAATGGGCACATACCCGATTGTGTGGGGGCAGTACCGCACGAGAGGGCGCACTGTGGCGTGGGCGGCTCTCGCCGGAAGAACCGTGCGCCCGGGGGCTCGGGGCGTGCGACTTTCGGGCGACCGCGGGCGCGCGGTGGCTGGTCGCGCAGTTCCCCGCGCCCCTTTCGTCGGGGCTGCGCCCCGGACTCGATCGGCCCGTCGCGCCCGCGGCGGCGCCGCACAATCCAGTACAGCCGGCCATCCCTGGCGGAAACCGGGACTACGCGCCGTGTTCCACCGTCGCGGCGATCTCGCGTACCGCCGGGACGTCCTGGTCCAGCCAGTTGACGTCCCAGATCTCGGCCGTGGTGAGCCAGCGCAGTTCGTCGTGGTCCTGGAGGGGCTTGGGCTGCGGGGAGCCGGGGCGGAGCCGGGCGGTCCACACCTGGAGGACGTACGGGGAGCGCAGCGGCCACTCCCCCGGCACGCGCGTCAGCGTCTCCGCCTCGACGCCGAGTTCCTCGTGCAGTTCGCGGACCAGGGCGTGCTCGGGGGTCTCGCCGGGCTCGACCTTGCCGCCGGGCAGCTCCCAGCGGCCGGCCAGCTCGGGGGGTGCGCTGCGGCGGGCCGCGAGGAGGCGGCCGGTGTCGAGCAGGGCCGCTCCGACCACGACGATCCGTTCGCTCATGGGCCGGAGCCTACGGGAGGGTCAGTTCCTGGTCGCCCCGTCCCCGTTGCTGTGGCCGATGCGCTCGACCCAGTAGAGCTGCCTGTGTCCGCGGTCGTCGAGACTGTCGGCGATCTTCTGCGCCTCGGCGCGGGTCGCGTACCGGCCGACGCGGTAGCGATTGCCGTTGTCGTCCTGCCGTATGACGAGCCAGGGGAGAGAGACCGTGCCTTCCGTCATCGCGCCCCTCCGCATCTCCCGGCTCCCGTCCATCCCCGCCCCGCTAAGGAAACCGCACTCCGCATATGCCCGAGCGTACGCCTAACCTTTACGCAGCGAATACGCCTTTTCACAAAGAGGTACGCAACCAGCCAGAACGGTGGGGGCGCACGACGACGAATGCGCCGTGCGCGAGCCCCGCACAACGGGTCGCGGGCATGCCGAGGACAGCCGGGCCACCTGCGAGAACGGCCGGATCCCAGCGGCGGCCACTGGTCCGGACCCCGGTCGTGGAGGCGTCAACCATCGCCAGGGTGTGCGCTACTTCACGAACAGGTGGTACGACCGCTACCGCACCGGCAGATGGTAGGAGGCCCGGTAGCGGTCGGCGGGGATGACGACGTCCGCGGTCTCCACCGGGCGGCCGGAGGCGTAGTACGTCCGCTGGATCACCAGGACGACATGGCCGGGGACCCCGCCCAGGGTGAGCAGTTCCTCGGCCAGGCCGGGGCGGGCACCGACCTCCTCGGTGACGTTGTCCACGACGACGTCGATGGCGCGCATCCGCTCGACCACGCCCATCCCGCCGAGCGGGCCCTCCTCGGGCAGCATCACGGGGGTGCGGCCGGTGACCGCGAGGGGCTCCCAGGAGGTGGAGAGCATCATCGGATCGCCCGCGTCCCGGAACAGGTACCGGGTGCACATCACGCGGTCGCCGACGTGGATGCCGAGCCGGTCGGCGACCGCGGCGCCCGCCCCGGTCTGCTCGCTGCTGGACTCCCAGGTGCCGCGCGCCGTCGCGTCGGACTGCTCCTGCCGGAACGGGGTGGCGCCGCCGGCCGGACGGTACCCGGAGCGCGCCACCCGCCGGGGCACGGGCCGCTCGCGCACGTAGGTCCCGGAGCCGGACCGGCCCTCGACCAGCCCCTCGGCCATCAGCACCTTGCGGGCCTCCAGGGCTACCGTGTCCGAGACGCCGTACTCCTCGCGGATGCGGGCCTGCGAGGGCAGCCGGGTGTGAGGCGGCAGCGAACCGTCGACGATCTTCTTGCGGAGATCACCCGCGACACGCAGATACGCCGGCTGCTCACCGAAAGTCACTGGCCGCTCCCATCAGGTTGTACAGACAGCAACAGCGTGGCAACCGTGGGTTGAGCGGTGCAAGCAAAGGCCAGAGAATCACTCGATGTGATGACATGCGGCCCGGGGATGCATTACGCAGGCACTTTCTCCCCGTTATGGCCGCGATCACACCTCCATGCCGGAGCCACTTCCTCCACTGCCGGCGCCGCCGCCCCGGTCGTCGTCGGAAGGCGGGGTCGTGGCGAGGCCCAGAGCCTTGCGGGCGGTGACGGTCCGCTTCGGGTCGAGGAGCGCCGAACCCTTGTCGTAACGGGTGTAGTAGGTGTCCGCGTCCGTGGCCTTCGCCGCCTTCGCCCACTCCGCCTTCGCCCGGTCGAGGTCCGCGACCAGGTCGTCCACCGGCTTCTCGGCGTCCGGACCCCAGCCGTGCGCGCGCAGCATCGCGGTCTGCCTGCCGAGGGCCGTGGTCACCTGCTGCGCCCACTGCCGGTAGCCGGGCAGGTCGTCCTCGACGTACTCGGCTTCCGGAACGTCGGCGAGGGCGGTGTTGAGGACGTGCGCTGCGTCGAGGTAGGCGACCTGGTCGGCGTCGAGCACGCTCTCGTCGTTGCGCAGCGAGCCGGACAGGGTGCGGCCCTCGGTGGTGTTGCCGAAGACGCAGGCGACCTCCCGGTCGCCGTAGTCCCAACTGTCCTCGCTGGGCGTGAAGTAGTACACGTCGACGTCGCCGGGGACCGCCCAGCCGTCCATCGCGTAGCCGTCCTCCAGCGCGTAGCAGCGCCGGTCGGCGGAGTCGCCGACGCTGTCGTCGCCCGGGTAGTCCGAACCCTTGAGCCGGTAGGTGGCGAAGACCTCGCCGTCGTGCGCCTTCTCGCAGTCCACCACGGTGACGTCGGAGACCAGGTCGCCGGTGAGCGTGCCGTCGGGGGTGTCGAAGCAGTCGCCGGTGGACAGGGAGAGGCTGGAGCTGTCGTTCGCGCCCTCCTTGACGCCCTGCCAGAACTCCGCCGCCCCGCCGGTGGACAGCACCAGCACCCACGCGGCCAGCCCGAGGACGGAGAACACCGACCCGGTGACCGCCATCGCCCGGCCCCGCTCCCCCCGCCTGCGGATCTGCCCCAGCCCGGCCAGCCCCAGCACCAGCCCCACCCCCGGCAGACAGCACAGCAGCCCGAGCACCAGAGAGGCGATGGCGAGCCCGTTGACGGGCGGCTGCGGGGCGTAGGGGCCGTACCCCTGCCCCCACGGCTGGTACGGCGGCTGCTGCCCGTACGGCGCCTGCGGGTACTGCGGGTACTGCGGCAGGCCCGACTGGGGCGGTTGAGAGGGCCCTTGTGGCTGGTGGGGGCCGGGGGGCGGAGGTATGGACACCGGTACCGTGCTCCTGAGGGGGCGTCGGGCCGCGCGGAAACGGACGGCTGAACTGACGTACGACTGCGCGCATCGTAAGCGCGCCGTGAACGGGGGCGGAATGAGGGTGGGGACGCCGGCCGCGCGCGGTGAACGGGCTGACCGCGCGCTGGGCGGCCACGGCGCAGGGCGGCACGGTGTTCCCGGCGGCCGGGGTGTGGCGGTCACGGCGTTCGGGTTGTCGGCGGCGGGTCCCCCGCCCGAGCGGCGTCACGTCACCACCCGGATCGGCGCCGCCTTCGACCGCCCCTTCGGCTTCCTCGCCCTGCACCGGCACTCCCGGCTCGTCCTCGCGGCGGGCCGGGTCACGGATCCCCTGCCCTTCCCCGAGTACCCCTGGGAGGACGACGAATGAACGAGACCGTCGGCGCCGTCAACGCGCTCACCGCACGCTGGGCTCGGCAGACCAGACAGGGCACGGTCTTCTCGGCCGCCGGTGTCTGGCCGCTGCTGGCCTTCCTCGCCGACGGCGCGGCCGGCCCGGCGCGCGACGAACTGACCCGGGCCGTGGGCAGACAGGCCGATCAGGCCGCGGCGGGGGCGCGGGAGTTACTCGCGTGGCTGGATGCGGCGCCGGGCGTCGGGCCCGCGCTCGGGCTGTGGACCGACCGGGCGCTGGAGCTGCGCGAGCCGTGGGCGGCGGGGCTGCCCGCGGACGCGCACGGGGTGCTCGGCGCCGATCCCGCGGCCTCCCGGGAGGCACTGGACGCGTGGGCGGCGAAGCGCACCGAGGGGCTGGTGGAGCGGCTGCCGGTGCGGCTCGCCGAGGGCGCCCGGATGGTGCTGGCGACCGCGCTGGCGCTGCGCACGGACTGGCAGCACCCGTTCCGGGAGACGGTGCTGCGGCCCGGCTCCGGGCCCTGGCAGGGCCACGACCTGGCCGGTCTGCACCGCAGCAGCGTCCGGCCCGACCGGATCGGGGTGACCGCCGGCCCGGACGGCCACGTCACCACGCTGAAGGTCCTCGGCGACAACGGTCTCGACGTGCACCTTCTGCTGGGCCCGGAGGGCATGGCGCCGGGGCAGGTGCTGCACACGGGCATCGGCGTCCTGGAGCGGGCGCTGCCGGTGACGACCGGCGGACAGCTCCCCTACGGGCCCGCGGGACCGGGTGTGGTCGTGGAGCGGCAGCCGTCCGCCGCCCCGGACCCGATCCGGCTCGACGTGACCACCCCGGCCTTCACGGTCCGCGCCGACCACGACCTGCTGCAGCTGCACGGGCTGTTCGGGCTCTCCACGGCCGCGGACGCCCGCGGGGGGCACTTCCCCGGGATCAGTGCCGCGCCGCTGGCCCTCGGGGCGGCCGGGCAGTCCGCGGTCGCGGAGTTCGGGCCGCTGGGCTTCCGGGCCGCCGCGGTCACCGCCGTGGTGGCGGCGCCGGGCGGCGGCCCACCGCGGTACCCGTACGAGTCGACGGTGGTCCGGGTCACCGTGGACCGCCCGTTCGGCTTCCTCGCCGTGCACCGGGAGAGCCGGCTGGTGCTGGCGGCGGGGTGGGTGACGGAGCCGGCCGAGGCCGGCTAGCCGGGGGGCCGCGATACGCCGTCGTTCGGCTGCGGGTGCGTGGGGGCTGGTCGCGCGGTTCCTCCCCCGGCCTTCGGCCGGGGGTACCCCCAGCGCCCCTGAAGGGGCCTCGTGCAGCGCGCCTGCTCTTGGGAGCACGGGGAACCGCGCGACCGGCCACGACAGTGCCGCAGCCGACCGACGGTGCATCCAGCGGGACGCCTCGGGGGGAGGTCCGGCCGCCACGCCCGGAGGCGCCGCAGCACCTCCAGGCCCTCCAGGCCGGTCCGGTCGCGACTCAGGCGCCTGCCGTGAAGCGGAGCCTGAGAGTGCGGGCCTCGGGGCGCAGGGCGAACTCCGGCCACACGTCCGGTCCGCAGGCGCGGGAGCCGAGGCCGTGCTGGGCGGCGTCGATGATGAGGTGGCTGGTGGCGGACTCCGGGAGTTCGTAGGGGTGGGCGGCCCGGTCGAGCTGCTGCGGGGTGTGGCGGGCGAGGGTGAAGCCGGGGCGCCGCCCGCGGGTGTCGGGGAGGGCGTCGATGTGGAGGACCTCGGTGTCGCCGCTGGTCAGCGTGAGCCGGCGCAGCCGGGAGCGGTGGCCGGTCTCCTGGGGGCGCGCGTAGTCCACCGAGAGGTCGCGGACGGTGGCCGAGAACCGGCCGGTGCGGGCCGCGCGGAGGCTGTCGGGGTAGGACTCCAGCGGGCCGAGGCCGAACCACTCGGCGCCGTCCACGGGGGCCGTACCGTCGGGCAGCTCGAAGCGGATCCCGATCCGCGGCCACACCGTCGCCCAGCCGCGCGAGGGCTCGATCTCGACGCGCAGTTCCAGTTCGCCGTCCTCGACCGACCAGACCGATTCGACCGTCACCGAGAGCGCAGAGTCCGCGGCGGAGACCCGGTCGACGGTGCGCAGGGCGTCCGTGGTGTGTTCCACGCCGATCCGGCGGGTGGTGAGGCGGTCGAGGCCGTCGCGGCGCCACAGGTCGGCGCTGGACACCCCGACCGCGCTGGCGTCGCTGCCCTCCAGCCGGTCGGCGGTGCCCTCGTCGTTGTCGGTCGGGGCCCGGAACAGTTCCAGCCGCGGTCCGGTGACGGGGCGTCCGGCGAGCCGGGTGAGGGAGCCGCCGGTGAACCCGGCGATGCCGAGGGTGCGGGTGCCCTCGCCGGGACGCCAGCCGGTGCGGGGCCGGACGGCGGGCACCGGTCGCCGTACCGAGCAGTCCAGCTGGGCGGTGGCGACCTGGTGCCCGGCGGGGGCCCAGGCGGTGTCCGTCGCCAGCACCGCCTCGACGGTCAGCCAGGTCTCGGCGTCCGCGGCCACCGCGACCGCGGGCAGCGGCACCCGTCCGGACTCACCCGCCGCGAGCAGCGGGGTGTCCAGCTCCCCCGTCTCGACGGGGCTGCCGTCGAACTCGACGCGCCAGCGGAACCGCAGGTCGGAGGTGTCGGCCGAGTGCCGCAGGTTGGTGATGTCGAGCTTGTCGCCGTCGAAGGCGAACCGGATCGGCTGCACCACCGCCTTGAACTCGTGGAGGCCGGGCGTCGGCACGTCGTCGCTGAGCACCATCCCGTCCATCACGAAGTTGCCGTCGTGCACGACCTCCCCGAAGTCGCCGCCGTAGGCGTAGTACGGCCTCCCGTCGGGGGCGCTGGCCAGGATGCCGTGGTCGCGCCACTCCCAGACGAAGCCGCCGTGCAGCCGCGGGTGGCGGTGGACCAGTTCCTCGTACTGGTCGAGGGCGCCCGGCCCGTTGCCCATCGCGTGCGCGTACTCGCAGAGCAGGAACGGCCTGGTGCGCTGCCGGGCGCCCTGGGCCGGGGTGCAGCCGAGCAGCGGGGCGGTGGAGCCGTCGGTGCCGATCTGCTCGGTCTCCGGCACGGTCGCGTACATCCGGGAGTAGACGTCGGTGTACTCGCCCGTGTAGTCGCCCTCGTAGTGGACGGGGCGCTCGGGGTCGCGGGCGTGCACCCAGGCCGCCATGGCGGCGAGGTTGGCTCCGGTGCCGGCCTCGTTGCCCAGCGACCACATGACGACGCCGGGGTGGTTCTTGTCCCGTTCGACGGTGCGCTCGATGCGGTCCAGGCAGGCCGCGCGCCAGGCCGGGTCGTCGGTGGGGTTGCCGGTCCAGCCGGTCTTCTCGAAGCCGTGGGTCTCCAGGTCGCACTCGAGGACGACCCAGAAGCCGAGTTCGTCGGCGAGGTCGAGCAGCCGGGGGTGCGGCGGGTAGTGGCTGGTGCGGATGGCGTTCACGTTGAACCGCTTCATCCGGGCCAGGTCGGCGCGCGCGTGCGCCTCGTCGAAGACCCGGCCGCGCACGGGGTGGGCCTCGTGCCGGTTCATGCCGTGGAAGACGACCTTGCGGCCGTTGACCAGGAACTGGTCGCCGCGGATCTCCACCGTGCGGAAACCGGCCCGCAGGGCGATGCTCTCGGTGGCCGAGGACACGGTCACGTCGTACAGCCGGGGCACCTCGGCCGACCAGGGCTGCACCTCCGGGACGTCGACGGGCGCCACGTCGGCCGCCGTCTCCCAGACCTGCTCCACGCCCAGTTCGGGGATGCGCAGGGTGACCGGGAACGCGGCCGGACCGGCGGTGACCTCCGCCTCGACGCGGCCGCGCCCGTTGTCGTACCCGGTGCGCAGCCAGACGTCCTCGATGCCTCCGGCCGGGCGGGCGAGCAGGGTGACGTCCCGGAAGATGCCCGGCAGCCACCACTGGTCCTGGTCCTCCAGGTAGCTGGCGGCCGACCACTGGTGGACGCGGACGGCGACGACGTTGTCGCCGGGGCGCACGGCGGAGGTCACGTCGAACTCGTGGGCCAGCCGGCTGCCGCTCGCGCTGCCGATCTCGACGCCGTTGACCCACACCTTGAACAGCGACTCCACGCCGTCGAACCGGAGCAGGACGCGCTCGGCGTCCGGCCAGCCGGCGGGGAGGTCGAAGTGGCGGCGGTAGTCGCCGGTGGGGTTCTCGTCCGGGACGTGCGGCGGGTCGATCGGGAACGGGAACTGGATGTTCGTGTACGCCGGCCGGCCGTGGGCGCCGTCGCCCTCCAGCACCCAGTGCGCGGGCACCGGGATGCTGTCCCAGCCCCGGTCGTCGAAGTCCTCGGCGCCGAACTCCGCGGCCACGGCCGCCGTGGGCGACAGCCGGAAGCGCCAGGGGCCGTTCAGCGAGAGGGCGGGGGCGTCGGAGTGCAGCCAGGACCGGGCCGGGCGCAGGGCACCGTGCCAGGGGGCGGGGTCCGATACGTACGCGGTGAGCTCGGAGGACAAGACGCACAACTTTCTTGAGACGAGGGGCGACAGCGCCCCCTCAGGGGCGCCGGGGGTACCCCCGGCCGAAGGCTGGGGGTAGGAACTGCGCGACCAGCCACGACTGCGCCGCAGACAGCAGACAGCAGATCGCGGCCTACCCGCGGAGCACCACCGTGCGGATCTCCCAGGGGCCGAGGTCGAGTTCGAGCCCGTTGCGGACCGGTTCGGGGGCGAGCGGCCGGCCGAGCAGATCGACCGTGGTGGCCTCCGTGAACGCCCCGGTCACGCGCACGCTCGTCGCGGTGTCCCGCATCGCCACCAGCCGGAGTTCGGTGCCGGGCCCGTGCTCGGCGTCGGTGATCCGGCGGATGCTCGACACGTGCACGTCCCGGCCCTCGACGTGCAGGCCTGCCGCGTCCGGGGGCAACGGGGCGCCCGCGGGCGCGGTGCCGCGGGTGACGAGGGCGTCGCTGCGGAACTCCTCGGCGCGGGCGACCGCGTCGGCGCCCGGCCGGCCGGCTGCCCAGGGCAGCACGGCGAACCGGTTCTCGATGCGCATGCCCAGGTCCTGGGCGCCGGGTGCCGGGATCTCGCTCGCGGCGGGTTCGTCGCGCAGGGGGTGGATGTTGACGCTGATGGAGCCGATGGCACGCAGCAGGGTGACGGCGAGGGCGGAGCCGCCGTCGACGAGTTCGTACTCGGCGGAGTGGTCGAGCAGGACGGTGGCCGGGCCCGCCGTCACGAAGGTGCTCGCCGGGAAGGTCGGCAGGGGGTACTCGCCCCAGCCGCCCTCGGCGGTCAGGCCGCGCTCGGTGACCGCGAACTGCCCGGCCGACGCGGACGTGGTGACGGGCAGCGGCAGCGGCACGTGCAGGCGCAGCCGGTGGTCGGCGGACCGGTTCAGGAACGACGTGCAGACCCGGACGAAGGGCTCGCCCGCGCGGACCTCCACCAGCATGTCCACGGGGGTCGGGACGGTACGGCCGCCGCGCCGGTCCCGGTCGCCGTCGGCGAGCGCCTCCGGCCACTCGTAGACGCGGGTGACGCGCAACCGGGCCCGCAGCGGGCCGGTCTCGAGGAGTTCGACCGCGACCCGGGCCGGCTCGTGGACGAGTACGTCGTGGGCGGGCGGGGCGTAGTTGTAGCTGTCGCCGCGGTCGCCGCCGTCCACCAGGCGGCCGACGCCCGACAGGACGGTGCCGTCGGCGCCGGTCACGTCCAGGGTGCCGTCCGCGGCGACGGCGACCTCGACCAGGCCGTTGGAGAGGCTGTCCGCCGTCGCCGTCGCGCCCCGCTGCGCGGGGGCCGCGGGCAGGTCGCCGGTGCCGACCCGGAAGGCGGCCAGCCCGGCGGCGGGGACGGGGACGGCCACCAGCGCGGTGGCCCGGGCCTGGGCCAGGGTTCGTACCCGCCACTCCCCCGGGTGCGCGACGGCCGCGGCGGCGACCTCGCCGCGCAGGGTCATCAGGTCGAAGGAGCCTTCCGGGACCTCGGCGAGGTGGAAGACCAGGGAGTTCGGGGTGAGTTCGTAACCGTTGATCAGCAGGCCGAACAGCTCGCGGCGGTGGATACGGCGCAGCACGCGCTCCAGCTCGGAGGCGTCCAGCCGCTCGTCGCTGAGGACGGTCGGGGCCTGGGAGACCAGCTGCACCGGGTGCGCCGCGCCGTCGGCGGTGGTCGCGACCAGCGTGCCGCCCTCCGGAGCGGCCACCACGTCGACCTCGACCAGTGCGGTACGGGGCGACGGCAGCGGGTTGGCGACCAGGTAGGCGTCGCTGGGCACCCCGGCGGCAGGCTCGGCGAGGGCCGCGTCGCGGACGGCGCGGGCGGCCTGCGCGGCCTCGGCCAGGCGGGCGGCGACCTGGTCGCAGGTCTCGTCGGTGCCGGAGCCGACCACCGAGTCGTGCGCGGTGGACTCGATGATCTTGTGCCAGGCGAGGTCGAGGAAGGTGGCGTCGTCGCGGCCGGACCACAGGGCGTTCATCCGCTCGGCGTGGTCGACGGTCCGCTCGGCGGCGGCCATCCGCTGCTTGAGCCCGAGCCGCACGGAGAGCACGCCGGGGAGGATGTTGCCCCGTACGTGGCTGCGCAGCTCACCGGTGACGACGGCCGTGACGTCGTCCCGTACGTGCTTGCGGACGTACTCGTCGAGGGTGGCGACGGTGATCGGCCGCTCCTCGTCGGAGGCCCTGCGCAGCCAGTCCGCGAGCCGCGGGTCGGGCGCGTTGTGGTCGGTGCCGGCCATGGCGAGCACCGGGTCGCCGCCCCAGCGCTGCGCCGTCATCTCGGCGTACTCGGCCAGCGCGCTGCGGATCCGGTCCGGCACCAGCAGGACGTCGAGGCCGTTGTCGTACCCGTCGAAGAGGAACTCGGTGCGTACCTCGGAGCCGTCGGGGGCGCGCCAGCGGAAGGCGTGTCCGTCGACCGTGCCGGGCACCCCGCGCCACAGCGCCGCGTGCTCGATGCCGGCCCGGGCCAGGATCTGCGGCATCTGCGCGACGTGGCCGAACATGTCCGGGAGGTAGCCGATCGGCATGGCCCCGCCGAGCCGTTCGGCGGCCGCCCATCCCATCCGGAGGTTGCGGACGATGGTCTCGCCGGAGCAGAGGAATTCGTCGAGCAGGATCAGCCAGGGCCCGACGGCCAGCCGGCCCTCGCGGACCAGGGCGGCGACCCGGTCGCGGTTCTCGGGCCGCATCTCCAGGTAGTCCTCGACGGCGGCCATCTGGCCGTCGACGGTGAACCGGAAGTCCGGGTCGGCCTCGGCCGTCTCCAGCACGGTGTCGAGGGCGGTGACGAGGCGGTGCCGGAACACCTGGAACGGCTCGTACCACTCCCGGTCCCAGTGGAAGTGGGGCACGAAGACAGCCGGGTTGGGCATGGTGGGGAACACCTTCTGTGCGAGGGGCTGTGCGTGGGGGGTCACTTGAGGGAACCGGCGGCCAGGCCGGTGCGCCAGAACCGCTGGAGGAGGATGAACACGACGATCACCGGCAGGATCGACACCAGCGAGCCGGTGATGATGGACTCCTGGAGCAGCGGGGAGCGGGCGGTCTGGCCGTTCCACTCGTACAGGCCGAGCGTGATCGGGAAGAGCGACTCCTTCTGCAGCATGACCATCGGCAGGAAGAAGTTGTTCCAGATGGCCACGAACTGGAACAGGAAGATGGTCACCAGGGCCGGTGTCATCAGCCGGAAGCCCACCGAGAAGAAGATCCTGAACTCGCCGGCACCGTCCAGCCGCGCCGACTCGATCAGCTCCTGCGGCACCGAGGCGTTGGCGAAGATCCGCGCGAGGTAGACGCCGAACGGGCTGACGATGCTGGGCAGGAACACCGCGAGATAGGTGTTGACGAGCCCGGTCGCCGAGAACAGCAGGAACAGCGGCAGGGCGAGCGCGGTGGTGGGCACCAGGACGCCGCCGAGGATGACGGAGAACAGGAACTCCCGGCCGCGGAACCGGAACTTGGCGAGGGCGTAGCCGCACAGCGCGGAGATCAGGGTGCCCACGGCCGCGCCCAGCACCGCGTACAGGACGGTGTTGAGGGCCCAGCGGCCGAAGATGCCGTCGTTGCGGGTGAACAGGGTGTGCAGGTTGCCGAACAGGTTGAAGTGCGAGAACGCCAGGCCGTTGGTGGCGGCGAGGTCGCCCTGGGGCTTGGTCGCGGCGACGACCAGGAAGTACACCGGCAGCAGGAAGTAGACGGCCAGGAGCAGCATCAGCCCCATGGCGGCGGTACGGCTGACCCGGCTCTCGCGGTTGACGGTCGGTGTGCTCACAGTCCGGCCTTCTTCGAGGTCAGTCGCATGAACCCGAAGCTCAAGACGAAGGTGATGACGGCGATGACCACCGAGATGGCCGCGGCCTGCTGGTAGTTGTTCCCCGAGGCCACCGTGTAGGCGAGCATGTTCGGCGTGAACGTGCTGGAGATGTTCGAGGAGATCTGCCGCAGCACGGCCGGCTCGGCGTACAGCTGGAGCGTGCCGATGATCGAGAAGACGGTGGTCAGCACGATCGACGGCGCGATGATGGGCACCTTGATCCGCCACGCGATCGTCCAGTTGGAGGCGCCGTCGAGCTTGGCGGCCTCGTAGAGCTCCTGCGGGATCGACTGCAGCGCCGAGAACATGATCAGCATGTTGTAGCCGGTCCACAGCCAGGTGGAGACGTTCGCCGCCGACCAGAGCACGGCGCCGGGGCCGAGGAAGTCGGGGTGCAGCCCGATGCCGTTCAGCAGGTCGACGACCGGGCTGAGCTGGGGCGAGTAGAGGTACGACCACATGATCGCGGCGATCACGCCGGGTACCGCGTACGGCATGAACGCGACGATGCGGAAGAGCCCCTTGGCCCGCAGCAGGGGCGTGTCGAGGAGCAGCGCGATGATCAGGGCCACGAAGAGCATGACCGGCACCTGCACGATGCCGAACAGTCCGATGCGGCCGATGCTGGACCAGAACTCGGTGTTCTGGAGTACCTGCCCGTACTGCTCGAAGCCGCCGAAGGTCGTGTACGACGTGCCGTACTGGCCGCCGGAGCGGCGCACGACGCGGAAGCTCTGCCAGAGGGCGTAGCCGACCGGCACCAGGTAGAACAGCAGGAAGGGCAGGAAGAACGGGGTCACGAAGGCGGCGACGGTGGCCGCCCTGGGGCCGCCGCCGTTCGGGCGACGGCGGCCCCAGGGCGTGGTTCGCACGCCGGCCGAGCGGGTTGCGAAGTCGGTCATACCGCGGTCACTTGCCCGCCGTCGCCGGGATCGCCTGGTCCTTCATCGACTTCAGCGCGGCCGCCTGCGCGGTCGCGAGCGCGTCGCTGAGGGTGCCGCTGCCTGCCGCGGCCTTGGCCATCGCGTCCTGGAGGGCCAGGTTCACGGTCTTCTGCGTGGGGCCCCAGGCGAAACTGGTGTCGATCTTCTTGGAGGCGTCGGCGAAGACGTCGAAGATCTTCTCGTTGTTGTAGTACGGCACTCCCTGCTGCAGCGCGGGCAGGTCGAGGCCGGCGGTGGCCGCCGGGTAGAGCCCGCCCAGCTTGTTCTCCAGCGCCAGGGCGTCCGGGTCGGTGTTCAGCCAGGTGTTGAACTCGACGGACTCGTAGAGGTGCTTGCCGCCCTTCATGAACGCGACGGTGGAGCCGCCCCAGTCACCGGAGGCGCCGTTCGCGCCCCACGTCGGCATCGGGACGATCGACCACTTCCCGGCCTGCTTGGGCAGGTTGTCGCGGAACATGCTGTAGCCCCAGCCGGCGCCGACGTAGGTGGCGAGCTGGTCCTTCTGGTATGCCGCGTACATCTGCGTCGAACCGTGCGCGAGGTCGGTGCGCACGACCTTCTCGGAGATCAGCTTCTGCCAGTAGTCCGCGACCTGCTTGCTCTGCGCCGAGTCGACGCTGACCTGCCACTTGTCGCCGGAGTAGCCGTACATCCTGGCGTCGTTCTGCCAGAGGAGCCCGTTGAACCACTCGGCGTTGTTCGGGTCGAAGAACGTGATGTCGAGGCTCGGGTCCGCCTTGTGCAGCTTCTCGGCGGCCGCCGCGTACTCGTCCCAGGTCGTGGGGACGGCGACGCCGTACTTCTTGAAGAGGTCGCTGCGGACGTACAGCGCCATCGGGCCGGTGTCCTGCGGGATCGCGAACACGCCGGTGCCGCCGAAGCTGGTCTGCGACCAGGTCCACGGGACGAACTTCGACTTGGCCGCGGTGGCGGCCTTGCAGGCGGAGGCGTCCACGAAGGCGCTCTGGGTGCGCAGGTCGGGCAGTTCGTCGTAGCCGACCTGGGCGAGGTCCGGGGCCTTGTCCGCCTTGAGGGCGTTGCCGAGGGTGCCGTACTGGTCGTTGGAGATGTTCTTCGTCTGGACCTGGATGTCCGGGTGCTTCTTGTTCCACAGGTCGACGACCTTGTCCATGCCCGGAACGGTGTTCCAGTACTGGAGGGTGACCTTGCCCTTCGCGGGCTCGCAGGAGGAGGCGGACGCCTTGTCCGACGAACCGGACGAGGAACACCCGGCGAGTACGACGATGCCTGCGGTCGCCGCTGCTGCGACGAGGCGGGTGCGCGTGGTTGTGCTTCTCATATCTTCCGTTCCAGAGAACGCCTGGTTACGGGCCCAGGCGGGGTCGACGTTGACACCTGGAGGCGGATGCCTTCTGGTTGGAATCAGGTTCCGTGAGCGGTAACGTGAGCGCTCACGGGAGCGGTAACGGGAGCGATTGGGAGTGTGGGCTTCCGAACGCCGGAGTGTCAAGGTTTCAACGCACCGGGGCATACTCGGTGTCCCTGCGACGCTGGCGCGTCGGCAATTACGCGGAGGTGAGTGATGGCGTCGTCGGGGACCGGACCCCGCAGGGTCACGATCGACGATGTGGCCGAGGCCGCGGGCGTGTCCCGGCAGACCGTGTCACGGGCGCTGAACGACAAGGGTGAGATCGGCGCCTCCACCAAACAGCGTGTGCTCGACACCGCCCAGGCACTCGGCTACCGGCCGAGCCGGTTCGCCCGGGGGCTCGTCCGGCAGGACACCATAAGCGTCGGCCTCGTGATCCCCGACCTGCTCAACCCGTTCTTCACCGAGGTCGCCGCGGCCGCGCTGGAGGCGGCCCGGGACCGCGGCTGGCACGTCGTCGTGTACGACACCGGCGACCGGGCCGAGGAGGAGCGGGGCACGCTGGAGGTGATCGCCGCCCAGGTCGACGCCGTCGTGGGCTACCTCAGCCTGCCCGAGGACGAGATCGACAAGCTGACCCGGGGCCTTCCCGTGGTGCTGATCGACCGCGAGCACCGCACCCAGCGGTTCAGCTCGATCCGCATCGACGGCGAGAGCGGCGTGCACGCGGCGATCAGGCACCTGACCGCCGCGGGGCACCGGCACATCGGCATGCTCGAACACGCCGAACGGTCCGAACCGAGCATCCGGCATCGATGGTTCGACGCCGCGATGTCCGCGTGCGGACTGGACTCGGACTCCGTGGCCCGCGCCGACCAGAGCGTCGAGGGCGGGGAGAGCGCCCTTCAGGAACTCCTCGCCGGGCACCCGGACCTGACGGCCGTCTTCACCTTCAACGACATCATCGCCATAGGGGCGCTGCGCGCCGCACGCAAGCTCGGCAGGCAGGTCCCCCGGGACCTCGCCGTGATCGGCTTCGACGGTCTGCAGCTGGGCACCCTGGTCGACCCCCCGCTGACCACGGTGGCCCTGGACACCCGCCGCCTCGGGGCGCTCACCGTCGAACAGGCGGCCCGCCTGCTCACCGGCAGCGAGCCGCTCCCTGTCGACCAGCTGGTGGTGGGGGCGGAGCTGCGGGTGCGGGAGTCGGGGTAGCGGGCGCTGCCGCGCTCGCCGGTGTGCTGGAGACCGGGCAGCTCCTCAGCACGTCCGGCTGGTTGCGCCGGCCTCGACGGCGCCGTCGTGATCACCGGCCGGGAAGCCCCTGGGGACGGTCGGCCTCCGCCGTCAGTCCGGGCGGTTCCGGCCGGGTCCGCGCGAGCGGCGGTTGCGCCACCGGGTGACCAGCCACAGGACGTTGACGCCGCCGAGGGTGACCAGCACCGCCGCGGAGTCGGCGTTGGCCGCAAGGCCGTGGCCGGGACCCAGTCCGCGGGCCGCACGGACCAGCAGGGTGACGTCGGCGGGCAGGGTGACGGCCGCCATGAAGGCCAGGCAGGCCGCCGTCCCGGCCACGAGGACGACGCTGTAGAGGCGGACTGCCCGGCGCTCGTGCGCGGGCAGCCGGACGCTCGGGTCACCGGCGGCACCGCCGCCCGGCCCCCGCCTTGTCCGCCGGAACACGTACCGGACGTAGGCGAGCCCGTCGCCGTACAGGTCCCGGCAGCCGGTGAGGTCCTGGAGGACGAAGTACAGGTCGGTCCGGGTGAACACCATGAACTGGAAGGGCAGCGGCAGCAGCGCCAGCAGCAGGGCCGCGGCCAGCAGCCGGTGGGCCGTCGTCGCGGGGTCCGTGCGGGCGAGGACCAGGAGCACGGCCGACGCGACGGAGAGGTTGAGGGCGATGCCGGCCAGGTAGGCCGTCAGCCGGTGCCGGCGGGGTGCCAGCTCGATGCCGCTGACGTCGGTCTGCATGACGAGGAACTGGAGCCGGGTGCCCAGCCGTATCCGTCCCGGCACCCCCGCCGCGCGGGCGGTGACCAGGTGCGCCAGCTCGTGGGCCAGCACCAGCGTCCAGCCCGCGGCCGCCCCGGTGAGCAGGACCAGGCTGCCGTGCGGGCTCCACAACAGGTCGCGGTAGCCGGGGAGCAGATCGGGGCGGCGGGCGAGGACGACGCCGGCCGCCAGCAGCAGTGCTCCGACGAGCACGGGCAGCGCCGGGTGCAGGGCGTACCGGACGTGGTGGGGACGCAGCCACGGCAAGGACGCCCGCGGCGGGTCGGTGTCCGGGACCGGGTGGTCCCCGATCCGCGCCACGAACCCCAGGGCCGCCAGGTCTCGGACGAAGTCCGGTATGTCGAGTTCCTCACCGGTCTCGGCCCGCAGGACCTCCGCGGTGCGGGCCATGCTCAGCCCCTCGCCCAGCAGTGCCACCGCGCGTGCGCCGACCGCCGGCAGGGCGACGAAGGTCCGGGTGGCCATGCGGCCGACGATCCACTCGTCCCGGTCCTGCCGCATCCCGAGGTCGTGCAGCAGGACACGGGCCGACGGCTCGATCGGCGCCGGGTCCCGCGCCGCGCTGTCCGTCACGGGAGGTCCCCGGCCGACTCGGACTCCCCTGCCGACTCGGCCGTCCCGGGCGGCCCTGCCGTGCCTGCCACCCGGGGCGTCCCTGCCGTCCCTGCCGTACCGCAGGCGGGGCAGTCGGGGCGGCGCTCCGAGCGCTGCATGAGCGGGTCGCCGGGCATCATGAGGTTCAGGCCGGACCGGTATCCGGGTTCGATCGGCGGGATCCCGCACAGCAGCATGAGCGCGGCATGGGCCAGCAGGCTGCCGGACAGGCCCGCGGTCACGGCGTTGACCGGGTTCCACGGCATGCGGGGCGAGGCGACCTCCTCGTCCTGGCCGGGCGCCAGCCGCAGATCGCGCCGCTCGATCTCGGCGCTGCGCAGGCACTCCCAGCACGCGCCCCGGCCGGGCGTGAAGACCCCGACGCTCACCAGCGGGCCGCGGTAACCGGCTTCGGCCCACGGCGTGCCGGTGGCCAGGCAGACCTGGTTGGCCCATCTGCGGATCACCGGGGGCCGGTCGGCGGCCAGGAGGAGCACGTCGTACCCCGAGCCGCCGACCGAGCCGCCGACCGGACCGCCCACCGGACCGCCGACCGATCCGCCCACCGAGCCGCCGACCGATCCGCGCACCGGACCGCCTGCAGCCCCGTCGGCGGAGTCGCCGCCCGAGTCGTCCGCGGCACCGGCGAGCAGGTCTTCGAGGTCCGCCGGGCCGCACACCTCGCGGCGCTCGCCGGTGACCGTCGTGTCCGAGTTCAGGGCGCGCAGCGCCGCCAGGGCCGCGTCGATCTTGGGCGTACCGAGGTCGCGCTCGCGGAAGAGGGTCTGCCGGTTGAGGTTGGACAGTTCGACGACGTCCGGTTCCACGCAGTGCAGCCGTCCCACCCCGGAGGCCACCAGGTCCCGGGCGGCGGCGCCGCCGGTGCCGCCGACGCCGACCAGCAGCACCCGGGCCCGGCGCAGCCGGAGCTGCGGCTCCCAGGCACTCTCCCTGGGCCGCAGGTCCATCCAGCGCAGCAGGGCCATGCCCCTGCCGTAGCGTTCGCGTTCCCGCGCGGACAGCTCCGCGGGCGGTGCGGCGCCGTGGTCCTCCACGTATCCGGCCGTGGCCAGGTCCGTCATCGCCTGGACGATGTCCGGTGCCGGCAGCCGCAGTTCAGGGTGGCGGCGGGACACCTCGGCGACGATGTCCGCGGTGTCCCGCGTCCCGTCCATGGCCTCGACCAGCGTCCACACCCAGCCGTCGGGGTCGCGGACCTCGGCGCCGATGCCGTGCACGACGCTCCCGATCCGGACGTGGCCGTCGACGGTCCGGTAGGCCCGGTGTTCCGGCTTGATCCGGGGCCGCCGCATGGTGCGCACCGTCATCTTCGCGCCAATCTCGTCAGTCCCAACCACCCGCACAAAAACGGACGTTGACAAGAGTTGTCGGACGAGCCAACTCTGACAAGAGCACCTCGACCACGGCAGACACAGCCGGTGACAGGAGGAAAGGCATGGCCAACAAGATCGAGATACGGCCGCTCGACAAGAAGGAGACCACCAGCGACAGCGGTGGCAACGGCGGGTCGTGATCAGACGCGGATGATGGACCGGTACCTCACGGTCGCGGAAGTCACCGACTCGGCGCGGCGGCTGGTGTCCCGACACCCGGGAGCCGTCCGGCTGCGCCGGATCGGGACGTCCCGCGCGGGCCGCCCGATCGAGATGCTGTCCGTGGGACACGGACCGCGGCACGCCCTGGTGGTGGCCCGCCCGCACCCCGACGAGCCGGTCGGCGGTACGACCGCACTCGCCCTGGCGGAGCAGGTGGCACGCGGCGACCAGGCGTCCCCGGCGACCGATCCCGACCTCGTCACCTGGGACATCGTCCTGTGCCTCGACCCGGACGGCGCCGCCCTGAGCCAGGGGCTCGAGGAGGCCACGGCAGGGCCCGCACCCTCCGTGTACGACTACTACCGCACCGCCTACCGCCCGGTCGGGGCGGAGCAGCCGGAGTGGGCGCCGATCGAGTCGCGGCAACTCCCCGAGAGCCAGGCGCTGTTCGACGTGATCGACGAGCTACGGCCGTTCCTCCAGTGCTCCCTGCACGGCGTCGAGGCGGGCGGCGGCTGGGTCCAGCTGACCGGCGCCCTGCCGGGACTCGCCGCCCCCTTCCGGACCTCCGCGGCGGAGCTCGGCATCCCGGTCCAGCGCGGCACGTTCGACGCCCTGTACTGGGAGAACCCCGGCCCCGGGATCTACGTCCTGCCACCGCCACAGAGCACGGCGCGGCTGGCGGCGGGTTCCGAGAACATCGGCCTGTCCACCTGGTGCGCCCCGCAGCGGTACGGCGGCGTCACCGCGATCGTCGAAGTGCCCATGTGGGCGAGCGACCTGGCCGCCGACCCGTCCCCGCACCCGGATGCCGCCGGCGCGCTGCGCGACCTGGCTGCCCTGGTACGGCACGGCGGACGTCAGGTGACCGCCGTACTCGACAAGGCCCGCGGCTTCCTGCCGCCGCCCCGGGTCAGCCCGCCCCGCCGGGTCCTGGAGTGGATGGCCGACGGCCTCTACGACCTGGTCGCCGACTCCTGGGAGCCCCTCGCCCGCCAGGCCGCCGACGACCCACGGGGGGTGACGACGGCCCAGGTCTGCGCCCTGGACGTCGTGGCCCGGCGCCAGCCGCTCCGCGCCGCGGGCCTCCTGTTGCGCCTGCTCGGGGCGGCGGACCACCCCGCCGCCCCGGACCTGCACCGCGACCTGGACGACCTCTTCACCACCTGGTGCACGGACTTCGCGCACTCCCTGCGGCTGCGCCGCACACCCGTCCACCACCAGGTGGCACTCCAGACCCGAACAACCCTGACAGCCGCCGAAACCGCACTGGCGACGGGGCCGGTCGAAGGCGGTGCTCAGAGCAGGTGACCGACCGGGCCCCGTTGCCGCCGACCGATACGGCGGCCGAATGAACGTAGCGCCTTCCTCCAGCGGCTGGGCCGCCTCCCTCCGCCCCCGAGCCGCCATCTCGTCACCCGGCAACTGTTGGCCGCCCGGACGGTGGACGAGGCAGGTGGCCGCCCGGCCCTCGCGGAGCGGGGCGATCGCGTCAACCGTGAGCAGGTGGACAGGGCAGTTCGAGTCCGCCACGCGTTGACCGTCTCGTGGTCCGCTTCTCACCGAGTCGCCACGGTTGAGCCATGACGGCGCTGCCCGTGTTGCGGATGCCGTGGCCCCGGCGCGTTGTGGCGTCCCTGACGACCGACGGCTGATGACGGGCCGTCAAGTGATCGGCGTAGGTCAGCCACCAGCCGGCGGCGGCGGGGACAGCGGCGAGCTGCTTCTCCTCGCCGCCGAGCACCGGTCGGGGGTGGAGGCGCCCGCGGCCCTGAAGGCGTCGGCGCGCAGTACCGTCGCCGCAGCCAGGAAGGAGCCGAGTGCCGGTCCTGGGAGCCCACCCGCTCCTGGGCTCTCCCCCCGGGTCAGGCGACGGTGTCGTCGGTCCCGGTGCCCGCAAGGCGGAGGTGATGGTCACGGGCGAGCAGGAGGTAGCTGCTCGCGGTCCACGTGTAGGCGCGGTCACGCAGGCCGGTGCCGGTCAGGGCGTCGAAGTTCTCGGCGAACCCATGGGTCTCGCACAGGGCGCGGAAGCGGGCGCTGATGTCGTCCGCCAGCCGGAGATGGCCGGCGCGGCGCAGGCCGTCCTCGACGAGGACGGTGGCGGGGGCCCAGATCGGGCCGCGCCAGTAGCCGTCGGCCACGTAGTGCGGGGAGGTGGTCAGCTCGGTGGCGAGGCCGTACGGGGTCAGGTGGGCCGTGATGTGGTCGGCCAGCGCGCTGGTGACCTCGGCCGGCAGGTGCTCGCCCAGCGCGATGGGCATCAGGTCGAGGAGACTGGCACTGCTCCAGGTCTCCCCGGTACCGGCCGAGCGCGCGACGAACCTCTCTCCGGTCCAGAGCTGGTCGAGCAGCGCCTCCTGGATCTCCTCGGCCACCCCCGCCCACCGGCTCACCTCGTCCGGTCTGTCCAACTCTTCTGCCAACGTCACGAGTTCACGGAGCTGGAGGACGAGGAAGGCGGTGAGGTCCGCGGTGACGACCACCCGCCCGGGGTCGAAGGTGGTGGCGTTGTCCCACCCGCTGTCGTTGCCGTGCTGGTAGTAGGGCAGTTCGGCGCCGGGCGCGCGCCGCACGGTGAGCCAGAAGCCGGTCCAGCGCTCCAGGCGCTCGTACACCTCGGTCAGTTCGGCCCGGCCCAGGGGGGTCGGCAGACTGCGCCGCAGGTGGCCGAAGGCCCAGCCGTGGATGGGCGGCTTGACGAAGTTGTAGAGGACTTCCGAGTGGGTGACCGAGTCCGGCAGGGCGCCGCTCTCGTCCTGGTGGTCGAAGGGCAGGTGGAACTGGTCCCAGGCCAGCTCCGGCGCACCCGACGCCAGGGCGAGGGCGTTGAAGCAGTGGTCCCAGCTCCAGACCTTGTCCATCCAGTGCTTGGACATCAGCACGCCCGGCCGGGTGACCAGGCCCTTCGCCGCCACGGTCGCCGACCAGACGACGTAGGCAGCGAGTTCCGCGGCGGGGGTGGCTTCCGAACGCCAGGGCGCCACCGCGTCCACGAAAGCCGCGAACGCTCCCCGCGCGGCCGACGCGATGTCGTCGAAGGACGCCGAGGATGCGTAGGGCGGGCGAGCGGTGTCGAGTTCCTCGACCGCGACCTCCCAGCCGCCGTCCGCTTCCGCTGTCACGGTGACACCGCGGTCGCTGCTGCCCAGGGCCTGGTCTCCGGGCGTGTGCGCGAGGGTGCCGGACAGCACGGTGACCCGGTAGCGGCGGCCGGTCTCGTACGAGGTGAAGACGTGCGCGTTCGCGGCCGGGTCGTGGAAGAAGTACGTTCCGCTGAACGGGGTGAGGGTCCGTACGGCGGCGAAGACGCCGAAGTCCAGGCCGCTGCCCCGAAGGCGTACGGTGTCCGGGGCCTCGTAGGCGAGCTCGACGCGCCCGCTCTCGCCGGCCCAGCCGAGCAGGCCCGGTGTCGCCTCGACGCGGGTCTCGGCCCGCCCGCCTCCCACCGGGTCCAGGGGAACCAGGCGCAGGACACCGTGCATGCCGTTCTGGTGCGAGACGAGGTGGAGGTCCTCCGCATACGTCTTCTCCGCGATCACGGGCGAGATGTCGAACCAGGATCCGTACGCGCTGAACGGGATGTCGTGGACGGAGAAGGCCGGGCCGGACAGTGCGGCGGTCATGTGGTGTGACTCGTTTCTCGATCAGGGGTTCCGGCCGGCCGGCGCGGGAGGGCGGCCGGCGTGGCGGGTCGGGGGACTCAGTCCTTGACGGCGCCGGTGGTCACACCGGCCGCCACATAGCGCTGGGCGACGACGAGAATGACCGCGGCGGGCAGTGACGCCACGACGGCGGTGGCCATGATGGCGTTCCACTGCTGGTTGTTGTTGCCGATGTAGTGGTAGATGCCGAGGGTGATCGGCTCCTGGGCGCCGCCGTTGACCAGGGTGTTGGCGAAGACGAAGTCGGACCAGGACCACAGGAAAGCGAACAACGAGACCGTGACGACGGCGTTGCGGCTCATCGGCAGGACGATCGACCAGAAGGTCCGCAGGGCCCTCGCTCCGTCCATCTGCGCGGCCTGGAGCAGCTCGCCGGGAATGCCCGACATGAAGGCGGTGAAGATCAGCACCGCGAAGGGGACGGCCAGAGTGGAGTCGGCGACGATCAGGCCGGGCACGGACTGGAGCAGGCCGAGCTGGAGGTAGACGGCGTAGAAGCCCATCGCCATGATGATCCCGGGGATCATCTGCGCGGCCAGCAGGACGAAGCTCAGCACGCCGCCGCCGCGCGGGCGCAGCTTGGCCAGGGCGTAACCGGCGGGCGCGGCCAGGACGACGGTCAGCAGGACGGTACCGAGGGCGACCACGAGGCTGGTGCCGAGGTAGGGCAACTGCTCGTCGAGGACGGAGCGGTAGCCGGCCAGGGTGCCGTGGGTCGGGAACAGGTCCGGCGGACTCTTGCGCATGTCCTGGTCGCGGGTGAGGGACACATTGATCATCCAGTAGACCGGGAAGAGCATGACCCCGGTCAACAGCAGGCCGACGGCCGTCTTCCAGCCTGTCTTCGTGACAGCGCCCGTCTTCATGACAGCGCCTGCTTTCATGACAGCGCCTGCTTTCATGACAGGGCCTGCTTTCGCTGGACTCGGACATAGATCAGGCCGAACACCAGAGCGGCGACCACGAGCAGGTTGCCGACGGCCGCACCCGGGCCGAAGGCCGGCAGGAGATTGCCGAAGCCGAGCTGGTAGGACCAGGTGGCGAAGGTGGTCGACGAGTCCGCCGGGCCGCCCTTGGTCATGATCCAGATGATGTCGAAGACCTTGAGGGTGTAGACGAGGCCCAGCAGCAGCGTGATGGCGGAGACCGGCCGCAGCAGCGGGAAGGTGATGCGCCAGAAGCGCTGCCAGGCGTTCGCGCCGTCGAGGGCGGCGGCCTCGTACAGCGATCCGGGGATGGACTGCAGACCGCTGTAGAGCACGACCAGGTTGAAGGGGACGCCGATCCAGATGTTCGCGATGATCACCGAGGTGAGCGACCAGGACGGCGAGGTCAGCCAGTTCACCGGCCCGATGCCGACGGCGTGCAGGAAGGCATTGACCACACCCGAGTCGCTGTTGAGCATCCACGACCAGGTGGAGGCGGAGACGATCAGCGGCAGCAGCCACGGGACCAGGAACAGGGCGCGGAGCGTGGCCGAGAGCCGGAAGTTCTGGTTGAAGAAGACCGCGAGGGCGAGCCCGACTGCGTACTGGAAGACCAGGCATGCGGCGGTGAAGACCGCGGTGTGCAGCAGGGCCGGCGCGAAGACCGGGTCGTCGAAGACCTTCCGGTAGTTCGCCAGGCCCGTGAACGGCGCGTCGCCCTGGACGAAGGAGCGGACGGTGTAGTCGCGCAGACTCAGGTCGAGGTTGCGGTAGAGCGGATAGGCGTAGAAGAGGGCGAGGTAGAGGGTGACCGGGGCGAGGAAGCCCCAGGCGGCCCACTGCGGGGAGGCCGGACGGCGCCGTTCTCGCGCGGCCCGGGTCGAGGGGGCGGTGGCCGCCCCGACCCGGTCGAGCGCGGACCGGCGGTCCGGGAACTGTTTCGTGTCGTTCATCTGCGGACCGCGAATCCCTGGTTACTTGACGGCCGACTGCGCCTCGGACAGCGCGTCCTTGGGCGACTTGGAGCCGCTGAGAGCGGCCTGGACGGCCTTCCACATCTGCTCGGAGATCTTCGGGTACTTGGTGCCCAGGTCGTCGCTGGTACGGCCCTTGGCCGCCCGGACGGCCTCGACCCACGGCTTCAGGTCGGCGTTCGCGGCCACCTGCTTGTCCTGGACCTCGCTGGTGGGGGCGACGTAGGACAGCGTGGTGTCGGTTTTGTAGAGGGCGTCGCCGCTGGTCAGGCAAGTGACCAGCTTCTGGGACGTGCCGTAGCGGGCGGAGTCCTTCTGGACCGGGACGGTCACGAACTCGCCACCGGTGGGGGCCGCGGCGTTGCCGCCCTCGGCGGCGGGGACGGGAATCACCCCGTAGGCGAAGCCGGCCTTCTTGGCGTTGGCGAGCTGCCAGGTGCCGTTCTCGCTGAACGCGTAGTCACCGCTGGCGAACTCCTGCCAGCTGGTGGTCTGGGTGTTGTTGAGCACCGAGTTCGGGGCGTAGCCCTTGTCGAGCCAGCCCTTCCACAGGGACAGCGCGGTGACGCCCTGCGCGGAGTCGAGTGCGGTGAGCTTCGCGTCCGAGCCCCAGAACCACGGCAGGAACTGGAAGCTGCCCTCCTCGGTACCGATCGCCGAGAAGGTGATGCCCTTCTTGCCCGCCTTCTTGACCTTCGCCAGCGCCGCCGTCAGCGACTCCCAGTCCTTGACCGAGGAGATGTCCACGCCGGCCTTCTTCAGCACCTCCTTGTTGTAGTAGAGGGCCAGGGTGTTGGCGCCGATCGGTGTGCCGTAGGTCTTGCCGCCGGACTGGCCGGCCGCGAGCAGGTTGGCATCGGTCTTGGAGGTGTCCAGCTTGTTGTCGTCGGTCGTGGTGAGCACGCCCGCCTCGGCGAGGGTCGACACCACCGGGTTGTCGACGATGAGGACGTCCGGGGAGTTGCCCTGCTGGGCCGCCAGCAGGGTCTTGTTGGCCAGGTCGCTGGTGTCGAAGGCCGTCCGCTTGATCTTCACGCCCGCCTTGGTGCCGCACTGGTCCAGCAGCTTCGCCCAGTCCGAGCCTTTGGCGAACTGCGGGTACGGGTCCCAGACCGTGTACGTGCCGCCGGCCGCGTCCTTCGATCCGGAGCTTCCAGAGCCGGAGGAGCAGGCGGTGGCGCTGACGGCCACGGCCAGGGTGGTCAGGGCCACGGCGGTCAGACGGCGTTGTCTGGAGGTGCTGTGCATGGCAGGTCCTTCGCTTTTCGGCACGGGTGTGCCGTGACAGGGTGACGGGGGTGGGCCGGAGCACGCCGAAGGCGTCTGTGAAGGATGCGGGTGCTCGGTGCGCTGGGACGGAGACGCCCGCGAGTCGTGGTGGGCGGTGCGCCCGTGGGTCGAGGTCGGGAGTGTGGTGGAGTCGGGAGGCCCGGGCCTTCGGCCTCAGGGGGTACCGAAGACCGGCCCGGTGCTGGCCCGCAGGGAGATCGGCGGTGCGAGCAGGTGGTTCCGGGCCGGAGCGCCGGGGTCGTCCAGCCGCTCGACGAGGAGGTCGACGGCGAGACGGCCCATCTCCTCCGCCGGTACGTCGGCGGCGGTGAGCTGCGGTGTCACCGTCTCCGCCCACCGGCCGGCGACGACCCCGGTGACGGAGAAGTCGCGCGGCACATGGCGGCCCGCCTGGGCGAGCCCCCGGTAGAGACCGCCGAGCGCGGCCTCGTTCAGCGTGACCAGCCCCGAGGTGGCCGGGTCGTCCCGCAGGATCCGTTCCAGGCACGCTTGCCCCGAGGCGGCGTCGTCCCCGCAGTTGTACGTCCGCACGGTCAGCCCGCGTTCGGCCGCGGCCTTGGTGAAGCCGTCCAGGCCACGGTGCGCGGACTCGTAGCCGGCCCGCAGCAGTTGCTCGGGACGGTTGACGAAGGCGACCCTGCGGTGGCCGAGGTCCGCCAGGTGGTGGACGCACGCCTCCACCAGCGCGGTGTGGTCCAGGCCCACCCACCAGCCGCCCTCCGGGTCGGCGGTACGGCCGATGGCGACGGAGGGGAAGCCCAGCTCGGCCAGGTGGTCGACCCGGTCGTCCGCGAGCCTGATCTCCATGAGGATCGCGCCGTCGACGCGCCGTTCCCCCAGCAGCCGCTGGAATGAACGGTCGCTGTCCACGCCGCTGGGAGACAGCAGCACGTCGTAGTCGTAGGCCGCGGCGGCCTCGACCACGCTGCCGATGAAGTCCAGCTGCATGCCGGTGTAGTGGTTGCCGGCCGGCGGGAAGACCAGGCCGATCGTGCTGGTCCGGCCGTTGGCCAGGGCGCGGGCACTGGCGTTCGGGCGGTAGCCCAAATCGTCGATGACCTGCTGGATCTTCCGGCGGGTGTCGTCCGAGACCGGGCGCTTGCCGCTCAGCGCGTAGGACACAGTGCTCCGCGAGACACCGGCCCGCCGGGCGATCTCACCGATGTTCACGGAGAACTCCTTCTTCGAACCGGTTCGAGAGAACCAGCCCGGTCGTCGAACCGGTTCGCGTGAAGTGAAGTTAGGAACAAGCCGGACGGCTGTCAATACCCGGAGCGGCACTTTCCGTAAAAGCACGAAAACCCCAACGCCACATGAGTTTCACCGACTTCGCTTGTGTCAGAGGTATTGCTGCGAGATTTCCTCGGTGCTAGCTTCCTGCGAACCGGTTCGATGAAGTGATCCTTCCGGCGGCGGGAGCCCATCCCGCACGCTCCTTTGGAACGCGGGGCGCCGCCATCCGGCCAAGCCCTCACCTCGGGGGCGTATGCAATCGAACCGATTCGACAACGCGTCACCTCGGATCCTCCTCACCGACAACGGCATGCGGACCAGCAGCCGGGGGCCGAGGCGGGCCGACCGGGACCCGTCACCCAGAGGATCGAGGACACACCCCATGCCATCCGCTGACAGATCAGCCCGGCGCCGGCCCCCGGCCGCCGCGGCGCTGGCCCTGTGCGCGGGCCTGCTGGCCACGCCGGCCGTCCCCGCACACGCGGCCGACACGCCCCAGCCCACGGCCCACTACACCTTCGACAAGGACGACCTCGCGTCCGGGAAGATCAGCGACAGCTCCGGCAACGGCCTGACGGCGACCCTGGTCAACGCCTCCAACGCGCAGTCCGTCGAGGGCGCGAGCGGCGGCAAGGCGCTGTTCCTGCCCGGCGGTTCGCCCACCTCCGACGGCTCGTACGTCCGCCTGCCCCGTGACGTGGTCGGCGACGCGAACGACCTGACGGTCTCGGCCCGCGTGAAGTGGAGCGACGACAAGTCGGCCTGGCAGCGGATCTTCGACCTGGGCACCGACACCGACAAGTACCTCTTCACCACCCCCTCCAACGGCGGGGTGCTGCGCACCGCCGTGACCACAGGCGGAGGGGGCGCGGAGGCACAGGTCTCCGGGTACGCGGCGCTGCCCGCCGACGGCTGGCGGACGGTCACCGTCACCCTGGACACCGCCGCCGGACGCCTGACGACCTACCTCGACGGCGTGGCGGTGTCCTCCGCCGCAACGAGCGTCAAGGCCAGCGAACTGCTGGACAGTTCGGCCACGGCCGCCGGTTACATCGGCAAGTCCTTCTACTCGGATCCGCTGCTCAAGGGCGCGATCGACGACTTCACGGTGTGGCACTCGGCGCTGAGCGCCGAGCAGGTGGCGGGTGTGGTCGGCGACGTTCCCACGCTCCAGGCACTGTCACAGACGTCCTTCGAGGGCCGCACCACCACCGGGACGGCCCCCTCCCTGCCCGCATCGGTCCGCTCCTCCTACTCGGACGGCTACGACCGTGACACGCCGATCGTCTGGGACGCCGTACCGGCCGAGAAGTACGCCCGGCCAGGCACGTTCACGGTGGCGGGCACAGCGGCCGGACGCACGGTGCAGGCGACCGTCACCGTGGTCCACGAGGGACAGCTCACCGTCGGCCTCGGCTCGGACACCGGCTCCTTCCACGGCGGCGCCTCCGGCAGCCTCTACGGCGTGTACGGACCGGACGTCCCCACCGACAACCTCATCGAGGGCATGGGCCTGCGCACGGTCTCCACGAAGGCGCAGGACGGCCCGCAGCACCCGGGTGCCGACGCGCTGGATGTGGTGAAGCCGCTGGCCGACTCCACCAACGGTGACGTGTACATCTACATGACGGACATCCACCGCGGGTTCCCGTACGAGTGGCCGGGCGACACCCCCGCGGAGAAGCTCAAGCTCTACGAGGGGAAGATCGCCAAGCAGGTCGACCAGGTCCTCCAGTTGCCGAAGCAGTATCAGGACAACATCGTCTTCGTGCCGTTCAACGAGCCCGAGGGCAACATGTTCGGCACCGGCGACTGGAGCTACGACAAGGTCAGCTGGCTCGACGACCCCAAGGACTTCTTCGCCGCCTGGGACTCCGCCTACAAGCTCATCAAGGGCAAGATGCCCGACGCCCGCATAGCCGGCCCCAACACCAGTGTCCTGTTCGACCAGGTGAAGGGCTTCCTCGCGCACAGCCTGGCCGCCGGCACCCTCCCGGACGTCATCACCTGGCACGAGCTGAGCCATCCGGAGGCGGTGCGCCAGAGCGTCGCCAAGTACCGGGCGTGGGAGAAGGACCTGTTCAAGGGCACCGACCGGGAGGGCACCCAACTCCCCATCAACATCAACGAGTACGCCTTCAACTACCACACCTCGGTGCCCGGCCAGATGATCCAGTGGGTCTCCGCGATCGAGGACTCCAAGGTGGACGCCGACATCGCGTACTGGAACATCGACGGCAACCTCTCCGACTCCGCCGTACAGTCCAACCGCGGCAACGGCCAGTGGTGGCTGCTCAACTCGTACGCGTCGATGAGCGGCCACACGGTGGCGGTGACCCCGCCGTTCCCGGGTGAGAACTACACCATGCAGGGAGTGGCCACGCTCGACGAGAAGAAGAAGCAGACGCGGCTGCTCTTCGGCGGCTCCACCGGCAAGGGCCACATCACCTTCGCCGGCGTCCCGAAGAAGGTCTTCGGCAAGACCGTCCACGCCTGGGTGCGCGAGATCGACTGGAGCGGGCAGGTCGGCGACAACTCCGGCCCGAAACTGGTCACGGAGACGAACCTCAAGGTCGGTGCCGACGGCACGGTCGTCGTGGACTTCGGCGACGGCACTCTGCCGGCGCTCAAGGAATCATCGGCGTACGAGATCGTCCTCAGCCCGGCCGGGAAGGCGAAGGCCGCGCAGTCATCGCCCGTACGCTGGCAGGGTTCGTACGAGGCGGAGGACGCGGCCCACACCGGGTCCGGCTACTCCAGGAACGGCCCCGAGGGATCGACGAGCGACGTCTCGAAGTTCTACACCTCCGGCGGCTACGACGTGGGCGGCCTGCGCACCGGCTCGGACGTCACGCTCGACTTCAGCGTGGACGTGCCCGAGGACGGCACCTACGACCTGAGTGTCTTCGCCAACTCCCTCAACACCTACGACAAGGTGAAGGAACAAGGCCCCACCAACGTCTTCCTGCGGGTGGACGGACAGGCGGACAGCGAAAAGGAGCTGTATCTGCCGCTCGGCTACAAGTGGGTGGTGTGGGACCACACCGACACCAAGGTCCGTCTCACCAAGGGCAAGCACACCCTGACGCTCGCCGCGCAGAGCCTCGACGGCAAGGGCGCCACCAAGGGCGACGCGATCGTCGACCGCCTCACCCTGTCCCTGCCGAACGCCTCCGCCGGCACTCAGGTGTACGAGGGTGAACTGGCCTGGCTCAGCGGCGGGGCTCGTCCCGTCTACGACCTGCCCAAGCGTGCGGCCACCGGATCGGGCGCGGCCCGGCTCCCGAAGAACGGGACGGCGACCTTCTGGGTCTACTCCCCCGCCGACCGCGAGGCCACCCTCCGCGTCGACACCCTCGGCGGCTCGGACGCCCGGGTCCTCGTCAACGGACATGACGTGCTGCGGCTGTCCAAGGACAGGCGCGCGGTGGCGGTCTCCCTTTCGGGCGGCCTCAACAAGGTCACGGTGACCGGCGGTTCCGGCGCCACCATCGTCGACCGCCTGACGGTCACCCCGACCGAGGGCGCCCTCAGGACACGGACGTACGAGGCACAGGACGCCAAGCTCACCGGCTCGGCCACCCTGACCCCGCTGTCACTCGCCACCGACGGCACGGCGATCACCGGGATCGGCGGCGACCCGGGCAACGACAACACCGCCACGTTCACCGTCGCCGCGGACAAGGCCGGCCTGTACGCGCTGCGCGTCCGCTACTCCAACCCCGAGCAGTCCGAGGCCACCCACTACAACCCGGACCCGCTCGCCCGCCACGCCGACATCTCCGTCAACGGCGGCGCGATCCAGCGGGTCACCTTCCCGCACACCTTCCACCAGAACGACTTCTGGGAACTGACCGTCCCCGTCCAGCTCAAGAAGGGACAGAACACGCTCGCCTTCCGCTCCGAGGAACTGCCGGACTTCGACGGCACGACCTACGCCTCGGACACCTTCCCCGGCGTACTGCTCCGCTCGCGCTACGCCCCGCTGATCGACCGGATCGCGGTGGCGCCGTACGCGGAGGGGGTGCGATGAGGCCTGCACCGGTGGCGAGGTGACGCGCGCGAAGACCGGGTAGCGGGGCACCGCCTGCCACCCGCCGCCCGCCAGGGCGCGCCCGCCCCGCCACTGGTGCCGCGGGCAGGCGCCAGGGTCCGTCAGGCCGACGGACCCGGGCGCTTCGCTGTTCGAAGCCCCTACGAATGGCGCTCGCGCCTCACCGCCGCCTGGCTGATCGGTGTCGACCGGCGCGCGAGCTTCCGCGAACGCCTCGGCGACTTCCTCCTCGCCGGCGAGGTCTGCCAGTCCGGCAGCGCCTTCTGTTTCGCCCTGGCCCGCCTCGGCACCCACGCCGACGCCGAGATCCTCACCGCCCGCCTCGACCACT
Organism: Streptomyces sp. NPDC086777; assembly: GCF_040702065.1. Classification (NCBI taxonomy): domain Bacteria; kingdom Bacillati; phylum Actinomycetota; class Actinomycetes; order Kitasatosporales; family Streptomycetaceae; genus Streptomyces; species Streptomyces sp. NPDC086777. Next base: position 138,423 of record NZ_JBFBJI010000006.1, on the reverse strand, counting down.
ACTTCCCCCGCACGGACCTGAGATCGTCCGACTGCGCTGCGAACGGCCCAAGACGGAGGCACACATGGAGACAGCCCTGGTCAGTCGTCTGGAAGAGGCGGCGGATCGTTTTGTGATCCCCCTGCGCATGAACGGGGGGGTCGACGAGCAGGCGTTCCTTCGGCTGCTGGAGGAGATCGATCGCTGTGGAACGGCTTGGAGGGAAGAAACTCACGTGCCGAAGCGCGCGGCGTTGATCCTGGCTGAGATCCACCCAGCGATCGAGGCTTGCGCCTGGCTGTACGAAGGAGACATGCGTCAGCGGGTCCAGGAGGCGGGGCCGGCAGTGTCCGAGGCTGTGACCGCTGCTCTGGACTGAGCGCCTCCCCAGCACGGCGAGTCCGTGAAGACCGTCTCCGAGCGCCTCGGCCACCCCGACGCGGCCATGACGCTGAACATGTACACCCACCTGCGGCCCGACTCCGAGGAGCGGACCCGGACCACCGTGGCCAAGACGTACGCGAACCGCCCTGCGGACGGCGAGACGGCGGTCGACAAAGCGGCGTATCCGCTCCCCCGCGTGCCGGACTCATCCAGCGCGCTGTGGACCATGTGCGGACCGCAAAGGCCGCCCAACCCGTTCCGCCGCAGGTCAGACGGCCCTTCGCCGAACGTATTAGACGTTGAAGCGGAACTCCACCACGTCCCCGTCCTGCATCACGTAGTCCTTGCCCTCCATGCGGGCCTTGCCCTTGGCGCGGGCCTCGGCCACCGAGCCGGTTTCGACGAGGTCGGTGTAGGAGATGACCTCGGCCTTGATGAAGCCCTTCTGGAAGTCGGTGTGGATCACGCCGGCCGCCTCGGGGGCCGTGGCGCCCTTCTTGATGGTCCAGGCGCGGGATTCCTTGGGGCCGGCCGTGAGGTAGGTCTGGAGGCCGAGGGTGTCGAAGCCGACGCGGGCGAGGGTGGCGAGGCCGGGCTCCTCGGCGCCCACCGACTCCAGCAGCTCCAGGGCGTCCTCCTCGTCGAGTTCGGCGAGGTCCTGCTCCAGCTTGGCGTTGAGGAAGATCGCCTCGGCGGGGGCGACCAGGGCGCGCTGCTCGGTCTTGAAGTCCTCGTCGACCAGTTCGTCCTCGTCGACGTTGAAGACGTAGAGGAACGGCTTGGTGGTGAGCAGGTGCAGGTCGTGCAGGAGCTCGGCGCGCTCCGAGCCCTGGAGGATGCCGTGGGCGAAGAGCGTGTCGCCCTTCTCCAGGATCTCCTTGGCCTCCTCGACCGCCTTGACCTTGGGGGCCACGTCCTTCTTGATGCGCGACTCCTTCTGGAGACGCGGCAGGACCTTCTCGATGGTCTGGAGGTCGGCGAGGATCAGCTCGGTGTTGATCGTCTCGATGTCGTCCTTCGGCGAGACCTTGCCGTCGACGTGCACGACGTTCTCGTCCTTGAAGGCGCGGATGACCTGGCAGATCGCGTCGGACTCACGGATGTTCGCGAGGAACTTGTTGCCCAGGCCCTCGCCCTCGGAGGCGCCGCGCACGATGCCCGCGATGTCTACGAAGTCGACCGTGGCCGGGAGGATGCGCTCCGACTTGAAGATCGACGCCAGCTTGGCCAGACGGGCGTCGGGGACGCCGACGACACCCACGTTGGGCTCGATCGTGGCGAACGGGTAGTTGGCCGCGAGCACGTCGTTCTTGGTCAGGGCGTTGAACAGGGTCGACTTGCCGACATTCGGCAGGCCGACGATTCCGATCGTGAGCGACACGTTGCGACTTCCCGTAGTGAGTGGGTGAGTGAGCCGGGGGGCTGCCAGTGCCGGCGGGCCGGCCGATCCACCAGTTTACGGGGTTCGGGGCACCCTGCCGGCGGCCGCGTCGAACACGTGGCCAAGGGCCGCTCTTCGGCTTGGTTTCGGCGTGTCTGGGCGGCGACTGGGCACATAAACCGACCTAGGTTGGTCCGGTGGAGCATCACAGGACCCGACCCCGACAGCCCGGACCGCGTCGTGGCGGTCCCCGTCCGCCGCTGCCTCCGCAGGCGAGACCACGGCCGGGGACGGCAGGGCGCCGGCCCGCTCCGGGAAGGCCGCGTCCGGCACCGGTGACGCAGCCCGCGCGGCTGCCGAACCCACGGCTCACGGGGCTCGGCTGCGGCCTCTTCTGCATGGTCGCGATGCTCGCGCTCGGCTTCCTGGACGACCTGCTCCTCGGGGCGTCCCTGACCGTGTACGGCGTGCTGTCCCTGTTGGTGTCCGCGCTGGCCGCGCTGTGGGTGCGCGGGGGCGACCTGCTGACCGCTCCCGTCGTCATCCCGATCGCCTTCGCCGTCGGCCTGCCGACCGTCGCCGACGACGGCGGCGGTGGTTTCCTGGGCTCGGTGATGGGCCTGGTGACGGCCCTGTCCACGCAGGCCGGCTGGCTCTACGGGGGGACGCTGATCGCCGGGGTGATCGTCATCGTCCGCCGGATCCGGATGATCCGGACGGCCCGGGCGGTCCGGCGCCGCCGGACCTGACCCCGGCAGGCGGGCCGGGGTCGGGGTGCCGCGAGGCCGCGAGGCCGCGGCGCCGGAGTACCGCCTACTTGGCGTGGTGCGTCGCGCGCATCGCCGCGCCCACGATGCCGGCGTTGTTCTGCAGCTGGGCCGGGACGATCTCGGCCTTGATGCCCTCGATGTACGGCAGGAACTTGTCGGCCTTGCGGCTCACCCCGCCGCCGATGATGAACAGGCCCGGGGAGAAGAGCATCTCGACGTGCGCCAGGTACTTGTTGACCCGGCGGGCCCAGTGCTCCCAGGTCAGGTCGCCGTCCTCCTTGGCCTTGCTGGAGGCCTTCTTCTCGGCGTCGTGGCCGTCCAGCTCCAGGTGGCCCAACTCGGTGTTGGGGACCAGCTCGCCGTCGACGAACAGGGCGCTGCCGATACCGGTGCCGAAGGTGAGCAGGAGGACGACACCCTTGCGGTCCCGGCCGGCGCCGAACTCCATCTCGGCCACGCCCGCCGCGTCCGCGTCGTTGACCACGGTCACCGGGAGACCGCCGAGCCGCTCGCTGAACAGCGTGCGCGCGTCGGTGTCGATCCAGCTCTTGTCGACGTTCGCCGCCGTACGGATGTGGGTGCCGTCGGTGATCACCCCGGGGAAGGTGAGGCCGACCGGGCCGCTCCACCCGAAGTGGTCGACGACCTGCTTGACCCCGTCGGCGACGCCGTCCGGCGTCGCCGGGTGCGGGGTGAGCACCTTGCACCGCTCCTGGGCCAGGTCGCCCTTGTCCAGGTCCACGGGAGCACCCTTGATCCCGGAACCACCGATGTCCACGCCGAAGATCTGCATGGCTCCACGTTACGTGGTACGACTGACAGTCACGACGTCGGACGGGCCCCCGGTCACACAGTCGTACGGACGTCGGTCACGCGCCGGCGCCGGTGCCGCCGCGTTCGGCGACCAGGGTGGCCGCCTCTTCGCGCAGGTCACGCCGGAGTTCCTTGGGGAGCGAGAAGGTGATGGACTCCTCGGCCGCCTTGACGATCTCGACGTCGCCGTAGCCGCGCTCGGCGAGCCACTCCAGGACCTGCTCGACCAGCACCTCGGGTACGGAGGCACCGGAGGTGACGCCGACGGTGGTCACGCCCTCCAGCCACGCCTCGTCGATCTCGGCGGCGAAGTCGACCAGGTACGCGTCGCGGGAGCCGGCCAGCTTGGCGACCTCGACCAGGCGCTTGGAGTTGGAGGAGTTGCGGGAGCCGACCACGATGACCAGCTCGGCCTCGGCGCCCATCTGCTTCACGGCGAGCTGGCGGTTCTGCGTGGCGTAGCAGATGTCGTCGCTGGGCGGCGAGATGAGCTGCGGGAACTTCTCCTTGAGGGCGTCGACGGTCTCCATCGTCTCGTCGACGGAGAGGGTGGTCTGGGAGAGCCAGACGACCTTGGACTCGTCGCGGACCTCGACCTTGGCGACGTCCGCCGGGCCGTCGACCAGCTGGATGTGGTCGGGGGCCTCGCCGGAGGTGCCGATGACCTCCTCGTGGCCCTCGTGGCCGATCAGGAGGATGTCGTAGTCGTCGTTCGCGAAGCGGACGGCTTCCTTGTGGACCTTGGTGACCAGCGGGCAGGTCGCGTCGATGGTGGCGAGGCGGCCGCGCTCGGCCTCCTCGTGGACGACGGGGGCGACGCCGTGCGCGGAGAACATCACGATGTTCCCCGGCGGGACCTCCTCGGTCCGTTCGACGAAGATCGCGCCCTTCTTCTCCAGGGTCTGCACGACGTACTTGTTGTGGACGATCTCGTGCCGGACATAGATCGGGGCCCCGTACTGCTCCAGGGCCTTCTCGACGGCGATCACGGCGCGGTCCACACCCGCGCAGTAGCCACGGGGGGCGGCGAGCAGGACACGGCGGCCAGGCGAAGCAGTCATGGCACCCATCGTAAGGCCGCGTTCGGGGGTGGAAGATCTCCTCCGGGTGACCATCCCGGGGAGACCGGCGGAAGACACCGGGGGCGGCGATCGCGGTCGCGGTGATCGTGGCGGCCTCCGGGGCGGCACAGGTGGTGGGGCGGTGTGGCCGGGGGTGGGCGGTGTGGCCGGGGGTGCGGCGGTGTGTCCGGGGGCGGGGCCGGCGGTGCTGGTCGTGCGGCGCCGCCGGGCCCCGTCGCGGCCCGAACGGCCTCGTCCGCGGTGTCCGGACGGGCTGGAGGGCGCTGTCGGTGTGCGCCGTTACTCTCGGCGCATGGCTTTGAACACGTCCGCTGAAGCTCCCGTCCCCGTCGGCGAGATCTCCCGGCTCATCGGGGGGTGGATCGACCGGCTCGGGGCCGTCTGGGTCGAGGGGCAGATCACGCAGCTGTCGCGGCGGCCGGGGGCGGGGGTCGTGTTCCTGACGTTGCGGGACCCGTCGTACGACATCTCGATCGGCGTGACGTGTTTCCGGCAGGTGTTCGACGCCGTGGCCGACGTGGTCGGCGAGGGGGCGCGGGTCGTCGTACACGCGAAGCCCGAGTGGTACGCCCCGCGTGGGCAGCTGTCCCTGCGGGCCGTCGAGATACGGCCGGTGGGGGTCGGGGAGCTACTGGCCCGGCTGGAGATGCTCAAGAAGGCGCTGGCCGCGGAAGGGCTGTTCGCCGCCGGGCGGAAGAAGCCGTTGCCGTTCCTGCCGCAGCTGGTCGGCCTGGTGTGCGGGCGGGCCTCGGCCGCCGAGCGGGACGTGCTGGAGAACGCCCGGCACCGGTGGCCCGCGGTGCGGTTCGAGGTGCGCAACGTGCCGGTGCAGGGCGTGCACGCGGTGCCGCAGGTCGTGCAGGCCGTGAAGGAGCTGGACGCGATCGAGGAGGTGGATGTGATCATCGTCGCGCGCGGTGGCGGCAGCGTGGAGGATCTGCTGCCGTTCTCCGACGAGCAGCTGGTGCGGGCGGTAGCGGAGTGCCGTACGCCGGTCGTCTCCGCCATCGGGCACGAGCCCGACAACCCGTTGCTCGACTACGTCGCCGATCTGCGCGCCTCCACCCCCACCGACGCGGCCAAGAAGGTCGTCCCGGACGTGGGGGAAGAGGCGGAACGGGTGCGGATGCTGCGGGACCGGGGGCGGCGGTGCGTCGAGGCGCTGGTGGCGCGTGAGGAGCGGGGACTGGCCAACGCGCTGGCGCGGCCGGCCATGGAGGACCCGCACCGGATGGTCGACGAGCGGGCCGATCACGTCGCCTCGCTGGTGGACCGTTCGCGGCGCACCGTCGGGCATCTGCTCGACCGCGCCGACTCCGAGCTGACGCACACGCACGCGCGCGTGGTGGCCCTCTCCCCGGCCGCCACGCTGAAGCGCGGTTACGCGGTGCTGCAGAAGGGCGACGGCCACGTGGTGCGCGACGGCGCGGAGGTGGAGCCGGGCGAGGCGCTGCGGGCGCGGGTCGCCGAGGGTGAGTTCACGGTGCGGGTGGACGGCTAGTCCATGCCGTACGGGCGGATGAGAGAGGTGTGTGCATGAGCGGCAGGGCCGAGGAGACGCTCTCCTACGAGCAGGCGCGGGACGAGCTGATCGAGACCGTGCGGCGGCTGGAGGCCGGCGGGACGAGCCTTGAGGAGTCGCTGGCGCTCTGGGAGCGGGGCGAGGAGCTGGCCAGGGTGTGCCGGCGGTGGCTGGAGGGAGCGCGGGCCCGGCTGGACGCGGCACTGGCCGAGGAGGAGGACGAGGAGGAAGAGGCCGGCGCGGAGGGCTGAGCGCGGGGCCGTCGGCGGTGCCGGTGTGAGGCGGATCACCGAGCGAGGCCGGGGCTTTGTTGAAACTTGAACCTTCCTGGCGTATCGTCGTGCCGTCAGCCTATCCGGACCACGGTCCGGATTTGAACGCGATGCGACCCCCAGGAAGTTCAACCATGTCTCTCGTTCTCGACCCCGCCGCTCAGGACCTGCTGTTCCGTGAGGCCCGCACCGCCAACACCTTCACCGACGAGCCGGTGACCGACGAGCAGGTGCAGGCGATCTACGACCTGGTCAAGTACGGTCCGACCTCCATGAACCAGTCGCCGCTGCGCGTGGTGCTGGTCCGCTCCCCCGAGGCCCGCGAGCGCCTCGTGCAGCACATGGCCGAGGGCAACCAGAAGAAGACCGCCACCGCCCCGCTGGTCGCGATCCTCGCCGCGGACAACGAGTTCCACGAGGAGCTGCCGGAGCTCTTCCCGCACTTCGAGGGCGCCAAGGCCATGTTCGACGGCGCCGGCCGCGAGGCCCGTGAGAATAACGCCGCCCTGAACGCCGCCCTGCAGGCCGCCTACTTCATCATCGGCATCCGCGCCGCCGGTCTCGCCGCCGGCCCGATGACCGGTGTCGACTTCGCGGGCATCCAGAAGGAGTTCCTGGACGACGACCACACCCCGTTCGTGGTCATCAACATCGGCAAGCCGGGCCCGGACGCCTGGTTCCCGCGCTCCCCGCGCCTGGCCTACGACGACGTCGTCACGACCGTCTGAGCCCCCCGCGGACCGTCTCTCCGCAGACACCGCAGAGGCCCCCGGCAACGGCGCCGGGGGCCTCTCGCGTGCGCGTCGCGCCGTCCGTCAGGACAGCTTCAGGGCCGCCGCCATCTTCGTCAGCTCGGTGAAGGAGGCGGTGCCGGCCACGACCGTGGTGGAGCCGGTGGTGCCGTCCAGCACCAGCGCGTCGTAGCGGCCGCCGGTGTAGTGCGTCCAGGTGCGGTCGCCGATCTTCTCGGTCGTCCTCGTGGCCGACGCACCCTGGCTGGCGTCGTCGATGAAGTCCGCGCGCTTCTGAGTCGACTGCTCGATCTGGACGTACTGACCGTCAGGGGTCTGGTAGCCGAGGTGCCAGCGGTCCCCCGCCTCGCCCTGGAAGCGGACCGAGGTCGCCTTCCAGGCGCCGGGCAGGCCCTGCGGTGCGGCCACCGGGTAGCTCGCCGCACGCCGTGCCGTCAGCAGCTCGACCCGGTAGTCGACCCGCTGGATGTCGGGAGCGTGATCGTCGTGCGGGACGAGCAGGTAGATGAAGCCCGCCGCGAGGCCGATCAGGGCCAGGGAGAGAATCATGTCCCGGACCGTCTTCTGCTTGCCGTTCGTGCCTGCCACGCCCCCTATCGTCGCAGGTGCCCGCTGCGCTCATCCGTGGGGTCCCCTGCTCATTCTGTCAGCCTGGCGATAGAGTCGACAGGCGACCCTCATCCGGCCGTCGTCGTATCAGAAAGGTGCGCTCCGATGACCGAGAATCATCATCATCTGCCGTCCGAACTCGATGTTCCCTCCGAGGCCCCCGACCGCAACCTCGCCCTGGAGCTGGTCCGGGTGACCGAGGCCGCCGCGATGGCCGCGGGACGCTGGGTCGGCCGCGGCGACAAGAACGGCGCCGACGGCGCCGCGGTGCGCGCGATGCGGACCCTCGTCTCCACCGTGTCGATGAACGGCGTGGTCGTCATCGGCGAGGGCGAGAAGGACGAGGCCCCGATGCTCTTCAACGGCGAGCGCATCGGCGACGGCACCGGACCCGAGGTCGACATCGCCGTCGACCCGATCGACGGGACGACGCTGACCGCCAAGGGCATGCCCAACGCGATCGCCGTACTGGCCGCCGCCGAGCGCGGGGCCATGTTCGACCCGTCCGCCGTGTTCTACATGGACAAGCTGGTCACGGGCCCGGAGGCGGCGGACTTCGTCGACATCGACGCGCCCGTCTCCGTCAACATCCGGCGGGTCGCCAAGGCGAAGCGGGCCACCCCGGAGGACGTGACCGTCGTCATCCTCGACCGGCCACGGCACGAAGGGATCATCAAGGAGATCCGGGAGGCCGGCGCGCGCATCAAGCTGATCTCCGACGGTGACGTCGCCGGGTCGATCTACGCGCTGCGCGAGGGCACGGGCGTCGACATGCTGCTCGGGATCGGCGGCACGCCCGAGGGCATCATCTCGGCCTGCGCGGTGAAGTGCCTGGGCGGGACCATCCAGGGCAAGCTGTGGCCCAAGGACGACGAGGAACGGCAGCGGGCGATCGACGCCGGGCACGACCTGGACCGGGTCCTGACCACCGAGGACCTGGTGACCGGGGAGAACGTGTTCTTCGTCGCGACCGGGATCACCGACGGGGAGCTGCTGCGGGGGGTGCGGTACCGGTCGGAGACCGCGCTGACCGAGTCCATCGTGATGCGCTCGAAGTCGGGGACGGTACGGCGGATCGACTCCGAGCACCGGCTGCGCAAGCTGCGGGCGTACAGCACGGTGGATTTCGACCGGCCGAAGTGACGCGGCCGCGGCCGGAGGCTGCGGCGCACCGGCGAGTGCGGGTGCGTTGTGGCTGGTCGGGCGGTTTCCCGCGCCCCTTGCGGGCGCGCTGCCCCTGAGGCAAGCCGGAAGGCGCCCCCTGTGCGGAGAGGGCGCCTTCTGTCAGCCCGCCTGCGCTATGCGGCTCGCCGCCGTCGCTCGTGCCGCCTTCTTCAGTTCCATCTCGCGGCGCCTGCGGCGGGCCAGGACCACGCGGCGCTCCGCCGCCGTGAGGCCGCCCCACACACCGTAGGGCTCGGGCTGGAGCAGCGCGTGTTCGCGGCACTCGACCATCACAGGGCAGCGGGCACAGACCCGCTTGGCCGCCTCCTCGCGGGACAGCCGGGCGGCGGTGGGTTCCTTGGAGGGTGCGAAGAACAGGCCGGCCTCGTCGCGCCGGCACACCGCCTCGGTGTGCCAGGGTGCGTCTTGGTCCCTGTCCCGCACTGGCACCCGCTGGGCCGGAACGGCAGCTACCTGCAGGGACGAATGCGGCGGTTGCAGCACGGGTCTACTCCTGACGACGGCTTCGCGAGCGAGAGACGATGCAGCAAGGCCTACCCGCTGTGCGCGGGCCTATGCACAGCGTTCTCAACAGCCGTAGCCCGTAGGCTTGTTCACGACCCCTGGGGTCGCTGGGCCAGGAGTGATTCGCGACCGTCAACGGTCCAGGTGTTTGCGCAACTTCCGGTCGACCTTGTCCTGAACCCGGTCCAGGATGTCCGCGATGAGCTTTCCGCGCTTGGGCCGCGCCTCCACGTTGCCGAGGACGGCCCAGCCGTCGACATAGACGACCGGCGCGTCGGAGTCGACCGAATCCAGCGTGTCCGCCTCGAAGTTGCCGAGCACGCCGCCCCCGGTGCCGCGCAGCGACACGTTCTCCGGGACGCGGATCTGGATGTCACCGAAGACCGAGACGGCCTTGATGACGACCTGCTGGTACTCGAAGATCGCCTCGGTGAGGTCCAGCTCGATGGAGCCGAAGACCGCGTAGGCGTGCAGCCGGCGGCCGGCCCGCCAGCGGCCGCGGCGGCGGGCGCTGCTGAAGACGGCGACCACGTTGCTGTCCGCCTCGACGGGGATGGCGCCGGGCGTCGGCCGCGGCGGCACCGGTGTGTAGGCGGGGGCGGCCGGGCGCGCGTGGGCCGCGGGCAGGTCCCGTATGAAGACCTCCAGCTCGCCCACCGTCTTGGCGTTCAGCACCCCCTCCACGCGCTCGGCGTGCTCGTCCGCGGTCAGGCGCCCCTCGGCGAGGGCCTCCCGCAGGATGTCGGCGATGCGGTCGCGGTCGGCGTCCGAGGCGCGCAGCTCGGCCACCGGCGCTCCGGCCCGCTCCTGAGGGGTCTGCTTCTGAAGGTCCACGGCAGCAGCGTACCGAAACGCGATAGATCGCGACTACCCCTCGTCGCGACCTGTGGAAAACCCGTACGGTTCCCGAACTGAGCCTTACCTCACAGGCTCCCCGTCGGCGGCAGGTTCTACGCTGGACAGCGCCCGCCAGCGTCGGCGGGCGGCCGTCCGTCAGAGTGAGGAATGGGCTGAGATGCCTGAGTTCGCGTATACCGATCTGCTCCCCCAGGGCGAGGACACCACCCCGTACCGGCTGGTGACCTCGGAGGGTGTGTCCACCGTCGAGGGACCGGACGGGCGGACGTTCCTCAAGGTGGAGCCGGAGGCGCTGCGCAAGCTCGCCGAGGAGGCGATCCACGACATCCAGCACTACCTGCGCCCGGCCCACCTCGCCCAGCTCCGCCGGATCGTCGACGACCCCGAGGCGTCGGGCAACGACAAGTTCGTCGCGCTCGACCTGCTGAAGAACGCGAACATCGCGGCGGCCGGCGTGCTGCCCATGTGCCAGGACACCGGCACGGCGATCGTCATGGGCAAGCGCGGGCAGAACGTGCTGACCGAGGGCGGCGACGAGGCGGCGCTGAGCCGCGGCATCTACGACGCGTACCTGAACCTCAACCTGCGCTACTCGCAGATGGCTCCGCTCACCATGTGGGAGGAGAAGAACACGGGGTCGAACCTGCCGGCCCAGATCGAGCTGTACGCCACCGACGGCGGCGCCTACAAGTTCCTCTTCATGGCGAAGGGCGGCGGCTCGGCCAACAAGTCGTTCCTGTACCAGGAGACGAAGGCCGTGCTCAACGAGGCCTCCATGATGAAGTTCCTGGAGGAGAAGATCCGTTCGCTCGGCACGGCCGCCTGCCCGCCGTACCACCTGGCGATCGTGGTGGGCGGCACCAGCGCCGAGTTCGCGCTGAAGACCGCCAAGTACGCCTCCGCGCACTACCTCGACGAGATCCCGGCCGAGGGCTCGGAGCTCGGGCACGGCTTCCGGGACAAGGACCTGGAGCAGAAGGTCTTCGAGCTGACGCAGAAGATCGGCATCGGCGCGCAGTTCGGCGGCAAGTACTTCTGCCACGACGTGCGGGTGGTGCGGCTGCCGCGGCACGGCGCGTCCTGCCCGGTCGCCATCGCGGTCTCCTGCTCCGCCGACCGGCAGGCGGTCGCGAAGATCACCGCCGAGGGCGTGTTCCTGGAGCAGCTGGAGACGGACCCGGCGCGGTTCCTGCCGGAGACGACGGACGAGCACCTGGACGACTCCTCGGACGTGGTGCGGATCGACCTCAACCAGCCGATGGACACGATCCTCGCCGAGCTGACCAAGTACCCGGTCAAGACGCGGCTCTCGCTCACCGGCCCGCTGGTCGTGGCGCGCGACATCGCGCACGCCAAGATCAAGGAGCGGCTGGACGCGGGCGAGGAGATGCCGCAGTACCTGAAGGACCACCCGGTGTACTACGCGGGGCCCGCGAAGACGCCCGAGGGGTACGCCTCCGGGTCCTTCGGTCCTACGACGGCCGGGCGCATGGACTCCTACGTGGAGCAGTTCCAGGCCGCCGGGGGCTCCAAGGTGATGCTCGCCAAGGGGAACCGCAGCAAGCAGGTCACCGACGCGTGCGAGGCGCACGGCGGGTTCTATCTCGGCTCCATCGGGGGGCCGGCCGCGCGGCTCGCCCAGGACTGCATCAAGAAGGTCGAGGTCGTCGAGTACGAGGAGCTCGGCATGGAGGCGGTCTGGAAGATCGAGGTCGAGGACTTCCCCGCGTTCGTCGTCGTGGACGACAAGGGCAACGACTTCTTCCAGGACCCGGCGCCGGCTCCGACGTTCACCTCGATCCCGGTCCGGGGGCCGGGGCTGGCGTAGTACGGCCGGTGCGGCGGGGGAGGATGTCGCCCCCGCCGCCCCTACCCGTCCCGTCCCGCCAGGGGGTGGGCCCCCTGCGACCGCCCGTTCCGGGGGCTGCCGCCCCCGGACCCCCCATCGGCCTCCGGCCTCGTCCTCGAACGCCGGACGGGCTGGAGAGTGGGGGTGCGGGCCGGTCGTCGTCGGCACACACCGGACGGCCTGGATCCGGTACCGACCGGCCTCCGGCCACCGGCACCGGACAGGCCCGATGCGATGGCGACCGGCCTTCGGCCACCAGAACCGGACAGGCCGGATGCCACCGCAACCGGCCTGTGGCCGCGAACGCCGGACGGGCCGGCCGGCCCGGGCCGTCAGTCCGGGATGCAGCCGAACCAGTTCACCGTGTCGTGGTCCTTGGTGTAGCCCATGCACCGGACGGTTTCGTCGTGCAGTTTCTCGGTGTGGTCGACCGGGCCGTTCGCGTAGTCCGTCGTGTGGTACGGCTGCGCAAGGTCGTCGATCGCGACGCGGTACCAGGGGCGCTTGCTCGACGGCAGGGTGCAGCCGCGGCTCGTCATGTTGCGGCTGGGGTCGCCGCTCCAGACGGGCCGTTCGGCGCGGTCGCAGTGGGCGCGGTGGGCGCCGCCGCTACCGCCGGCGGCGGCGGTTCCGGCGCCCGCGCCCAGCAGGGTCGCCGTGCCTATGGACACCGCCGCCAGGGCGCCGAGCAGACCCTTTGGAGTGAAGTTCATCGAGTGACCCTCCTGGTAACAGTGGTGACGGCGGGGAATCGCCCTGCCGCCTTGGAGTGATCGTCACACTTGTCCGCGATGTCCCGCCCGGTGAGCGGAGGTGCAGTCCCCCGACCCGGTGACGTCCGTGGTGCCAATGCAGCAGGCACCCGGAACAACCACCGCTTCCCGATCGCTGACAAGGGCATGAGCGACTACCGCATCGAACACGACTCCATGGGCGAGGTCCGGGTGCCCGCGCACGCGAAGTGGCGGGCCCAGACGCAACGGGCCGTCGAGAACTTCCCCGTCTCCGGGCAGCGGATCGAGCGGGCGCACATCGAGGCGCTGGCCCGCATCAAGGGCGCGGCGGCCAAGGTGAACGCCGAGCTGGGGGTGGTCGACGAGGACATCGCGCGGGCGATCCAGGAGGCGGCCGATGAGGTCGCCGAGGGGAAGTGGGACGAGCACTTCCCCGTCGACGTGTTCCAGACCGGGTCCGGCACCTCGTCGAACATGAACACCAACGAGGTGCTCGCGACGCTGGCGACCGAGCGGCTGGGGCGGGACGTCCATCCGAACGACCACGTGAACGCCTCGCAGTCCTCCAACGACGTGTTCCCGTCGTCCATCCACATCGCCGCCACCGCCGCCGTCACCCGTGACCTGATTCCGGCCCTGGAGCACCTCGCCGACTCCCTCACCCGCAAGTCCGAGGAGTTCGCCGACGTCGTGAAGTCGGGGCGCACCCACCTGATGGACGCGACGCCCGTGACGCTGGGGCAGGAATTCGGCGGATACGCGGCACAGGTGCGGTACGGCGTCGAGCGGCTGCGGGCCGCGCTGCCCCGGCTGGCGGAACTGCCGCTCGGCGGGACGGCGGTGGGCACCGGGATCAACACGCCGCCCGGGTTCTCCGCCGCGGTGATCGAGGAGGTCGCGCGGGTCACCGGGCTGCCGTTCACGGAGGCCCGGAACCACTTCGAGGCGCAGGGCGCCCGGGACGGGATCGTGGAGACCAGCGGGCAGCTGCGGACCGTCGCGGTCGGGCTGACGAAGATCGCCAACGACCTGCGGTGGATGTCCTCGGGGCCGCGCACCGGGCTCGCCGAGATCGCGCTGCCGGACCTGCAGCCGGGGTCCTCGATCATGCCGGGGAAGGTCAACCCGGTGATTCCCGAGGCCGTGCTGATGGTGGCCGCGCAGGTCATCGGGAACGACCAGACCATCGCCGTGGCCGGCGCGGCCGGTAACTTCGAGCTCAACGTGATGCTGCCGGTCATCGGGAAGAACGTGCTGGAGTCCGTCCGGCTGCTCGCCAACGTGTCGCGACTGCTCGCCGACCGGACCGTGGACGGAGTCACGGCGAACCGGGAGCGGGCCCGGGAGTACGCCGAGTCGTCGCCGTCCGTGGTCACGCCGCTCAACAAGTACATCGGGTACGAGGAGGCCGCCAAGGTGGCCAAGAAGGCGCTCGCGGAACGTAAGACGATCCGCCAGGTGGTCATCGAGGGCGGGTACGTCGAGAAGGGCGATCTGACCGTCGGGCAGCTGGACGAGGCGCTGGATGTCCTGCGGATGACACGGCCGTAACCGGGTGCGAACGTTTCGCGCCGCCCGGCCGGAACCGTGACGTCGGCCGCAGCGTCGTATGCCTACGGCACCTAATATCTGTGCATGGCAGACGGTGGAGCGGTGAGACGCGTGATGCGCGGGGAAACGGGCGGTGCGACCGGTGACGGGACCGGTTTCTGGACTCCCGGGAGCCAGATCCTGTGGCGGTACCGGGAGAACGCCGGGCACGGCTTCCACATCGCGCGGCCCGTCACCGTCGTCCGGGACGACGAGGAGCTGCTCGCCGTCTGGCTGGCCCCCGGCACCGAGTGCGTCAGGCCCGTCCTCGCCGACGGCTCGTCGGTCGGCGAGGAACCGCTGGAGTCCCGCTACACCAAGCCGAGGTCCGTCACGCACGGCCACTGGCGCGGCACCGGCGTGCTGAAGCTGGCCCGGCCCGGTCAGCCCTGGTCGGTGTGGCTGTTCTGGGAGCCGGGCTGGCAGTTCAAGAACTGGTACGTCAACCTGGAGCAGCCGCTGACCCGCTGGAACGGCGGAGTGGACTCCGAAGACCACTTTCTGGACATCTCCGTGCACCCGGACCGCAGTTGGCGGTGGCTCGACGAGGACGAGTTCGCGCAGGCCCAGCGGGACGGGCTGATGGACGCGGAGACGGCCGCGGCGGTGCGGGCGGCGGGCCTGGCCGCGGTGGGGACCGTGGAGGCCTGGGAGGCGCCCTTCTCGGCCGGTTGGCAGCACTGGCGCCCGGACCCGTCCTGGGCGGTACCGTCACTGCCCGAGGACTGGGACCGTACGACCGCGCACGTGTCCTCATGAGACCCTTGATGCGCCCCCGGTCCACAACCGTAGGATCGTCCTCCGCAAGGAAGCGTGCGCACAACTCCCGGATCATGCGCCGGGCTTGACCGAACGTCACCGAGGGGCGGCAGGACGTGAGCGAGGGGTACGAGGGCAACACCGGCGAGCGGCGCGCGGGCCGCAGACCGTTCGCCGGTGGCACAGGAACAGCCTCCAGCCACGCCGAAAACCCGTTCCTGGGACACGTAATCCGGGTATCGGCACTTCGGCGGGACCACCTGCGCGCTCGGCGCGCAGCCCCGGACGGACGGATTCGACACGCGTGACGGAGCACCCCACCTCCTACGAGCGCCCACAGCCGGGCGCCGACCCCGCGGAGGCCCGCGGGGCGCTCCTGCATACCCCGCAGCCGCAGCCGCAGGGACAACCCCAGCCCTGTCCGCGCGGCGGCACCGCCTTACCGGCACAGGCCCGGGCGGGCGAGACGCCCTCCGGCCCCGGTACCAGCACGTCCGAGGAGCACTCCGTCAACGGCCCCGAGCACGCCCAGCCCACCAGCGCTGAGCCCGATCCGCACCGGCCGCGCCCCGTCCCGGAGGGCATCCCGCCGCAGCCCGGCGCCGAGCCGGAGCGGGTGGCGAGCGCGCAGGAGCGGCGAACCGGACGCGGGCTGCCGCCGGGCCGGCCGATGCCGATGCGGCGGGACGGCGACCGGCTGCGCTTCGTGGGCGCCGCGACCCGGCGGATCGCCCGGGGCATCGACCTGGACGAGATCGTCATGGGGCTGTGCCGGGCGACCGTGCCGACCTTCTCGGACGCGATCCTGGTCTATCTGCGCGACCCGCTGCCGGTCGGCGACGAGCGCCCCGTCGGACCGGTGGTGCTGCGGCTGCGCCGCACCGACCGGATCCCGGAGGAGCGCGACACCGACGGCGGCTTCCTGCCGGTCCCGGTCCCGGAGCCGGATCCTGCCGACATCGGCCTGGCCGCGCTCACCGCGGAGCTGTGCGAGGTACGGCCGGGCGGCGCGCTGAACGAGGTGCTGCGCGGCGTACGACCGGTTTTCGCCGACTCCCCCGCGGCCCGCGCGGCGCTGCCCGAACTCCTCGGCGAGGGCAACGAGTCGCACGTCCCCGGCGCCCAGCACGCGATCCTCGCCCCGCTGCGCGGCCGGCGCCGGGTGATCGGCGCGGCCCTGTTCCTGCGCCGCCCGGAGCGGCTGGCGTTCGAGGCCGACGACCTGCTGGTCGCCGCCCAGCTGGCCACGCACAGCGCGCTCGGCATCGACAAGGCGGTGCTGTACGGCCGGGAGGCCTACATCGCCGACGAGCTGCAGCGGACCATGCTGCCGGAGAACCTGCCGAGCGCGACGGGCGTGCGGCTGGCGTCCCGCTACCTGCCGGCCGCCGAGACGGCCCGGGTGGGCGGTGACTGGTACGACGCGATCCCGCTGCCCGGGAGCCGGGTGGCGCTGGTCGTCGGCGACGTCATGGGCCACTCGATGACGTCGGCGGCCATCATGGGCCAGCTGCGGACGACCGCGCAGACGCTGGCGGGCCTCGACCTGCCGCCGCAGGAGGTCCTGCACCACCTGGACGAGCAGGCCCAGCGGCTGGGTTCCGACCGGATGGCGACCTGCCTGTACGCCGTCTACGACCCGGTGTCGCACCGCATCACCATCGCCAACGCCGGTCATCCGCCGCCGGTGCTGCTGCACCTGGGCGGCCGCGCCGAGGTGCTGCGGGTGCCGGCCGGGGCGCCGATCGGCGTCGGCGGGGTCGACTTCGAGGCGGTGGAGCTGGACGCGCCGGCCGGGGCGACGCTGCTGCTGTACACCGACGGTCTGGTGGAGTCCCGGCTGCGGGACGTGTGGACCGGCATAGAGCAGCTGCGCGAGAAGCTCGCCGCGACGGCGCAGCTGACGGGGCCGGACCATCCGCCGCCGCTGGAGGCGCTGTGCGACGAGGTGCTCGACATGCTCGGGCCGGGTGACCGCGACGACGACATCGCGCTGCTCGCGGCCCGGTTCGACGGGATCGCGCCGAGCGATGTCGCGTACTGGTTCCTGGAGCCGGAGGACGCGGCGCCGGGGCGGGCCCGGCGGCTCGCGCGGCGGGCGCTGGCCCGCTGGGGCCTCGAGGAGCTGACCGACTCCGTCGAGCTGCTGGTCAGCGAGGTCGTGACGAACGCCGTGCGGTACGCGTCGCGGCCGGTGACGTTGCGGTTGCTGCGCACCGATGTGCTGCGCTGCGAGGTCGGGGACGACGTGCCCCAGCTGCCGCGGCTGCGGCAGGCCCGGGCGACGGACGAGGGCGGCCGTGGGCTGTACCTGGTGAACCGGCTGGCACGGCGGTGGGGGGCGACGCGGCTCAGCACCGGCAAGGTCGTCTGGTTCGAGCTCAACCGGTAGCGCGTAGGGGCTGCTTGAGTCGTCGGGAAGCCGCGGGCCGATGGGGGCTGGTCGCGCAGTTCCTCCCCCCGGCCTTCGGCCGGGGGGACCCCCAGCGTCCCTTACAGGGGCCTCAGGCAGCGCCCCTCACAAGCGCCCCGTGAGGGGCGCGGGGAACTGCGCGAGCAACCACGACGCGCCCGCACCCGGCGAAGCACCGGGGCGGGCCGTCGCTGCTGACTACTGCTCGTCCGCCGGATCCAGCGGATTGTCCGTGATGCCGCCCGACGGGGTCTGCGACGGGGTCGACGGTGCGCTGGTCGTCGGATCCGGCGACTTCGTCGGGGTCTGGGACGGTGTCTGGGACGGCGTCTGCGACGGGGTCTGGGACTTCGTCGGGGTCGAGCTCGGGCTCTGCGAGGGCGTCTGGGACGGGCTCTGGCTGATGCTCGGCGTGTCCGTCGGCTCGACGGCCGCGCCCAGCTCGGTGTTCAGGTCGAACTTCGCCTTCTTCGTGACGCCGAAGGTGTACGTCGCCCAGATCTGCGCCGGGTAACCGCCACCGTTGATACGGCCGGTGCCGGGGATCAGGCCCGTCGCGCCGGTGAGGGGGACCTGGTTGTGGGTCTTGGCGTCCTCGCCGAACAGCCCGACCGAGGTCACCAGGTCCGGCGTGTAACCGGTGAACCAGGCCGACTTGTTGTTGTCGGAGGTACCGGTCTTGCCGGCCACCTGCTGGCCCTTGCGCAGCGGGTTCTGGGCCACCGACACCTTGGCCGTACCGTCGTCGACCACGCCGGTCAGTACCGACGTCACCTGGTCGGCCGCCTCGGCGCTGACCACCTGGTCGCCGATCGGGTCCGGCAGGTCGACCTTGCGGCCGGTCTTCTCCGCCGACGCGAGGATCGTCGGGGTGACCTTCTGGCCGTGGTTGTCGAGCGTGGCGTACACCGAGGCCATCTCCAGCGGGCTCGCGCCCATACTGCCCAGGGTCATCGCGGGCACCGCCTGGAGGTTCTCGGTGTCCAGGCCGAGGTCGTCGGCGGTCTTCAGCACGTTCTTCATGCCGACGTCCACGCCCATCTGCGCGAACACCGAGTTGACGGACTTGTTCATGGCCGTCTGCACGGTGATGTTGCCGTAGTCGGCGTCGTCCTCGTTCGGCGGCGCGAAGGCGATGTCGCTGCCCTTGACCGGGCGGCGGCTGGTGCCGTCGTAGACGGTGTTGGCGTTGATGTCCTTGCCGTCCTGGGTCTTGGCGTCCCGGTCGAGCGCGGAGGCGAGGATGATCGGCTTGAAGGTGGACGCCGGCTGGTAGTCGGCGCGGGTGGCGTTGTTCGTGTAGTGCTTGTAGTAGTCGATGCCGCCGTACAGGGCGAGGATCTTGCCGGTCTTGGGGTCGACGGAGACGGCACCGGCCTGGACGTTGTTGTCGACCTTGCGCTTCTTGCCGTCGAGCTTGCCGGTGAGCTGGCTCTTGACGGCCGCCTCCAGCTTGGCCTGCTTCTTCGGGTCGATGTTCAGGGTGATCGTCCAGCCCTGGTCGACCACGAGGGCCTCGGCGTCGGACCGGCTGATGTTCTGTTCCTTCATCAGCTGGTTCTCCAGCTGGGTGTTGGCCAGGTCGACCAGGTAGCCCTTCTGGCCCTCCAGGCCGGACGCGGCCTTCGGCTCCTTGGGGATCGGGAACTTCATGGCGTCGCGCTTGGACTTGTCCAGCCACTTCTGGCCGACCATGTTGTCCAGCACGTAGTTCCAGCGGGCCTGCACCAGTTTCTTGCCGATGGGACCCGCCACCGCCCAGTCGTACTGGCTGGGCGCCTGCAGCAGCGCGGCCAGGTAGGCGCCCTGTTCGACCGAGAGTTTGTCGGCGTCGACGCGGTAGTAGGCCTGGGCGGCGGCCTGGATGCCGTAGGCACCGCGGCCGTAGTAGCTGGTGTTGATGTAGCCGGCGAGGATGTCGTCCTTGGACGTCTCGCGGTCCACCTTCAGCGAGATGACCAGTTCCTTCAGCTTGCGCGTGACGGTCTGGTCCTGGTCGAGGTAGTAGTTCTTGACGTACTGCTGGGTGATGGTCGAGCCGCCCTGGGTGCCGCGGCCCCGCGCGGTGTTGTAGAGGCCGCGCGCCATGCCCCTGAGGTCGATGCCGTTGTCGTTGTAGAAGGTCTTGTTCTCCGCGGCGACGAAGGTGTGCTGGACGGCCTTCGGGACCTTGGAGAGGTCGACGATCTCGCGGTTGACGGTGCCCTTGCGGGCCAGCACCGTGCCGTCGCTGTACTTGTAGACGTTGCTCTGCGTCTGCGCGAGCGCGTTGCCCTTGGGGACGCTCACCATCATGTACAGCGCGATGAAGGAGCCGATGCCGAGCAGGCAGAAGGTGAAGAAGGCGCCGAGCATCTTCTTCCACGTGAACAGCCTGCGTATGCGGCCCTTGGCGGGCTTGCCCGGCGCACCGGACCTGCCGGGCGGACCGGACTTGCCCGGCTTCCGCCCGGCGGCCCGGCGGCGCTCCGCGCGGGTGGCACCCTCGGCGGCCGAGTCGGCCGGGGCGGCCGGAGACTCGACCGTCGTGGTGCCGGCCTCCGCCCCCGTCGGCATGTCGGGCCCGGCCTGCGGGGACGTGCGGTTCCGCGGCGCGGCGCGGCGTCCGCCACGCTGTCGCGCTCTTCTCTCGTCCGCTCGTCCCATGAGTCCGTCTGCTCCGCTTCGTCTCGGCTGTCACACGTGTGTACGGGTGTCACACAGGTACGTGGCTCAGGTCAGTCCAGAAAGCTAACACCGCTCTCTATGACAAAGGCCCCACGATCTGCCCTTTTTCGGACGTGACAATGAGCACCCCCACCCAACGGAACCGACGAGCGGAGGAGACGGAGGGTTGCCCGGAGCCGCCGAGTGATATCACTTCGATAAAACAAAGCCGCCCGGGATTGCGCGGCCGGCGGGCGGCGTCCGGCCGTTCACCCGTGGCGCCTCAGCGCGTCAGCTCCGCCTTGAACCCCTGCCGCCAGGACGGGTACCGCGGTTCCCAGCCCAGTTCCCGCCTGGCCTTGGCGTTGGAGAAGCCCCGGCCCTGGGTCATGATGACGACCGCCTGCTCGCCGGCCAGGAGCCGGGCCAGCCACACCGGCAGCCGCAGCGGGCGCTTCGCCCCGGCGCACTCGGCCAGGTACGGCAGCCACTCGGAGGCCGGCGCCGGTTCGTCGTCGACGACGTTGAAGACGCCCCGCGCCTTCTGCTCGACCGCGAGGACGGTCGCGCTCGCCGCGTCGTCGAGGTGGATCCAGCTGCTGTGGCCGGTGCCGCGGCCGACCAGGGGGTACTGGCGCCTGCGGACCAGTTCGACCTGGTCGTCGATGGCGCCGGGGCCGTAGAAGGCGCCGTAGCGCAGGACCGCGCCGCCGGCCCCCAGGACCGCGTCCTCCAGGTGGCGCAGCGCCAGCATCCCCCGGTGTGCCGCGGTGCCCGGCAGCAGGTCCAGCGGGTCCTCCTCGGTCTTCACCCAGCCGCCCTCGCGGATGCCGTTCCAGCTGGCGTGGCTCTGCGCGACGACGTGCCGCACGCCGGCCGCCTCAGCGGCGGCGAGCAGGTGGTCCGTGCCCTCGGTGCGCAGCCGGTTGGTGAGGGCGAACCAGCGGTCGGGGTGCTTGATGTCGGGCTTGCCGGCGTGCGCCGCGGAGATGGCGGTCAGCTGGTGGACGACGGCGTCCGGGCGGGCCGCGGCCACCGCCGCGCCGACCGACGTCGCGTCCAGGCCGTCCATCACGACCCCCTGCGCGCCCAGTTCCGCCAGCAGCCCGAGCCGGGCCTCGCCGGTCGTGGTGGCCGTCACCTGATGGCCCCGCGCCACCAGCTGCGGTACCAGCCGCCGCCCCAGAACCCCACTGCCCCCCGCCACGAACACCCGCACGACCATCACCTTCCCGATCCGACCCGATGCGACCCGATCCGACCCGACGCGGCGGACCCGCTGCCGGACCGGAGACGAGACAGCCCCGCGCCGCTGTGACATCGCGCTGTCGCAGAACCGTGACATTCGGCCGTCACCTGCGCCTCCGTACAGCGGGCCATGATCTACACACCGTGCGTATACATGCGGCGTATACACCGTGTGTAGAGTCCTCCCCATGTCCATCGGTCACACCCTCCTGGGGCTCCTGGAGTCCGGCCCGCGCCACGGTTACGACCTCAAGCGGGCCTTCGACGAGAAGTTCGGTCACGACCGGCCGCTCCACTACGGCCAGGTCTACTCGACGATGTCCCGGCTGCTGAAGAACGGGCTCGTGGAAGTCGACGGCATCGAGGCCGGCGGCGGACCCGAGCGCAAGCGGTACGCCATCACCGACGCCGGGGTCACCGACGTCGAGCAGTGGCTGGCGACCCCCGAGAAGCCCGCGGAGTACCTCCAGTCGACCCTGTACACCAAGGTCGTGCTCGCACTCCTGACGCACCGCGACGCCGGCGACATCCTCGACAGCCAGCGCTCCGAGCACCTGCGCAGCATGCGCATCCTCACCGACCGCAAGCGCCACGGCGACCTCGCCGACCAGCTCGTCTGCGACCACGCCCTGTTCCACCTGGAGGCCGACCTGCGCTGGCTGGAACTGACCGCGGCCCGGCTCGACAAGCTCCGTGCGGAGGTGACCAGGTGAACGCCCCCGCCGGTTCGCTGCTCGCGGCCCAGAACCTCCACAAGGCCTACGGCCCGACCGTCGCCCTCGACGGTGCCGAGTTCTCCATACACCCCGGCGAGGTCGTCGCCGTGATGGGGCCGTCCGGCTCCGGCAAGTCCACACTGCTGCACTGCCTCGCCGGGATCGTGCCCCCCGACTCCGGGTCGATCATGTACGCGGGCCGGGAGATGGCCACCATGAACGACACCGAGCGCAGCGCGCTGCGGCGCAGCGAGTTCGGGTTCGTCTTCCAGTTCGGCCAGCTGGTGCCCGAGCTGACCTGCGTGGAGAACGTCGCGCTGCCGCTGCGGCTGAACGGCACCTCCCGCCGGGAGGCCGAGCGGGCCGCGCTCGGCTGGATGGAGAAGCTGGAGGTCGACGACCTCGCGAAGAAGCGTCCGGGCGAGGTCTCCGGCGGTCAGGGGCAGCGGGTCGCGGTGGCCCGCTCGCTGGTGACCGGACCGCGGGTGCTGTTCGCGGACGAGCCGACCGGCGCGCTCGA
The DNA here is from genome assembly GCF_040702065.1 of Streptomyces sp. NPDC086777. Taxonomy (NCBI): domain Bacteria; kingdom Bacillati; phylum Actinomycetota; class Actinomycetes; order Kitasatosporales; family Streptomycetaceae; genus Streptomyces; species Streptomyces sp. NPDC086777. The sequence continues at coordinate 115,837 of NZ_JBFBJI010000006.1, read as the reverse complement.
CTCCCTCAACGGTGAGCGGGTGATGGAGCTGCTGACGGACGCCGCGCGCTCCACCAACGCGGCCGTCGTCCTGGTCACGCACGAGGCACGGGTGGCCGCCTACTCCGACCGCGAGATCGTCGTACGGGACGGGAAGTCCCGGGACATGGAGCGGGCGGTATGAACGTCCGGCAGTGGGCGAGGGATCTGGCCATGGGGGTCAGGTTCGCCTTCGGGGGCGGCCGCGAGGGCTGGTTCCGGGCCGCGATGACGGCGGTGGGCGTGGGCCTGGGGGTGGCGCTGCTGCTGCTCACCACGGCCATCCCGAACGCGCTGGCCGTGCGCCACCAGCGCGACGTGGCACGGGCGGACTACACGTACGTCTTCGACCACCCCTTGAAGCGCGGCGACAGGACGTTCGTCATCGCGGACATCGACACCCCCTACCGCGGCGCCGACATCCGCGGCCGGATGATCCAGCGGGAGGGCGCGAAGGCGCCGGTGCCGCCCGGGCTCGCCGCGTACCCGGCGCCCGGCGAGATGGCCGTCTCGCCCGCGCTGAAGCGGCTGCTGGACTCTTCCGACGGGGCGCTGCTGCGGGCCCGGCTGCCGTACCGGATCACCGCGACCATCGCGGAGAGCGGGCTGACCGGCTCCCAGGAGCTCGCCTACTACGTGGGCTCCGACGACCTCGCCGCCCACATCCACCCGCCGGACGTGGCCCGGATCGACCACTTCGGCAGCCCCCGGTCCCCGGACGCGGAGTCCGATCCGGTCCTCACCCTGCTCGTCCTCGTGGTGTTCGTGGTGCTGCTGATGCCGGTCGCCGTGTTCGTCGCGGCCGCCGTCCGCTTCGGCGGCGAGCGCCGCGACCGGCGGCTGGCCGCGCTGCGCCTGGTCGGCTCCGACGGCCGGATGGTACGGCGGATCGCGGCCGGCGAGGCGATGGCGGGCGCACTGCTCGGACTCGTCCTCGGTGCCGGGTTCTTCCTGCTCGGCCGTCAGCTCGCGGGCAACGTCGAGGTGTTCGGCACCAGCGTGTTCCCGAGCTATCTGGACCCCTCCCCCGTGCTGGCCCTGCTGGTGGCGGTGGCCGTCCCGGCGGCGGCCGTGCTGGTGACCCTGTTCGCGCTCCGCGGGGTGGTCATCGAGCCGCTCGGCGTGGTGCGCACGGCGAAGCCCGCCCGCCGACGGCTGTGGTGGCGGCTGCTGCTCCCGGTGGCCGGTCTGGCGGCGCTCTACCCGATGATCGGGCAGGGCCGCGGCGACGGCGACTTCAACCAGTACCTGGTGACCGGCGGCGTCCTGCTCCTCCTGGTCGGCATCACGGCGCTGCTGCCCTGGGTCGTGGAGACGGTCGTCGGCCGGCTCGGCCGGGGCGCGGTGGCCTGGCAGCTGGCGGTACGGCGGCTGCAGCTGAGCAGCGGTACGGCCGCCCGCATGGTCAACGGCATCGCGGTGGCGGTGGCCGGGGCGATCGCGCTCCAGATGGTCTTCGCCGGTGTCGAGGCGGACTACACCAAGGTGACCGCCAACGACCTCAACCGCGCGCAGATGTCGGTCCAGGTTCCGGCCGGCGTCTCGGTGCCCGAGGTCGCCCGGGCCATGACCGCGACCAAGGGCGTGCGCAAGGTGGTCTCGATCGCCGACGGCGAGGTCGGCGACCTGAAGAAGGACCCGGCGCAGACCGCCCAGGTGAGCGTGGGCGGTTGCGCCTCGCTGCGGGAGGTCGCGGCCCTGCCGTCCTGCCACGACGGCGACGTCTTCGTGGTCAAGGGGTCCGAGAGCGACGCCGAGACGGCGAAGCTGCTGGCGGCCGGCGAGAAGCACGGCCGGACGCTCTACCTCGACCCCGCCTACAGCGGTGACGACGACGCCGCCGCGAGCCGCTGGACGGTGCCGGCCGGCCTGAAGCAGGCGCAGACCCGCGAGGACCCCACCGGCTACAAGCGCGGCGGCTTCCTGCTCACCCCGGGCGCGCTGCCGCACGGCGCCAGCACGGCGGTGCAGGGCGTGGTCTACCTGTCCGTCGACTCCGCGGTGCCCGACGTCAACGAGTACGTGATCAACACGGCGGTCCGGGTCGACCCGTTGATGCACGCGGAGGCGCTGACCCGGTTCGAACGGAACAACCAGTTCGAGTCCATCCGCACCGGGCTGTTCGTCGGCGCGGCCGCCGTCCTGGCACTGATCGGCGCGAGCCTGCTGGTCGGCCAGGTGGAGCAGCTGCGCGAGCGCAAGAAGCTGCTGTCCGCCCTGGTCGCCTTCGGCACCCGGCGTCGCACGCTGAGCCTGTCGGTGCTGTGGCAGACGGCGATCCCGGTCGGGCTCGGCCTGCTGCTGGCCGGCGTGGTGGGGCTGACGCTCGGCTCGGTGCTGCTGAAGATGGTCGGCTCCACGGTCCGCGTGGACTGGCCGGGCGTCCTCGCGATGACCGCCTTCGGCGCCGCGGTGGTGCTGGCGGTGACCCTGCTCAGCCTGCCGCCGCTGCTGCGGCTGATGCGCCCGGACGGCCTGCGCACCGAGTAGCCGCCGTCAGGAACCGGCGCCGAGGACCCGGACGGGCAGCGGCCGCAGCGCCTCGCGCAACGCGGCCGCCAGCTCCCGGTACTCGGCGCCGCGCGCTGCCCCGGCGCGCGCGGCGAGGGCGACCCGGCGGCTCGGCGCGGGCTCCGCGAAGGAGCCGGTGCGGAGCTGGTCGTTGCGGCTGGTCTCGACCCTGACGGCGGTGTGCGGCAGCAGGGTGCAGCCGAGTCCGCCGGCGACCAGCTGGACGAGGGTGGCGAGCCCGGCCGCCGTGGTGGTCACGGCGACGTCCTCGCGGCCCGCCTCCCGGCAGATGTCCAGGGCCTGGTCGCGCAGGCAGTGCCCCTCGTCCAGGAGCAGCAGGTTCAGCTCCTTGAGCGCCTCGCGGGCGATGCCGGTGCGGCCGCCGAGCGGATGCCCGAGGGGCGTGACGAGCACGAAGTCCTCGTCGAACAGCGGGAGTTCGACGACCCCGGGGATGCCCAGGGGGACCGCGAGCAGCAGCAGGTCGAGCCGGCCGGCGGCGAGCCCGTCCAGGAGGCTGGCGGTCTGCTCCTCGTGGACCTGGAGGTCGAGGTCGGGATAGCGGTCGTGGACCAGGCCGAGGACGGTCGGCAGCAGGTACGGCGCGACGGTGGGGATCACCCCGAGCCGCAGCGCGCCGGTGAACGGCGCCCGCACCGCCTCCGCCTCGGCCAGCAGCGCCTGCACGCCGTCCAGCACCGCCTTCGCCCGTACGGCGAGCCGGGCGCCGGCCGGCGACAGCAGCACCTTGCGGGTGGTCCGTTCGAGCAGCGTGACGCCGAGCGTCTCCTCGAGGGCCGCGACGGCTCCCGAGAGCGCGGGTTGGCTCATGCCTATCGCGGCCGCCGCGTCCCGGAAGTGCAGGTGCTCGGCGACGGCGGCGAAGGCGCGCAGCTGCGCGAGACTGGGCTGCCGCCGTCTGCCGCCGGCACCGGCCCCGCTCCCGGTACCGTTCCCCAGGGGATTACCCACAGCCACTGATAGCCACCTCCGATCAACTCGACCGAGTGTAGCTATTTCAGGAATCAATGCACCTTGTGCCACGATCGGCGGCGTCCAACCCATCGGAGCCGACCCCGCGATCCGGGGTGGCTCCGCGCTGCAAGGAGAGCGTGTGCTCACTGTCGGTGACAAGTTCCCCGAGTTCGAACTGACCGCCTGCGTCTCGCTGGAGAAGGGCAAGGAGTTCGAGACGATCACCCACAAGACCTACCAGGGTTGGAAGGTGGTCTTCGCGTGGCCCAAGGACTTCACCTTCGTGTGCCCCACCGAGATCGCCGCGTTCGGCAAGCTGAACGAGGAGTTCGCCGACCGCGACGCGCAGGTTCTCGGCTTCTCCGGTGACTCCGAGTTCGTCCACCACGCCTGGCGCAAGGACCACGACGACCTGCGCGACCTGCCGTTCCCGATGATGGCGGACTCCAGGCACGAGCTGATGCGCGACCTGGGCATCGAGGGCGAGGACGGCTTCGCCAAGCGCGCGGTGTTCATCGTCGACCAGAACGACGAGATCCAGTTCTCCATGGTGACCGCGGGCTCGGTGGGCCGTAACCCCAAGGAGGTCCTGCGGGTCCTCGACGCCCTCCAGACCGACGAGCTCTGCCCGTGCAACTGGACCAAGGGCGAGGACACCCTCGACCCGGTCGCGCTCCTGTCGGGTGAGTGATCCCGTGTCCCTCGACAACCTCAAGTCCCGGGTCCCGGACTACGCCAAGGACCTGAAGCTCAACCTGGGTTCGGTCATCGGCAACTCGGAGCTGCCCGCCCAGCAGCTGTGGGGCACGGTCCTGGCCACCGCCGTCGCCGCCCGCTCCCCGATCGTGCTGCGTGAGCTGGCGCCCGAGGCGAAGGCGAACCTGACGCCCGAGGCGTACACGGCGGCCAAGGCCGCGGCCGCGGTGATGGCGATGAACAACGTCTTCTACCGCACCCGCCACCTGCTCTCCGACCACGAGTACGGCACCCTGCGCGCCGGCCTGCGGATGAACGTCATCGGCAACCCCGGCGTCGACAGGATCGACTTCGAGCTGTGGTCGTTCGCGGTGTCCGCCGTCAACGGCTGCGGGACGTGCCTGGACTCCCACGAGCAGGTGCTGCGCAAGGCCGGGGTCGGCCGTGAGGTGATCCAGGAGGCGTTCAAGATCGCGTCGGTGGTCCAGGCGGTGGGCTCCACCCTGGAGGCCGAGGCCGTGCTCGCCGAGTTCGAGTAGGCGCCGGCGTCCTGCGGACCCCGCTCACCTCTGGTGGGCGGGGTCCTCCGCGTCCCTGGGGGCCGTGCCCCCGGACCCCCCTTCGGCCTCGACCGCCTCGACCGCCTCGACCGCCTCGTCCTCGGAGGCCGGATGGGCCGGCCCGGGTGGCCGCTCGCCGTCGTCGAGTGCCGCCGGGTGCGGTGGCCGGCCGGCCTCGCCGGGTTCGGTGGCCTCGTAGCGTTCGCGCGAGTACTGGTGCAGATAGCTGACGACCGTGTTGGTCACCGCCACCAGCGGTACCGCCACCACCGCGCCGCCGATGCCGGCGACCATGCCGCCGGCCGCGACCGTGAGGACCACCGCGAGGGGGTGGACCCGGACCGCGCGGCCGAGGATGAACGGCTGGAGGATGTGGCCTTCGATCTGCTGGACCGCGAGGACGACGGCCAGGGTCATGACCGCGGTGAAGACGCCCTGGGTGACCAGCGCCACGATCACCGCCAGCGCGCCGGAGGCGACGGCGCCGACGAGCGGGATGAACGAGAACAGGAAGATGAAGACGGCCAGCGGGACGGCCATCGGGACGTCCAGGAAGTAGATGCCGATGCCGATGAAGATGGCGTCGATGAGGGCGACCAGGACCGTGCCCCTGACGTAGGCCGTGAGCGTGCGCCAAGCCCGCGGACCGGCCCCTGCGACCCCTTCGCGGGCGGCGGACGGCACGAGCTTCAGGAACCACTGCCAGATGCGGGCGCCGTCGTACAGGAGGAAGAGCGTGGAGAAGAAGACCAGCAGGATGCCGGTCAGGGCCTCCACGATCACCTGGACGCCCTCCAGGCCGAACGAGGTGATCTGGTCGGTATTGGCGCCGATGGCCTCGCGGAGGTTCTTGGCGATCTGGTTGATCTGTTTGTCGGTGACGTGGAACGGGCTCTTCAGCAGCCAGTTGCGCAGGTCGTCGATGCCGTTCTGCACCTGGTCGGAGAGCGTGTCGATGTTCTCCATGACCTGCCAGGTCACGAACCAGCCCATCAGACCGATCACCACGAAGCCGGAGATGGCGGTGAGCGCGGTGGCCGGGCCGCGGGGCATGCCGTAGCGGCACAGCCGGGCGACCGTCGGCTGGAGCAGGGCGGTGATCAGCAGCGCGATGACGAAGGCGAACACGACGAGTTGGACGGCGCTGATGACCCGCATCAGGATCCAGACCGTGCCGGCCAGCACCAGCAGTCGCCAGCCGGCCTCGGCGGCGACCCGGACGCCCCACGGGATGGCCGTCACGGGGTCGGGACGCGGCACAGGCTTGCGGACGGGTGCGGGGGCCGCCGGGTCCGGTGCCGGGGCGGGTGCCGGTACGGGCACGGCCGGAGCGGGCGGCTCCGGCTCGGCGTGCTCCCGCTCCACCTCGGCCCGGCGCTCGTCCAACCGCTCGCCCATCTCGGTCAGTCCGGCTCCGATACGGCCGAGCCACTCAGGCACGCGCGACATGATCCGCCCTCTCCCCACCACTCCCCCCTGGAGTCGTCCGCAACGACCGTACAGGGCGACAGCCCCTCCCCTTAGGACGGGGAGGGGCTGTGGAAGGTTGAGAGAGGCCCGCAGACACCCACGAACCGCGGGGCTGCCGGCCGGCCGAACCCGGCGGAACGCCTAGTACCAGTGGTTCGCCTGCCAGAAGGACCAGGCCTGGCACGGGCTGCCGTACCGGGAGTTCATGTAGTTGAGGCCCCACTTGATCTGCGTGGCCGGGTTGGTCTGCCAGTCGGCGCCCACGGAGGACATCTTGGAGCCGGGCAGGGCCTGGAAGAGACCGTAGGCGCCGGAGGAGGCGTTGACCGCCTGGTAGTTCCAGCTGGACTCGTGGTCCACGATGTTGCTGAAGCACTGGTACTGGCCGCTGGCCACCATCTGCTGCGCCATCGCCTGGATCTGCGCCACGGTGTACGAGCTCTGGACCGGGAAGCTGGACGAGGACACGGAGGACCGGCTGGCCGCTTCCTTCGCCTCGGCGCGCTCCTTGGCCTCCTTGGCCGCCTTCTCCGCATCGGCCTTCTTGGCCTCCGCGGTCTTGGCCGCGGCCACACGGGCGGCCTGCTCGGCGTCCTTCTTGGCGGACGCGTCCGCCTGGATCGCCACGGCGTCGGCCTGCTGCGTCAGGGACGCGGTCTGCACCTGGGCCTGCTGACCCGCGGGCAGGTCGGCGAGGAGCGTGGTGTCGGCTGCCGTCGCCTCGGCGTCGTTGTTGGGCTGGGCGACGCTGCCCGAGGCAACGCCTACGACGCTTCCGACGGCGGTGACCGCGGTGGCGGAGGCCACTGCGAATCCCCGGACCGAGATCCGGCTCACACGGTTTCCTTCCAGCATCGCCCGCTTCGGTGACCCTGGCGGACGCAATCGTGCCCCTGGCACAGGTCTCCTCACTACTGGGTCACGGGAGACACGGGCCCGGTGGGCAACCCCCCGGGAGGGGAGCGCCGCGTGGTGCTCGGGCGGCATACGACGTCGCTATGGAATTAGCAGTGCTGCTTCTGTTGTTCCGTACCGCTGGGGGTACAGGTGTGTCGTATGCGGGGCCTGACAGGACTGAGACTCTGCCGTAACCCGACGCCGGGTGGCAATTCAGAGTTGCGTGTGAAAGCTCACATCCGGTTTCTCCCAGGGGATTTCAGGAAACCACCACGCGCGAAAGCGCCGCCCGGCTAGGCTCGGGGCCTTTGCCGGACGGCGCCAACGGGTGGGCCATCAGCCCAAGTTGGACACAGGGATCAGATGGTTCAGATGTGCCCGTCCTCCAGCATTTCGGTCACAAGGGCGGCGATCTGGGACCTCTCGGACCGGGTGAGGGTGACGTGCGCGAACAGCGGATGCCCCTTCAGCTTCTCCACCACGGCGACCACACCGTCGTACCGGCCGACCCGCAGATTGTCCCTTTGCGCCACATCGTGGGTCAGAACGACCCGCGAATTCGCGCCGATCCGGGACAGAACGGTCAGCAGGACGTTCCGCTCCAGCGACTGGGCCTCGTCCACGATCACGAACGCGTCGTGCAGGGAGCGGCCGCGGATGTGGGTGAGCGGCAGCACCTCCAGCATCCCGCGGGCGGTGACCTCCTCGATCACCTCGCGGCTGGTGACCGCCGAGAGGGTGTCGAAGACCGCCTGCGCCCAGGGGCTCATCTTCTCCGCCTCGGAGCCCGGCAGATAGCCGAGTTCCTGGCCGCCGACCGCGTACAGCGGACGGAAGACCATCACCTTCTGGTGCTGACGGCGCTCCAGAACCGCCTCCAGGCCCGCGCACAGCGCCAGCGCGCTCTTGCCGGTGCCGGCCCGGCCGCCCATCGACACGATCCCGACGTCCGGGTCGAGCAGCAGGTCCAGCGCGATGCGCTGCTCGGCGCTGCGGCCCTTGATGCCGAACGCCTCACGGTCGCCGCGCACCAGGCGGATGTTGCCGTCCGCGGTCACCCGGCCGAGCGCCTTGCCGCGCTCCGACTGGATGGTCAGGCCGGTGTGCACGGGGAGGTCGGAGGCCTCCGGGACGTACACGTGCCCTTCCTCGAAGAGGATGTCCACCTGCTCGCCGGGCAGCGTCAGTTCGGACATTCCGGTCCAGCCGGAGGAGTCCGTGATGGCGAGTTCGGCGCGGTACTCCTCGGCGAGGAGTCCGACCGACGAGGCCTTGATCCTGAGGGGCAGGTCCTTCGAGACGACGGTGACGTCGAACCCCTCGGCCTGCAGGTTGCGGGCCACCGCGAGGATGCGGGAGTCGTTGTCCCCCAGGCGGTAGCCGCTCGGCAGCACGCTGGGGTCCGAGTGATTGAGCTCGACACGGATGGTGCCGCCGAAGTCGCCGATCGGGATGGGGGCATCGAGGCGGCCGTGCCGGACCCGGTAGTCGTCCAGCAGGCGCAGCGCCTGCCGGGCGAAGTACCCGAGTTCGGGATGGTGCCGCTTGGCCTCCAGTTCCGTGACCACGACGATCGGGAGCACGACCTCGTGCTCCTCGAAGCGGGTCATGGCGTTCGGGTCGGCCAGCAGGACGCTGGTGTCGAGAACATAGGTGCGCCGGTCGGACTTGCGGCGCGTTGTGCTGGTCACCACGGAAGGACGTACCCCCTCGGATGAGGTCGGGGAGCGACGAAGGCAGAGCTGGGCCGGGAGGGTGGGGAGAACCCGACCGGTTGACGGCCACCCCGCACGGGCCGAAAACCGGCCCCCCGCTGCTTCTTCCGTGCCGTGACCGCACGGTCGGGCTGGTGCAAAGGGCCTCCCGGGTGGACGGCCCCGAGCCGCCCACTGAGATCCGATGCCCGGGGATCGGGCGTCGACCTGTCTGGCTTATGCCCTCGAACATGCGCCGCCATGCCACGGTCCGCAACGACACGCAGGTGAACTCCGTGTTACCCGCGCCCCAATACGGGTGATTTACGCCTCATGGGTGGCGTGGGGTCATCCACCGTGACGACGTGGTCATCCAGCGTGGCGCAGGTGCCGGGAGCTGTGGGCCGTGTTGACGTCGGCCGTCAGGATGACGTCACCCGCCGTAGCGGCGGTGCCGGGCCGCGTAGTCACGCATGGCACGCAGGAAGTCGACCTTGCGGAACGCGGGCCAGAAGACCTCGCAGAAGTAGTACTCCGAGTGGGCGGTCTGCCAGAGCATGAATCCGGACAGCCGCTGCTCGCCGCTGGTGCGGATCACCAGGTCCGGGTCGGGCTGGGCACCGGTGTAGAGGTGACGGCCGATCATGTCGACGTCGACGGAGTCGGCGAGGTCCTCCATCGCGACGCCCTTGTCGTGGGCGTCCAGGATCATCGAGCGGACGGCGTCGGCGATCTCCTGACGGCCGCCGTAGCCGATGGCGACGTTCACCAGTATTCCGTCGACGTGCGCGGTGGCCTCCTCGGCCTCCTTCAGCGCGGTCTGCATCGGGGCGGGCAGCAGGTCGGGCGTGCCGACGTGGTGGACCCGCCAGCGGCCGTCGGCGGCGAGGGTGCGGACGACGTCCTCGATGATGCCGAGGAGCGGGACCAGTTCCTCCTTGGCGCGGTCGAAGTTGTCGGTCGACAGCAGCCAGAGGGTGACGACCTCGACGTCGGTCTCGGAGCACCAGCCGAGGAACTCCTCGATCTTCTCCGCGCCGGCGCGGTGACCGTGCACCGTGCTGGAGCCCGCGGCCTTCGCCCAGCGCCGGTTGCCGTCCATGATGACGCCGATGTGCTTGGGCACCTGAGCGTGGTCCAGGTGGCCTTCCACCCGGCGCGCGTAGAGCCTGACGAGCAGGCCGCGCAGCTTGTCGCGCAGGTTCACTTGAAGTCCGCCCCTCGTGATTCGGATGCTGGGGGTCCGCCCGCCGAAGCCTACCCCGCAGGGAGTTGGGGGAGGCGCGGGAGGGAAGGCGCCCCCGGGGGGTGGGGGTTGTGGCCGTAGGCGGCCGCGGGTCGGTCGTGGCTGGTCGCGCAGTTCCGCCCCCGGCCTTCGGCCCGGGGCGCCCCCAGCGGCCTTCGGGACGCCGCCGAGGGCGCTTGAGAACCGGGTGAGAAGCGCGGACAAAAAACGGGCCGGTCCGTGGGGGGGAGACGGACCGGCCCGAGGGGGGGCTTCCACCATAACCCTTCGTAAGTGATGCTGCGCGCATCAGCGCGCATCAACTACTCTCCGGAGTCGCCCGGCGACGCCCCGGTGGGCCTGAAACGCTGGATTCGAGAGTCCCGCATGGCCGATTCGCAGCGGAATCCCAGGAAGAGTGGCCGCTTACGGGGAGATCAAGAGAGTTTGGGCCGTCTTGTGGATGCCTCGGCGAGTTGTTCGCCCATCCCCCCGACGGACTACCCCAGGTGCGAACAGCGGCTTGACGAGGGCGAGCGGGGCGTCGCGGCACCGCGCAGCCCCCTCCACCACGCGGTACCGCCCGCGCAGCTTTGCTCACGCGAATTGCCTTGGTCTGAACTTACGTGAGCCGATCGGGTGATACGAAGCAAAAGAGGTAACGATGTGGGAACGCTGTGAAAATGAGAGGTGAACAACGAGACTCACCCTTCACGTATGTACAGAACTGGGGTGCGGGGCACCACTTGACCGCATTGATGATCAACGCCCCGTAATGCCCTGCCCTGATCGTTTCATCTCCCACCCCTCCGGACGGGTGTCCGGAATCCCGGACGACGGTTCTTGGCCATTCTTCGCCGCCTGGCATTCCAAGGCCGTTGGATCAGGGCCGGAGCACCGGCCTGCGGACGTCGAAGAGGTGCCGGGAGCTGTGCGCGACGAAGGGCCCCTCCGCCTCGATCCGGCGGTGCAGGGCGCGGAGTTGGGGCTCGTACGCCTCGACCGTGAAGCCCGGGACCAGCCATACGACCTTGCGCAGGAAGTGCACGACGGCCGCGATGTCGTGGAACTCCATCCGCAGCCGCTCCGCCCGCAGACCGGCTACCTCCAGCCCGGCCGCCTCGGCCGCGGCGCGCTCGGTGCCGGGGTGGCGGCCGCCGCGGACGGCCTCCGGCTGGGGGCCGAGGAAGAACTCGACGAGCTCGAAGACGCTGGCCGGCCCGACGTGCTGCGCGAAGTACGTGCCGCCCGGCCGCAGCACCCGTGCGATCTCGTCCCAGTGGGCCCGCACCGGGTGCCTGCTGAGCACCAGGTCGAAGGTCTCGTCGGCGAACGGCAGCGGGGCGTCCTCGGGCGAGACCACGACCACCACACCGCGTGCACCCAGCAGCGCGCTCGCCTTCGGGACGTTCGGCGGCCATCCCTCGGTGGCGGCGAGCAGCCCGGGCCGGTCCGGGGCGGCGGCATCGAGGGCGAAGTCGTACACCTCGCCGCCGCCGGTCTGGATGTCGAGGGCCGCCGCGGCACGGGCCAGCCGCCCGCCGGCCGAACGGGCGTACCCCCAGGACGGCCGCGCCTCGGTGGCCCGCCCCTCGAACCAGGAGAAGTCCCATCCCTCGGTCGGCACGGCGGCGCCCTCGGCGACGAGATCCTCGAAGGTGCGGTGCGTGCGCTGCTCTGCCATGCCCGCAGCATCGCAGCGGACTGTCGGTCCCCGCTGCTAATTTCAGCCGCCATGACGACCGACGACATGTACACGGCCGGTGAGAAGGAAACCCTGCACGCGAGCCTGGACCGGCACCGGGACGCGGTCCTGTGGAAACTGCAGGGTCTGGACGACGAGCAACTGCGGCGGCCGATGACGCCGTCGGGCACGAACCTGCTGGGGCTGGTGAAGCATCTGGCGTCGGTGGAGTACGGCTGGTTCGTCGCGGCCTTCGGCGCCGAGGTCGAACCGCTGTGGTTCGACCCCTACACCGACGACGACCTGTCCATCGGGCCCGGTGAGACCACCCGGCAGATCATCGACTTCTACGGCCGTGCGCGCGCCGCGTCCGACGCGGTGATCACCGCACGCCCGCTGGACGCGCCCGGCCGCCCGGACTGGCGGGACCACGAGATCTCGCTCCGCTGGGTCCTCGTCCACATGATCGAGGAGACGGCGCGGCACGCCGGGCACATGGACATCCTGCGGGAGCTGATCGACGGGGCGACGGGGGACCATCCGCGTACCTGAGAGCCCCGGCCGACCGCGCCGCGAGGGCGATCAGGAAGCCCCCGCGGCGCGGTCGGGCAGGACCAGCAGCACGTACCCCTCGTCCACGGGGTGCTCCGCGCCCTCGTACGGGACGAAGCCGCTCTTCTCCAGGAGCCGTACGGAGGCGGTGTTCCCGGCGAACGGGTCGGCGAACAGCGGCCGTACCGTCTCCTCCTGGAGGAAGAGGGCGAGGGCGCGGCTGCCGATGCCCCTCCCCCAGTAGGCCCGCCCGAGCCAGTATCCGGTGAACCGGCGCTCGCCCTCCCACCAGGCGACGATGTTCCCCGCGACCTCCCCGTCCGCGACGACGGTCCGCACCCGGCCACTCGGATTTCCGAGCACCCGCTCCCTCCAGTGCCGGAGGAAGGCCTCCCGCGGCCGGGGCGTGAACCTCGACCGCCGCACGGCCTCCGGATCGTGCTCGTACGCGAGGAAGAGTTCGAGGTCGTCGTCCTGTACGGGTCGCAGCCGAACGTCGTTGGTCGTCATACCGGCGAGTGTGGCACCCGCCACTGACAACGCCGGGCGGCTAGGACACCAACGGCCGGACCTCCTCCGCGGTGAACCGCACGAAACCCTCGGGGTCGGGTTCGTCCGCCGTCGGCTGGAGGACGACGGTGTCGGCGCCGGCCTCCGCCAGCCGCCGCACGGCCTTGGCGACGGTGTCCGCGTCCCCTGCGACACCGAGGCCGGGGACGGACTCCAGCCCGTCCGCGACGAGGTCGGCGCGGAGCCGGGCGGGTCCGTCGTCCCCGGTGGCGGTCAGCAGGTACACCACGACCCGGTGCGGTGCGTCCGCGTCGCGCCCCGCGGCCAGCCGCCCCTCCTCGATGAGCCGCACGGCCCGGCGCACCCCGTCGACGGACGTGGCGCTGGTGAGCACGGTCCCGTCGGCGGCGGCACCGGACAGCCGGAGGGTACGGGGGCCCTCGGCGCCGGCGAGGATCTCGACGGGCCCGGCGGGCGGCCAGTCGAGCGCGACGTCGTCGAGCCGGACGTACCGCCCGCCGACCGTGACCCGCTCCCCGCGCAACAGCGCGCGCAGGGCGTCGAGATGCTCGCGCAGCAGGGTCAGCGGGGACTCCGCGCGGGCGCCGACCTGGCCCATCCAGTCCTGCACACCGTGGCCGACGCCGACGATCGCGCGCCCCGGGAACATCCGGTGCAGCGCGGCGACCTCCATCGCGGTGACGGCGACGTTCCGCAACGGCACCGGCAACAGCCCGACCCCGACCCGCACCCGCTCCGACCACGCGAGCGCGGCCGCCGCCGTGGAGATCCCACCCTCCCGGAAGCAGTCCTCCCACAACCACAACTCCTCAAGCCCCACCCCCTCCGCAAGCCGAACCACACCCCGCAGCCGCTCGGGGGGAAGCTGGGGGCGGAAGACTGCGCCGAGTGATGTCATGGGGGTGGTATTACCCGGCGGCGGGGGCGCGGCAACTCCGTCGGCCAGCGGGATCGTTCACCCGGTCACCGAGTCGGCGTCCGCGTCCGGCAGTCGTACTCCGGCACGGCGGGCGCGTGCGAGGGCGGCCGGATCCGCGCCCCGGGGGTCCGCCGCGCCTCGCTTGTCCACCGGGCGCTGCTGGACCACCTGGAAGCGACGGGGGCCGGAGGCCGCGATGACGGCGGCGAAGCGGGGGTCTCCGGCGAACCACACCTCCCTGATCTGCTGGGCCTTCCCGGTGGCGTAGCCACGTCCGAGGCGCCGTCGCCACCACATGGACCGAAGGTGCACCTTCAGGATCATCGGCAGCTTCTCGTCCGGGCGCTCCGGGTGGGGGAAGCTCAGCCAGACGTCTCCGGCGGTGGCTCCGGGAACCTTTCCGATCCCGCTTTCCGGCTCCTCGAACACCTGCCAGGGGTAGGCACGCAGCAGCCGCCGCGTGCGGAACGCCCAGGAGATGTAGGACGGCTGGAGAAACGTCCGGTAGAACGAGTAGAGCAGGGGAACGAAGAAGAACCACAGCGTCCACGTCTTCGACATGGTGACGTACCAGGTCAGCAGTCCCAGCCACGCGGCGGGCCACAGGATTTGGCCCAGGAGCGCACAGGTGACCAGCTTGGCCCAGGCCCGGCGGGTCGCCGGATCGTCCCAGGCCGCGGGGTGATGCGTGGGGGGCATGTCAGTCCTTGTCGGCTACGTCGTCGGACGCTGTCGGAAGCGGGTCTTCGAAACTCACCGTGGCGGCGATGTCCCTAAGCAGATCGCGGTAGTACCGGGCACGGTCGGCCGCCGTTGTGGCCAGGGAGAAGATCGCGATGTGTCGGCCGTCGAGGCCCGGTACGTATGCCGTGACCTGGAGCAGTCCGCTCGGAGTACCGAGTTCCAGTTCCGGCGGCTCCTTCAGACGTGTCTGGACGAGTGAGACCGGACCGCACGGCAGGTCCAGCATTTCGATGTGCTCGGCTCCCTCCGCGCCGGCGGCCACCCGGCCCGCGAGAACACTGCGCGGAGCCCAGTCGGCTGCCCGCCGAGCAAGCGTGAAGAGAGACAGCAACGGTCCGCCGTCTCCCTCGTCGTCCGTGTGAAGACCGAGGCAGCAGTGCAACGCGCCGGCACCGAGGAACAGCTGGGCCAGCCGGAGCACCGGACCGATGCCGGCGGCCCGACCGGCCGTCGGTGCCGCATCGCACGCCGCCGCCAGCTCGTGGAGCGGAAGTGGCAGGAAGCCCGGGGGCAGCGCGAACCAGATGTCGGCGTCCTCGTTCCGGGCCGAGGCGTCGACCGTGTAGGCGGCACCGCTCATGACGCCTCTCCCGCGCCGCGGAGCAGGAAGTGGAGCGCACCCACCGTCGCCGGGACGTCGACGCCCAGGGTTCTCGGCCCGTCGAGAAGGTCGGTGACCGTCTCGGCCGTGTCGTTGTCCAGGGCACCGGCAAGGCTGCTCGCGACGCCGTACACGGCTGTGCCGGCGCCCAGGATCGTCGCGGGTCCTTCGACCTTCTCGACGATCGGTGCCAGCCGTCCGCCGAGCACGCGGGGATGCGACAGCAGGCTCACGGCTCCCTCGGCCGCCGCGGCCTCCGTCCGGATCGAGACGCCCACTGTTCTGATCGAGGTCCCCGCTCTGACTCCGGCCCTGGCGATCTTCTGCCCGAGGGTCAACGCGCCTTCGGCCCCACCGGCCGGTCCTGCTGTGGCGGCGAGCAGTTCGGGGGCCTTCATGGCTCCCTTGGCCACCGCCCCCAACCCCGGCAGCATCCCCAGGAAGTCGCCCGCGGTGCCCAGGAGGTTGCTCCAGAAGTCGAGGTCCAGCTCGCCCTTGGTGAAGCCGTCCTGCAGTGAGGACAGGACTTCGGGGTCGGCGATCCGCAGGCCGAAGGCCGTTCCGCTGAGCAGGCCCGCGGCCAGGAACAGCATCCAGGGGGCGACGGCCGTGAGCCCCAGCAGCGCGATCACGCCCAGCACGGCGGCGCACGCACTGAGGATGTCGGGGAGGTTGTCGCCCAGCCAGTCGGTGAAGTCGTCCCACGCGCCGGGCTCGTGCGGCGCCAGTCTGTGCGAGGCCTCGCCGATGTGCCGGGCCCGCCTGCGCGCGGTCTCCTCGTGCTCGCCGGCGAGAGCGCGGGCGCGCTTCAGCACGTCGTCCAGGTCTCCCTGCGCCGGGTGCGGAGCCGAGTGTCCCCGGCCGGCCCGCCGCAGGGCCTCGCGGGCCTCCTCGGCCTCGCCGTCCAGCTTCCGCGCGCGCCGCTGGAAATCCGCCAGTTCCGCGCCCCAGAGGTGGAGTTGTCCGGCCGCCCTTTCGACGGAGCGGGCACCGTTCTCGAGGTTGAGCGGCAACGGGCCGCTCTCCAGTTGCGCACGGAAGGCGACGGCCGCGTCTCCCTCCCAGTAGCTGCCGTCCATCAGCTTCGTGACCTTGGCGTGCGCCTTCTCCATCTCCCGCGCGCAGTCGGCCAGCCTGCGGTGGAGGTCCCGCACCAGGTCGGTACTGCCGGGTGCCGGGTCGAAGCCGAGATGGGGGTAGGGGCTCGCGGCCGTCATGTCCCCCCGCCCTTGTTCCGCGCCTTCTCCAGCGCCTTCTCCAGGGCGATGTCCACCTCGCGGAAGTCGTCCTTCGCCTTCTTCGTGAGGTCCGTGAGCGCCCCGATCTGCTCGGCGATCTCCTTCGCCCCGTAGCGCCACTCCTCCTGGAACCGGTCACAGGCCTTGTCCAGGCCGTCCGTACCGAGGCCTTCGGCACCATGACCGTGCAGCGCCCTCCGCAGGGCGGTGAACGAGTCCTGCGCCTTCCTCAGGTCCCTGAAGAACCGGTCGAGTTCGGTACCGTCGATCTTCAGCCGGTCGGCCATGTGCGTTCCTCGTGCCGGGCAGGGCGGTTCACTGGGGGCTCCGGGTGGGGGTAGGAGGTCTCTTGCCCCGCTCAACGATCTCCGCGCGCTCGGGTGACACGTATGCGGGCTCCGGACGGGACCTGTCGCCCGCGATGTGGGTACGGTCGGTGCGGACACCTGCGGTGGAGCCGTGAAAGGGGTGGGGCGTGGGACGCTGGCGAGACGGTCGGGGAACGTTGCTCGTGCACGGGGACGGGGACCGGCTGGCCGCCGTTCCGCTGGAGATCGCCACGTCGTATCGCGCCCGCACCAGGGGGCTGTTGGGGCGCGACGCCCTGGACGGCGCCATTCTGCTCTCCCCTGCCAACGGGATCCACACGTTCCGGATGCGCATGGCGATCGACGTCGCCTACCTGGACCGCCGGCTGAACGTCATCGCCGTGCGGACGATGCCACCGGGCCGCCTCGGCCGGCCCCGCCTGCGCTCCCGGCATGTGCTGGAGGCGGAGGCGGGGACCATGGCCGGATGGGGCATGCGAACGGGCGCGCGGGTGACGGTCGAGGTGGAGTAGGGCCTGGCGGCACTCAGCTCTCCGTCCGCGGGAACGTCACCTCCACCCGCCGGTTCTTCTTCCGTCCCTCCTCGGTCGAGTTGTCCGCGATCGGGTACTGCTCGCCGTAGCCGCGCACGTCGAAGGTGATGTTCGGGTCGTTCAGGTCCTGGTCCAGGACGGCCTGCACGGCGTTGGCGCGCTGGCGGGAGAGGACGTCTCCGTGGGCCGAGGTGCCCAGGTTGTCGGTGAAGCCGAAGACGCGGACCTGGGTCGGGTTCTGCTTCCTGATCTCGTCCGCGATCGCCCCGATCCGCGCCTTCGCCGCCTCGCTCAGCTTCGCGCTGTCCTTGCTGAACAGCACCTCGGCCTGGAGGGCGAACGTCACGTCCGTGTTGGTGTCCGTACGGCGCTCGTCACCGCTCTGGTCCTCGACGACCGACTTGATGTCCAGGACCTTGGGCTCGGCCAGGGTGGCGCCCTCGGGGAGCTTCAGGTCGGGATCGGTCGGGTCGATCTTCACGGGGGCGGAGGCGGAGGGCTCCGTGCCCGGGGGGACGCTCGGATCGCCGCCGTCCGCCCGGGCGGCCGTGGCGCCGCAGAGGTTCGCGGCGAGCAGGAGCGCCGCGGCGCCGAGGGTCAGGGGGAGGCGTGGAGTGGTCACTTCGGCCTCACCCGGAGATCTTGATGGTGCCGCTGGAGAAGGTGGGGAGTTGGAGGGTGACCTCGGTGGTGTCGGCCGGTGGGGCGGGAAACTGCATGAAGACGGGGATGGTCTGGCCGGCGTCCACGTTCGTGATGCCGGTGCTGGTGAGTGGCCGGCCGTCCGTGTCGCGCAGGACGTAGTAGCGCTTCTTGCCCTTGGAATCCACCAAGGTGGCCCCGCCGAGCGAGAAGCCGTGTTTGGTGATCTCCGTTTCGTCACCGCTGACCTGGGCGGGGATGACGACCGAGTCGGAGCCGTCGTTCTTGATGTCTCCGTTGACGGTGACGAAGCCGCCCGAGTCCCGCTGGGCGGAGGTGATCTGCAGAAGCAGGCCGCCCGTTCCCTTGAGTTCGGCCAACGGCGTCTCGGACTGGCCTTCCTGAGCACTCGGGTTCGATCCGCCGGCCTTGGACGCAGAGGCCGACGCCTGGGGCTTGTCAGCCTTGCCGTCGCCCCCGCCACCGCAGCCGGTTGCCACTGCCAGGCCTGCCGTTACCAGCAACGCGACCGCCCCCCTGCGAGCCGTCGCAGTGAACCGAATGCTCATCGCACCGCTTCCTTCTTCACTCGTCGATTCGCTTGTCAGCCGGCCAGATGGACGTCGAAGAGGTCCTCGGGTCCCGGAAGATCCGTGAGGTCGTCCGGGTCGAGGGTCCAGTTCCGGTCCTTGCAGGTGAGTTCGGGCAGTACGCCGCCGTCCGCCCCGGACAGCGTGAACGTGCAGAGCGGTTCGATCACAGCGGTGGCCTGTGCCGTCGACCTGATGCTCTCGGTGCCGGGAACGACGGAGTCGCCCACGGTCTTGTTCGTCCTGGCATCGACCCTGTAACTCAGCGGCGGCTCCGGTGTGCACTGAGCCGTCGCATCGTTCTCCGACGCCAGCTGCGCCGCACGCCAGCAGGAGTCCGCGACGTCCACCCTGCCGTCGAAGACGTCCTGCCACTTGGTCGGGTCGAGTACGTCCTGCACCCACTGGTCCGCAAGCTCGTCACGCGTGTTCATGGCCGCGGCGAGGGCCGCAGCGTCGGCGGCCGTCTGGGCACCGTTCCGGTTCACCGCGGCCTGGCCGACCGCGAGGTACGCGAGCGCGAGAAAGAGCAGGCCTCCCACTACCGTGATGTAGATAGGGAAGGCCTGCCCCGAGTCGCCGTAACGGCGAGGACGTATCACGTGATCTTGTTGATCTCCGCAGTGATCTTGGTGAGGATCGTCTGGCCGATGCTGGTACCGGTAACCGCCAGCACGATCGCCACCACCACCGCGATGATTCCCAGGTACTCGACCGCGGTCTGACCCCGGTCGTCGGCACGGCGCTGCATTGCGACAAGCATCCGCAGCATCAGGTTGCTCATGGTGCTCCCCTCCGGGTTCGGTTCCGATCCTGGCAGCGTATGGCGGAACATACCCTTCGGCGGAGGGTCCCGGGACCCAAATCCGGACCCAGTTCACCCGGTTCATCTCAGGCCACCCCCAGCCACTTGGCCGTCGCCTGGGCGCGGGTGGTGGTGTGGAGTTTGGCGAAGATGCGGTTGATGTGGTTCTTGACCGTCTTCTCACTGATGAAGCAGACGGCGGCGATCTGCTGGTTGCTCATGCCGGACGCGATGAGGTCCATGATCTCCGCCTCTCTGCCGCTCAGTTGAAACCGGGACTGGGATGACTGTCCCACGGGAGATTGCAATCGCGAAAGATGGCGAGCAGTAAAATTCCCACCTGGAGCGCCTAGTTCCGGTTCGGTGTGTGCAGTTGCGTCGCCCCTGACGTGGGCCAGCAACGCGTTCGTCGCGGTCGGTGTGAAGTGCGGACGGCCCCGGCCCACGTCCCGTACCGCCTCGGTCAGCTGCTGTGTCGTGAACTCGCCGTGGACCAGGTAGCCCCCGGCGCCCAGCCGGACCGCCTCCTGCACGAGGGCCGTCTCGTCGCTGTACGTCAGCATCATGACCGGGGCGACGCGGACCAGGTGGGGCAGGGCCGCGATGCCGTCCACGCGTGGCATGCGGACGTCCAGGAGGATGACGTCGGGGCGGTGCCGCAGGGCCGCCTCGTAGGCCGCGCGGCCGTCCTCGGCCTCCGCCACCACCGTGAGGTCGTTTGCCGCGGAGAGGACGGCCGTCAGGCCGGCGCGGATCACCGGGTTGTCGTCGGCCACCAGGACGCGCAGTGGCTCTGTCGCGTCGGTCATGTCAGTGGCACCTCCACTCGGACCTCCGTGCCCTTGTCGGTGGTCAGTTGGATGCGGGCGCCCACCGCCACCGCCCGTTCCGTCATGCCGAGCAGGCCGAAGTGGCCGGTGCGGCGCAGGTCTTCGAGGGACGTGTCCGCGGGGAGGCCCCGGCCGTCGTCGTGGATCGTCACCACCAGGTGGGTGGGGGTGGTGGCGGCCCGTACGTCGACTCTCGTCGCGTGTGCGTGGCGGTGCGCGTTCTCCAGGGCCTCCGCCGCGATACGCAGCAGCTGGCGGGCGGTGGGAGGCGGGAGCGGGACCGGCGCGGCGGGGCCGTCGTACCGGGCCGGGAGGGCCGTACGCGCGGTGAATCCGGTGGTCAGCGCGCGTAGTTGGGCCAGCACGTCGGCCTCCGGGCCGCCCCGCAGGTCCGTCAGGAGTGCGCGGGACTCCGCCGCCGCCCTGCGGGCCGCCCTGGCCAGCAGGTCCGCCTGCTGCCTGATCAGGGCCGGGTCCAGGCGGTCCGGGGAGACGGCGGCGGACGCCGCGAGACCGTCGGCGACCAGCGCCACGCCGTACAGCGTCTTGGTCACCGAGTCGTGCATCTCGCGGGCCAGCCGGGCGCGTTCCGCGCTCGCCGCCTCCGTCGCGGCCAGCCGGGCCCGGGTCTCGGTCAGGGCCTCGGTGGCGGTGCCGAAGCGGAGCATCAGGTTGCGCAGGGTCGAACCCATCGCGCCGGTGATGACGCAGAGGCCGGGGAGGAGAAGGGACTCGGCCAGTACCGAGTGGTGCCGCAGTGCTTCCTCGGCCACCAGGAGGATCAGCGACTGGAGGGAGGCGAAGACCGCCGCTCCGCGCCAGCTGTAGAGGAGGCCGGCGAGCAGGGGGGTGCAGACGCTGACGTACGCGAGGGTGGTGTCGGGGCCCGCCGAGATCAGCAGGAGGGAGCCGAAGAGGGTGTCGCCGGCCAGGAGGGTGGGGTGGCGCAGGAGGAGGGGGCCGAAGCGCTGCCAGTCCCGGAAGAGGACGTAGGAGACCATGAACGTGACGACCACGGCCGAGCCGACCAGGCGGACGCCCAGGCCGGGGCTGGCGTTGAGGAGGGCGGCGGGGGTCGCCACGGCGATCATCGCGAGGCGGAGGCCGAAGACCTGCCGGCACAACGCCTGAAGAGCACGGACCTCGACCTTCACGCCGTCCCGGACCTCGCCCCTCTCACCGCCGCGGACCTCGACCTTCACGCCGTCCCGGACCTCGCCCCTCTCACCGTCCCGGACCTCGGCCCTCTCACCGTCCGCGACCGTCCCGCCGTCCCCGACGGTCACACCGCTCACGCCGGCCACACCGTTCGCACCGGACACGTCGGTCCCCGCGGTAGCGCCCTCGGCGTCGGCCGCGGTCTTCTCCTCGTCCTCGCTTGTCGCCACGGTCGTCACCTCCGCCCACCCTCCCCCTACTTACCCGTGACCGACCCGAAGTCGACCCCGGAGCCGAGCAGCAGGCCCGCGGCCAGCAGCAGCATCGTCGCCGGGACCATGAACGTGGTGATCATGAGGGTGGCCCTCGGTACCGCGCGGGCCGCCTTCCGGCGGGCGTTCTGGGCGTCGGTGCGGCGCATGTCCTTGGCCAGCGCGACCAGCGTGTCGACGATCGGCGCGCCCAGTTCCTCGCCCTGCTGGAGTGCCGTCACGAACATCGCCACCTGTTCGGAGTCGTTGCGGCGGCGGAGTTCCGCGAAGGCCTGGCGGCGGCTCATGCCGAGGTCCATCTGGCGGAGGGTGATGCGCAGTTCGTCGGCCCAGGGGCCCTCGTAGTGCGTGGCCACCCGGTCCAGGGCCTGCCGGAAGCCGAGGCCGGCGCCGACCACCACGGCGAGGACGTCGAGGAAGTCCGGGAGGGTGCGTTCGATGACGTCCTTGCGCAGGCGGATCGCCGACCAGATGCCGACTTCGGTCCAGAACGCGCCGAAGAGGAGGAGCAGGACCGCGACCAGCCACTGGCCGCGGAGGAGGAAGACCAGGAAGCCGGTGCCGCCCAGGGCGCCGTAGACGGCGCGGCGGGCCGCGTAGCGGTCGATGGTCAGACCGCCGGGGTTGCCGGCCAGGTCGATCTTGCGGCGGTACTTGGCCACCTGGCGCGGGCCCATCAGGCGCAGCACGGCCGGGGCGTACCGCATGCCCATGCGGTCGATGAGGGAGTTGGCGGCGCCGATGCGGGTGGCGCCCACCTCCAGGGCGATCGCCAGGTCGGAGGGGAGCTTCGCGTCCGCGCGGTACATGCGGACGCCCGCGAAGACGCCGTAGACGGCGAGGGCCATGAGGAGGGCCAGGAGGAGGGCCATGTGACATACCACCTCTTCCCTATACGTCGATGCGGCTGAGGCGGCGGATGAGGACGAACCCGACGACGTACAGCCCGAAGGCGATGACCACGGCCGCCTGGCCGAGGCCGGTGCCCGTCATGCGGGCCAGGGTGCCGTCCTTGACCCCGTTCATCAGGAACAGGGCGCCGACGCCGAGGACCGGGACGGCGTACGACGTCATCGTCACCTGGGAGAGCTGGGTGCGGATCTCCCGGCGGGTCTCCTTGCGCTCCTCCAGGGTCTCGGTGAGGTTGCGCAGGGCCGACACCACCTGGCCGCCGGCCCGGTTGGAGAGGACCAGCGTGGTGACGAGGACGACCAGCTCGCGGGACGGGAGCCGGGTGGCGAGCTCGCCCAGCGCGTCGTCCATGGAGTGGCCGATCGCCAACTGGTCTGCCACCTTGCCGAGTTCCTCGCCGGCCGGGGCCTCCAGCTCCTCCGCCGCCATGCCGATCGCGGTGCGCAGGGCGAGACCGGCGTGGGTGGCGTTGGCCAGGATGCGCGCCAGTTCCGGGAGTTGGCCGATGAACCGTTCGATGCGTTTCTGCCGTTGCCAGTTGAGGAACTGGACGGCGGCGAAGACGCCGAGGAGCCCGGCGATCGGGCCGAAGAAGGGGGCGAGCGAGGCCTGGCCGATGAGCCAGAGGGCCGCGACGGCGGCGAGCATGTAGACGAGGAACTCGCCGGGGGTCACGTCCAGGCCCGTCGCCGCCAGCCGGAGTTCCAGGCGGCGGCCGACCGACGTGCCGCGCAGCCGGCGGTCCAGGTTGCGGAACCGGCGCCGGCGGCCGGTGAGCGGGGCCTGGCCGGTGTAGGAGAGACGGTCCACCAGGGCGGCGCGCTGGGCCCGGCCGGAGGCGTAGGTGTGCAGGCCCAGCACGGCCAGCAGGCAGGCCAGCAGGGTGATGCCGGTGGTGAGGGTGACGAGGTCGTGGAGGGACATGGGCCGCCTACCGGGCTTCTCGGGTGGTGAGCTGGTCGAGGTGCTGGGCCACGCCGAAGGCCTGCGGGATGGGCTGGCTCGCCATGTAGAGGCGGTCGGCCGTGCGGCGCGGGAGCGGGAAGTACTGGAAGGCGCCGAAGACCCGCCCGTCGTGGGTCATGGGCTGGGCGTCGAAGCGGGCCACGGTCGCCAGCCGGTACGGCTCGCTGCCGTGGCTGTCGAGCATCGCGATCTCGGTGATCCGGCGGGCGCCGTCGGCGAACCGGGTCAGCTGGACGATGACCTCGACCGCGCTGTTGATCTGGTCGTGCAGGGCGACGAAGGGGACCTCGACATCCGACATGGAGGACAGTGTCTGCAGCCGGGTGAGTGCGTCCTCGGCGCTGTTGGCGTGGACGGTGGCCAGCGAGCCGTCGTGGCCGGTGGACATGGCCTGGAGCATGTCCAGGGCCTCGCCGCCGCGGACCTCGCCGACCACGATCCGGTCGGGGCGCATCCGCAGGGAGTTGCGGACCAGGTCGCGGATGGTGACCTGGCCCTTGCCCTCGACGTTCGCCGGGCGTGACTCCAGGCGGACCACGTGGGACTGCTGGAGCTGGAGTTCGGCGGAGTCCTCGATGGTGATGATGCGTTCGTGGGCCGGGATCAGGCCGGACAGGGCGTTGAGCAGGGTGGTCTTGCCGGTGCCGGTGGCGCCGGAGACGATGATGTTGAACTTCGCCTGCACCAGGCCCGCCAGCAGGAACACCATGTGCTCGTCGAGCGAGCCGAAGCCGATCAGCTCCTGGAGGGTGTAGGAGCGTGGGAAGCGGCGGATGGTGAGGGTGGGGCCGGTCAGGGAGAGCGGCGGGATGATGACGTTGACGCGTTCGCCGGAGGGGAGGCGGGCGTCGACCATCGGGTTCGACTCGTCGACGCGGCGGTTGACCGTGGAGACGATGCGTTCGATGGTCTGCATCAGCTGGTCGGCCGAGACGAAGCGGAGCGGCAGCTGCTCGACGCGGCCGCCGCGTTCGACGAAGATCGCGTCCGGGCCGTTCACCATGATCTCCGTGATCGAGGCGTCTTCGAGGAGCGGTTCCAGGATGCCGAGGCCGAGGGCCTCGTCGACGACCCGGCGGATCAGCTGGGAGCGTTCGACGGTCGACAGGACCGGGCCCTCGCGGCTGATGATGTGGCCGAGGACGCGTTCGAGACGGGCCCGGCGCTCGGCGGCGGCCAGCGCGCTCATCTCGGCGAGGTCGATCTCCTCCAGGAGCTTGGCCCGGTAGGAGGAGACCAGGTGGCCGTCCTCGCCCCGGCTGCCGTGCTCCTCGGGGGAGTTGATGCGTGCCCGCAGGCTCATTTGCCGTGCTCCTCGTTCAGTGGTCGACGGGCATCGTGGCGGACTTGGTGGCGTTGCCGAGGTCCCAGACGATCTTGGGGATGTGGACCGTGGCGGTGACGGTGACCGAGTCGCCACCGCCGGAGGTCGCGCAGCTCACGTCGATCCCGCTGCTGACCGCGGACGCGCAGGCGGCGCCCGCGTCCTGCCGCAGCGAGGCGGCGCGTGCCCCCGCCCGTGCCGCCGTCCCGGCCTGCTCGGCGGCATAGGCGACGGCGCCGAGCTGGATGCCGGCCAGGCCGACGATCAGGAGGATCGGGAGGAAGCCGAGGTACTCGACGGCGACCTGGCCGCGGTCGCGGGACCGCAGGCGGGGAGGCCGGGGGTGACGCGGGTGACGGGGGTGCATCTCAGCGCTTCACCTCCTCCACGGTGCCGGCGTGGCCGTGGACGGTGACGGGGAAGTCGATCGAGCCGGGGAAGAGGACCGGGACGCGCAGGGAGACGTCCGCGGTCACCGTGCCGGTGCCGCCGCAGTCGTCCACCGTGGCTCCCGCCCGCCAGGCGCCGGAGAGGTCCGCCAGCGCGGCGCGCTCGCAGACGCCGAAGCGTTCCCCGCGGGGGACGGCGGTGCCCGCCCGTACGCCCTCGTCGGCGGCGTTGCCCGCGAGGGTGAAGGCGTAGCCGACCAGGACGGCCTGCCACATGAGCACGAGGGTGAGGATGATGACCGGGGTCATGCCGAGGAGTTCGATACTGACCTGGCCGCGGTCGTCCGCGGGTGCGTGGGGGCTGGTCGCGCAGTTCCCCGCGCCCCCAGGACCAGGGCGCCACGGTGAGCGCCCCTTCAGGGGCGCGGGGAGCTGCGCGAACAACCCCCGCCGGGCCGCACCCGACCGACGTCCCACCGCCACCGCACCCGACCACCGGCCTCTCACGGCAGCTCCTTCCGTCGCCGGAACCCCACCGCCGCCCGCTCCCCGCCCCTGGCCCGTGCCCCGGACCGGCGTGGCGGTGCCGTCTCCCCCGACCTGACCAGCCCCAGCTCCCCGGCCAGCGCCCAGATCGCCTGCTTCACCGTGCTCCGCGCGTCCAGCTCGTGCATGCGGCCCGCGTCGACCGCGCCCTGGAGTTCCTTGAAATTGGCGGGGATCGGTGTCCCCGCCATGGCCGTCCCGGTGATGCGGCCGATCAGCGCGGGCTGGATCTCCGTACCGCGCGTGTAACGGTTGACGACCACCGTCGTTTCCTCGGCCTTGCGGATCTGCAGCCGGTCCCACATCCGTACCGTCCGCTTGGCCGCCCGGACGGCGACCACGTCCGGCGTGGTGACGAGGAGGGCCAGGTCGGCGGTCTCCACGGCCGCCGCACCCGCCCCGCCGAGTTGGGCGCCGCAGTCGACGACCACCACCTCGTAGCGGGAGCGCAGGGCGCTGAGGATCTGGCGGGCGGCGCGGTCGGTGACCTCCTCGCCGCGTTCGCCCTCGGCGGGCGCGAGGAGCAGGGCGAGCCCGGAGTCGTGCCGGAAGACGGCCTCGGCCATGACCCGTGGGGAGATGTCGCCCACCGCGGCGAGGTCGGCGA
The DNA here is from genome assembly GCF_040702065.1 of Streptomyces sp. NPDC086777. Lineage (NCBI taxonomy): Bacteria > Bacillati > Actinomycetota > Actinomycetes > Kitasatosporales > Streptomycetaceae > Streptomyces > Streptomyces sp. NPDC086777. The sequence continues at coordinate 89,619 of NZ_JBFBJI010000006.1, read as the reverse complement.
CCGAGCGGCGGAACTGGACGTCCAGGTAGGAGGCGACGTCCCCGGTCTGCAGGTCGAGGTCGACGAGGGCGGTGGAGTGTCCCGAGGCCTGCGCGGCGAGGGCGATCTGGACCGCGACGAGGGTGGCGCCGGTGCCGCCCTTGGCGCCGCTGACGGTGACGACCGTGCCACCGACACCGGCGAAGACGTCGGCGCCGTGGCCGAGATGACGTCGTACGCCCGTGGACCACTGGGCGACGGCGTGGACGCGGCCGGCCAGCTCCTCGTAGCTCAGCGGGAGGCCGACCAGGCCGCGGGCGCCGGAGTCCATGGCGGCGGCGAACAGGCCGGGGCTGGTGTCGGTGGTGACCAGGACGACGCCCACGGCGGGGAAGCGGAGCGCGACCTCGCGGATGAGTTCGAGGGCCGGGACGGGGCCGATGCGTTCGTGGACGACGACGACCTCGGGGAGTTCGTCGACGGACTCGGCGGCGGACCGGGCGAGGGTGTCGACGAGCTGGGTGGAGTCGACGACGGGCGGCAGCGGTTCGGTGTCCGGGAGCTGGCTGAGCAGGGAGACCAGGGAGCGGACGGCGTCCGCGTCACCGACGGCAGGGAGGATCCTGATGGGCATGGAGGGCGCCTCTCACTTGTCCGTCGCGAGTTCGTAGGTGCGGTCCTTGTCCGGCACGGTGGTCGTCGTACCGGGCGCGACCAGGGCGAGCCGGACCCGCTGGGCGAAGGACTCCGCGTAGGTGAGGCGCTGGGCGTCGAGCGTGGACAGCGCGAAGGTGATGGGAACGGCGTCGCTGGGCTGCTGGTTCCTGTTGTCCGGGTCCACGTAGCTGAGCTGGGCGCCGACGTCCAGGACCCGGGCGTTGGTCACGATGATCTTCGACTGGTCGGGGGCGCTCTGCTGCTTGCCCTCGAAGGTGGCGTAGACGTTGACCCGCGAGCCCGGGGTGATCTTGCCGGCCACCCCGGTGGCCGCGTCGATCATGATGGCGACCTCCTGCTCGCCCGGTTTCAGTTCGGGCTGGTCGACGATCATGTCGGTCTGGAGCAGCGAGCCCTTCTTCAGCGCGGTGACCGCGATCTTGCCCTGGATCTGGCCGAGGCTGGTGACCGCGTTGGCGGACAGCCAGCGCTTGGGCAGCGAGATCTTCTTGAACTGGCTCGGGCTCAGCGTGGTGTACGGCGTGACGTCGGAGCGGAGTTCGTACGCGGTGACCTTGGGACCGACCTCGGACTTCGCGTTGTCGATGACCGAGAGCACGCCGGCGAACGCGGCGAGCGCGCAGACGATCGACAGGATCAGGAGTATCACGCCGCGGCGCTGACGGGAGTTCATGGACCGTGCGACCTCATCGGGGAAGCGGGGAGGAGTGGGGGAACCGAGCGATGGCGGGAGGTACGGGTCAGGCGGGCGAACGCTGTTCCAGCGCACGGGACGCCGGCGGGTCGTGGTCGGGCGGGGTGGCGGAGCAGAAGACGCAGCGATCGCCGATGACGTCGATGCCGCACCAGTGGCAGCTGGTCTGCCGTACCGAGGTGACCAGTTGGTAGAGGACCGACAGGTCGGCGAGGTAGCTGGTGAACTCGATCATCCGGCCGGTACCCCACCACGCGGCGGACTCGGCGGGCAGCGGGGTCTCACGCAGGCCGTGTGCGCCCCAGGCCTTGGCGAGGCCGCCGATCCAGTCGGACTGCAGCTGTCCCCGGGCGACCAGCATCCAGGTGCTGAACTCGGGGCCGTTCAGGACGGCCTCGGGGGCGATCCGGACCAGTTGTGGCTCGGGGTGGGCGACGACCCCGAAGTGGGTGCCGGGCATCCAGGACTTGGCGTGCGACCTGAGGCCGACCGGCACGCGGTCCAGCTTGGCGACGGAGCCGAGGACGGCGCCGGAGTGGATGTAGTGGGTGAGCAGCCGGCCGGCCGACGCGAGGACGCCGGGGCTGAGGTCGCAGGAGGCCAGCTGGCGCAGCTGCCGGGCCAGGACAGCGATGCCGAGCGGCGGCAGGCCGGGGCGGAACAGCGCGATCCGGTCGCTCTCCAGGAGCGCGCGGAGGGTGTACAGGCGCCGGACCACGGCCTCGGGCACGGCGTCCGAGTACACGACGACCACGTACCCGTACTGCTCGATGAGGGTCACGAACTCGGCGAGGGCGTGGTCGAGGGGCCGCTGGTCCAGGTCCTTCAGGACGACCGCGGGCATGGTCCGCTCGTCCTGGACGGGCAGCGCCATGTCGGCACTGGTCACGGCAATGGCAGTTGGCACGCGCAGCTCCCCGCTCTTCACACCCGGCGGCCCACCGGTGTAACTCCAATGAGCCGGGACGACTTCATTGCGTGACTTCCTCAGCACTGTAACCACGCGCCTGTGACCGGAGAACAGCGTTTGTGCAGCTGTCTGGGATCCGTGACCACACAACTGACTTCAAAACGGGACAGGTTGTGCATATGACCGGGGCCCGTTCGGCCTCGCGGTGGTCTCCGGGAGCTTTGAATTTGGTCTGGACCTATTGACACGTGAATTGGTCTGGACCACCTTGATTGTCATGCCCAGACTCATCCCCCGGCTCGTGTCCCGGCATGCCGGACAGCGACGCATCCGCACCTGGTCGGCCGTGGCCACCCTCGCCACGGCACTCGCGATGGCGGGCCTGGCCTCCGCGCCGGCCTCCGCCGCCGACGTCAACAACGTGAAGAACCCCGGCTTCGAGTCGGGCCTGTCCAACTGGACCTGCTCCGCGGGCAGCGGGACGACGGTCTCCTCCCCCGTGCACTCCGGCGCCGCCGCCCTGCAGGCGACCCCGGCCGGGCAGGACTACGCCCAGTGCAGCCAGACGGTGGCGGTGAAGGCCAACTCGACCTACACGCTCAGCGCGTGGGTGCAGGGCTCCTACACCTACCTCGGGGTGACCGGCACCGGCACCACGGACGTGTCGACCTGGACCCCGAACACGACCTGGACGCAGCTGTCGACGACCTTCACCACCGGCGCCTCGACCACCTCGGTGACGGTCTGGACGCACGGCTGGTACGGCCAGCCCGCCTACTACGCCGACGACGTCTCGGTCTACGGCCCCGACGGCGGGGGCGGCTCCGACCCGGCCCCGACCGTCCCGGCCACCCCGGCCGGCCTCGCGGTCTCCGGTACGACGTCGTCCTCCGCGTCCCTGTCCTGGAGCGCGGTGTCCGGCGCCACCGGCTACAACGTCTACCAGAACGGCACCAAGGTCTCGGCGGTCACCGGCGCCTCGGCGACGGTCACCGGCCTCGCCGCGTCGACGTCGTACTCCTTCCAGGTCAGCGCGACCAACTCGGCCGGCGAGTCGGCCAAGTCGTCGGCGGTGACGGCGACCACGACCGCGTCCGGCGGGGGCGGCGGCGGCTCGCTGCCCAAGCACGCGGTCACCGGCTACTGGCAGAACTTCAACAACGGCGCCACCGTCCAGAAGATCTCGGACGTGCCGTCCTCGTACGACATCATCGCCGTCGCCTTCGCGGACGCGACCAGCACACCGGGCGCGGTGAGCTTCACCCTCGACTCCTCCGGGCTCGGCGGGTACACGGTCGACCAGTTCAAGGCCGACATCAAGGCCAAGCAGGCGGCCGGCAAGAAGGTCATCATCTCGATCGGCGGCCAGAACGGCACGATCTCGGTGAGCGACTCGGCCTCCGCGACGAACTTCGCCAACTCCGTGTACGCGCTGATGCAGACGTACGGCTTCGACGGCGTCGACATCGACCTGGAGAACGGCATCAACGCGACCTACATGAGCCAGGCGCTGCGCTCGCTCTCCTCGAAGGCGGGCTCCTCGCTGATCATCACCATGGCCCCGCAGACGATCGACATGCAGTCGACGTCCAACGGGTACTTCCAGACGGCCCTGAACGTCAAGGACATCCTCACGGTCGTCAACATGCAGTACTACAACAGCGGTTCGATGCTGGGCTGCGACGGCAAGGTGTACAGCCAGGGCTCGGTGGACTTCCTGACCGCGCTCGCCTGCATCCAGCTGCAGGGCGGTCTGGCGCCGTCCCAGGTGGGTCTCGGCCTGCCGGCGTCGACCAGTGCGGCGGGCAGCGGCTATGTCTCGCCCACCGTCGTCAACAACGCTCTCGACTGCCTGACCAAGCTCACCAACTGCGGCTCGTTCAAGCCGTCGAAGGCGTACCCCGACCTGCGGGGCGCCATGACCTGGTCGACGAACTGGGACGCGGCGGCCGGGAACGCGTGGTCGTCCTCGGTGGGCGCCCACGTGCACGCCCTGCCGTAAGGCCCGTGTGGGTCCCGGCGGCTGGGCCGGCCGCCGGGGCCCGGGCTGTGCGGCGCTACGGCTGTCGCCGACCGCAGCCGTCGCACCCGCAGGTACCGAGCTCGAACCACACGGTCTTGCCCGGCCCGTCCTGGTGGCAGCCCCAGCGCCGGGCAAGCGCATCCACCAGGTACATCCCTCTGCCGCCCTCCGCGAGGCCCGCCTCCAGCAGCCGCGGCGGGCGGCGGTCCTCGTCGGCGACCTCGCAGCGCAGCACCCCGTGCGAGGCCGCCAGGGTGAGCCGGAACCGGGTCGCCGCGTGGCACAGGGCGTTCGCGGCCAGCTCCCCGACCAGCAGTTCGCACACGTAGGCCACCTCGTCCTGCTCCGCGAGTCCCCACTCCTCCAGCTGCCGCCGCACCGCGGCGCGCGCCTCGCCGGCCGCCGTGGGCCGGGGGTCGTACTCGACGCGCAGGTGACCGGCCCGGGTCGGCGGCTGCGGATAGGCGGCGTACTGGGGGTCGGGATCCGGGAACCGGCTCCCGGCAGGCAGCAGCATGCCTCCCAGCCTGCCCGGCCCCGTCGCCCCGCACACGGGGAGGAATACCTGATCAGGTACCCGCGTACGGGCCACCGCGAGGGTACGCACGTACGGCGTCTCGCTCACGCGTACTGGACGCGGATCCTCGCCCCGTCCCCCGGCTCCCCGTCCCGGACATCGACGTACGCGCACACCTGGCGCGTGAACCACAGCCCGTGCCCCGGCTCCGGCTCCCCGCCCGGCGGCGGCACGAAGCCGGCCAGCGGGTCGGCCACCGCCCGGCACAGCCGCAGTTCGCAGACGCAGGCCGGGGCGTCGCCCCAGGCGAGGATCTCGATCACCGGTCCGTGCGCGGCCGCCGCCGCCCCGACGGCACGGCCGAACCGCCCGGCGTCCACCGCCGGCAGCCCGCGCCCGGCGGCCCAGGACCCGACCGCCTCCGGCGCGGGCAGCCGGGCCGCGGACTGCGGTGGCGGGGGCAGCGGCACGGCGTCCAGCTCGCGCACCAGGACCGGCGGCTGCTCGTACACCCCCGTACCCGGGTGGGCCCTGCGGGCCGCGTCGACGACGGCCGGGCCCGCCGTGCGGGTGTCGTACGCGCACAGGGCGGTGGTGGCGAAGGGGGCGAACAGGAGGTTGGCGAGGGACTCGTAGCGGATCCACTCGGTGCTCTCGCGCGCCGAACGGCCGGCGCGCCCGCCCCAGTCGGGCTCCATCAGGAGGTGCACCCGGCCGCCCGGCCCGGCGTTCGCGGCAAGGTAACCGGCCCCCTGGGCCACGGCGTTGGCGGCCGTTCCGGTGTACCAGTCGGTGTGGTCGATGAAGCCGACGTCCCGGGCGTCGCCGCCGAGTGCGTCGCGCAGGGCGGCCAGCAGGCCCGGGGCGGCGATGGCGACGGGCGGGGGCTCGTCGGGGGCGGCGAGGCCCTCGGCGAGGAACGGCAGCGCGGCGGCGACGAACGCGTCGTCCGAGCCGAACACGGCCATCCGGTGGTCGAACTGCCCGTGGGCCGCGGCGGGGCGCGCGCCCGTACTGGTACTCATCGGGTCTCCTGTGCGTCAGCGCCGGGCGGTCACCCAGGCGGCGATCTGGCTGCGGTTGCTGAAGCCGAGCTTGCCGAGGATGCGTTCCACATGGCCCTCGGCGGTGCGGCGGGCGATGACCAGCCGGTCGGCGATCTGCTGGTTGCCGAGCCCCTCGGCGACCAGCTCGGCCACCTGGGTCTCGCGGCGGGTGAGCCGGGCGGGCGCGGCCCGCAACTCGGGCTGCCGCGGCGGCTGCGGCTGCTCGTCCAGCGCGTACGCCAAGGCCTCCGCGAGGGCGAATGCGCCGCCCCGGGCGTACGCCCGCTCGTACGCGCCCTGTCCCAGGGCCGCCCGGGCATGGGTCTCGCAGTCACGGCGGGCCGAGGTGAGGGCGGTGGAGCCCCAGCGGTCGCGGTCGATGTCGGACCAGACCCGGTCGGCGCCGCCGAGCAGGACGGCGGTGCGCTCGGCGGCGCCCAGGCCGTCGGCGATCCTCGCCAGCAGGTCGAGGGTGAGGCCGATGCCGATGACGTCGTGGACGTCGCGCTTGCGGCGCAGCGCCTCGTGGGCGCGGGGCTCGGCGCGGCGCCAGTCGGCGCGGACGGCGTGCGCGAGGGCGAGGATGCGCAGGACGTAGGAGCGGACCCAGTCCTCGCCGTGCGCCTCGCACAGGACAAGGGCCCGCTCGCAGACGGCGGCGGCCCGGTCGGCCTGGCCCAGGAGGGCGTACGCGCAGGCCAGTTCGACCAGGTCCAGGCCGTGCAGGCTGAGGTGCTGACCGGGCACGGGCCCGCGGGCGACGGTGGTCTCGTAGTGGGCACGGGCGGCGCCCAGGTCGTCGGCGAACAGCTGGACCACGCCGATGACGTAGTCGGCGTGGGCGGCCTCCGCCGGGTCGCCGAGCCGCTCGGCGAGGGCACGGGCCTCGCGGGCGCGGCGCAGGCCCCGGGTGAGGTCCTCGGGGCTGCCAGCGAGCAGGGCGGAGACCCACAGGGCGCGGGCGCGGACGGCGGTCGGGGCGGGGGCGGCGCCGAGGGCGCGGTCGAGCCAGTAGCGGCCCTCGCGCGGGGCGCCGCAGGCATGCCAGTAGAACCAGAGGGTGCCCGCGAGCCGCAGCCCGGCGTCCGCCTCGCCGGGGGTGGTGAGGCTGAAGTCGAGGGCGGTACGCAGGTTGTCCTGGTCGGCGCGGAGCCGGGCGACGATCTCCCGCTGCCCCGGCCCGAACCAGGCGGCCTCGCAGGCGCCGGCGAGCAGCAGGACGTGGTCGCGGTGCCGGCGCCGGGCGGCGGCCTCCGCGCCGGGCCGCTCCCGGAGCCGGTCGAGGCCGTAGTGGCGGAGGGTGTCGAGGAGGCGGTAGCGGGCCCCGCCGCCGTCCGGGGTCTCCTCCCGGACCAGCACGGACTTGTCGACGAGCCCGGCGACGGCTTCGAGGACGTCGAGCGGTTCAGGATCCCGGGCGGCTGGACCGGACGCCTCGCCCGGGGGCGCGGGTTCGCGGCACACGGCCTCGGCCGTCTCCAGGTCGAAGCTTCCCGCGAGCACCGACAGCCGGGCCCACGCCGACTGCTCCCGGGCGGTGCACAGTTCGTGGCTCCAGTCGACGGCCGCGCGCAGCGTCCGGTGGCGGGGCAGGGCGGCCGGGCTGCCGGCGGTGAGGAGGCGGTAGCGGTCGTCGAGACGGGCGAGGAGCTGGTCGAGGCCGAGGACGCGCATCCGGACGGCGGCGAGTTCGATGGCGAGCGGGAGCCCGTCGAGGCGGCGGCACAGGCGGGCCACGGCGGCGTGGTTGGCGGGGGTGAGCCGGAAGCCGGGGAGCACCGCGGCGGCGCGGTCGGCGAACAGGGCGAGGGCCGGATTCGCCGCGGCGGCGGAGAGGTCGCCGTCCGGGTCGGGAACCGGCAACGGCCTTACCTCCATGAGGTGTTCCTCGGTGAGGCCGAGACGGTGCCGGCTGGTGGCGAGGATGCGGACGCCGGTGGTGCCGCGCAGCAGGGCCGCGGCCAGGCCGGCGCAGGCGGCGAGCAGGTGCTCGCAGTTGTCGAGGACGACGAGCAGGCGGCGGTCGCGCAGCCGCTCCACCAGCGTGTCCAGGGGCGGCCGGTCGGAGTGGTCGTGCAGGCCGAGGGCGTCGGCGGCGGCCAGCGGGACGAGCGCCGGGTCGTGCAGGCCGGCGAGGGCGACGTACCGGACGCCGTCGGGGAAGGCGCGTTCGACACGGGCGGCGACATGGGCGGCGAGCCGGGTCTTGCCGACCCCGCCCGGGCCGGTGAACGTGACGAGGCGGGCCTTGGCCAACAGCTCGCGGCCCGTGGCCTGTTCGTCTCTCCGGTCGACGAAGCTGGTCGTCTCGACCGGCAGCTGGCAGCCCTCGCGCGGCGCCGATCCGCCCATGATCAGCCAGCCCTCCTCCAGACCGTCCGACCACGTTCTCCCGGCGGACCGGGAGAACGCACACGGACGTCACGCGGGCGGGTGCACTTCGGCGGGGGCTGCTTGCGGTGGCGGGTACGCGCGTACACTGCGCGGCCGTTGCGCGCGGCCTGGGTATCCCGTCCCGGGAGCCGGGCGCGGGACGGCGCACCGGCTCCGGCCGTGGGGCAGCCACCAGGGCCGGAGCGGCGCGACCGCGGACGGACCGGGACTACTCCTTGCCGAGGACCTTGTCCACGGCCTTGTCGACGGCCTTGTTCTCGGCCTTGTTCTCGGCCTTGTCCTTGTCTCCGGCCTTGTCCCCGGCCTCGGCTGCGTCCGTGGCGTCGGCATCGGCGTCGGCCTCCGCCCGGTCCTGCGCCTCGGCGTCCGCGTCCGTGAAGTCCTCGTCCCGGTCCTCGTCCTCGGTACCGTCGTCGAAGTACGCGTCGAGGACCTCGTCCAGCTGCTCCTCCCACTCCTTGAAGCGGGAGCGGGACGTCGCCTCGATCTCGATCGGGTACCAGCGGCGCTCCGGCGTGTGGACGGTGATCGTGAAGCGCTTGCCGAAGCGCGGCGCCTCGGTCTCGACCGCACCGATCTCGTCCCAGCGGAACTCGCAGTTCTCCTCGTCGAGGCTGAGGCGCACGCCCTCGTGGTCGGCCACTATCCGGGCGCGCCGGTCGGCGGCCTCGAAGACGGGACCCGAGGGGGTCTCCTCGTCGTCCGCGGCCGCGTCGGCGTCGTCGTCGTCCGCCGTGGCCCCGGCGGAACCCGCGGCCCCCGCCCCGGGGTGCCCCCCCCCCCCCCCCCGGGCCGGCACCGCCGGCCCGGCGGCCACCCCCCGCGCCGGCACCCCCGGC